>NZ_JACHJT010000002.1:322564-645128 GCF_014203805.1 Lipingzhangella halophila | reverse complement strand
GACTCCCTCACTCGCGCGAGCCGATCAGCTCCCGGCCGCCCGCCGGTCGGTGGCGACGCGCTCGCGACACGGTCGACAACGCCCCGGCTTCGCCCCGCGTCCACCGTGCAGCCGCTCACCCGGCTCTGGGCCTCGGCCCTGGAACTGCGCGACTCCCAGGAGCACGGCAGTGCGTGACCCGGTGACTGACCAGAAGGAGAAACCGCCCACCGTCGCCGTTTCCGCTGCCGGAGAGACGGGAGCGCGCTAGTCTCTCTGCTACGAGCACTGAGCCCGTTCAGCGTTGCGACGGTGAGGAGCCATTGGTTCCGATGCCGAAGCTGACGCTTCCTGCTCTCCGTAAGGCCGTGGCCACGGTTGCCCCAACTCGTCTTCCCGAGTTCTACGAGGAAATGCAACAGGCGTTCACCCGGGCCGGTGAGGAGGACAGTGTTATCCCCATCCGGATGTTCTATCGCCGATGGGGGGCGACCGTCGCCATCGAACGGTGGCCGCGAACGGCCCAGCGTCTGCACGCGGCCGAACAGTCCTTGGACAGCCCGGACGCCGACATCAGGGCGCGGGCAGTTCGGGAAGCCGGTGATATCGTTCGCGCCGCCCACCGCGAGGTCGAGGGTGGCTGACTGGCATTGGGAGCACGACCCAGATGACCTTCTCGACGCGCTTCCTCCCGAGGCCGTCGATGCGGTGGAGCGTCTTGCCAGGGAGATCGCGGTGCGGGAGTCGATGGTCTATCCCGAGGGCGCGTCCTTCACCGGCGCGACTCCTGGGCTGCGTGTCCAGGAAGAAGGACGGCTCATGCTCACCTACCTGACGGATGTACGCGGCGAGCGTGCGGTCGTTGTACAGGTGACATGGCTGGGTTGGAACCAGTTGCCGGAAGCTCTGGATACCGCCTCCTCTGTAGAGCGGCGCGCACCGGTGTTTCCTGGACCACACGCGGTAGTCATGGGCGGCCGCCCCCGACCTCGCTCGCGGCTGGTCAGCGGGTGAGGAACGCCTCCGGTAGGTAGCCGGAGCGCACCGGTAGGGGCCATCCCTTTGCTGTGGCGTGCCGGGCCAGGGCGAGAATGTCGAGGTTGACGAGCTGGGCGGGATCATCGGCGTTGTCAGCGGCCGTGAAGTGGTCGCGGTGCTCCTCCAGCTCCTCGACCAGGGTGTGCGCGAAGCCGCCGGGGTCGCCGGCCACGAGTTGCGACAACAGGGCCGCGGGAGGCGTCAGCATGTCCGGCTTGCTGGCGGCGGCGCGCTCGCGGGCCCACAGCGCGCGGTCCGCTGCGGCGGTCGCGTCCGCGCCTCGCAGGTAGTCGTGCAGCGCGTCGCGGTAGTACCGGAAGGTATCGAGGGTGTGCTCAGCGGCGAAGTACCGGGGGTGCAGCGTGACCAGCGCGTCGAGTGACCGCACGTCATCGACGAGCAGTGCGGCGCACACCGCTGTTCGCCAGTTCAGGCCGCTGGCATCGGTCGTGTGGCCGGTGCGCCGCAAGGGCGCGGTGACGTGTCCGATGGTCACGTCGACGTGTTCGCCGGGCGCGGTCGCGACGCGGAAGATCGCCGCACCGCTCTGCGACGCGATGGCGATGGCCGCGCGCTGCCGCGGGTCGCGCCCATCCGGGTCGTGCGCCGAGCGCAACCGGAACCGGCGGATCTGCTGGTCCATGGTCCAGGCCAGCGTCTGCGGCAGCAGGTCCAGTTGTACCCGCGAGCTCACCGCGTGCTCGATCTCCCCGTTGGCCCCCTCATCGAGGAACGCCAGGTGTTGGGCCGGGACGTGCAGACACGGGCGCTCGACGCGGGCCGGGTGCCCGAGAGTGGGGGCGGTCCTCGCGCGTTCCCCCGACGCGTTGCCGGTCACCAGCTTGGCGGGCAGGTAGGCGGAGTCGATCGCGAGGTCCCATCCCTCGTTGCGCACCGCGAGCGCGGCCAGCGCGATGGGCGCGAGCGGCAGCAGGCTGCGCGGTGGCGGGTCGTCGCCGTGGTTGCCGCGGTGGGTGGCCAGCATCGCGCCGAGCGCCGTCCAGAACTCGTCGCGGTCCCGCTTGACCAGCGCGCGCAGGGCGGTGCCGAGCTCCGACTCGCCGCCGGTGCGAGCGTTGTCCAGGCGATCGAGGACCCGCGCGGGCGCGGCCGGGACGGTCTCCCGGTTCGCCGGCTCGTCCAGAACGTGATCGGCGAACGCCAGTTCCTCGGACGACAACGAGGTGGCGGCGGTCGTCTCCAGCAACGTGACCGCGTGCCTGCACTCGGCGCCCGCGATGACCACCAGGTACAGCGCTGCCATCCAGTCCGCGGGCGCGAGGCGCGGCGTGCTTCCGTGCTCTTCGGCCGGCTCGGCGGCGTAGGAGACTCCGGTGTTGGTGTAGGAGAGGAACACGCGCGCGGCCCGGTGCGGCGAGTACCCGCCGAGCGCGACGGCTCCGACGTACGCCTCGGCCGCCGAGTACACCGCCGTCCGGATATCGCGGTCCAGCTCGGGGCGTTCCACCGAGCGTGCGCCCGCGTAGTCGAGGAGGTAGGTGGCGACCACGGACCAGTCGGCCGAGGTCCGGCTGGCGTACCGCTGGCGGTCGACCTCGCGGGAAACCCGGGCGGCGAAGTCGTCGGTGGCCGCGCGCAACCGATCCGCACCCACACTGTGCCGGAAGATACGCACCTGGCCCCGCCTTCCTGCGACGTCCAATCAGCGCGATACGCCTGGCTTTTCCCGGATGCGACGTGCCGGCCACCGGGATGGTGTCCGTTACCGCGCGCAATCGCGGGACCTCGGGGCGCCGTCGCAGGAAGGGAATTGTACAGATCCGCGGCCTCACCCGGTATCCGGAACCATTGCCTATGGTGTGGGTCACGTTACCTTTGTGCCAGTGCGATGGCTCGTGCCGCCGTGCCCGGGCACGCGCGATAGGCAGGTGCACGGCTGCCAAGGGAGGCGCCATGAGCAGTTCCGGCTCCCGCGACGAGCACGGCCGCGGAGCAGGCCGCCGACCCGGTCCGCGCCCCCGTAGCGCCGCGGACCGGGCGATTCTCATCGCTCCACCGTTGGCGGCATGGCCCTCCGCGCCGGCGGGAACCTCAGGAGCGGGGCGAGTCACGCGGGCCATGGACACAGTGCGCAGGGGGAGCGGGCTCGCGGTGCCGCGCCGGGAGCAGACCTCAGAGCGATTCCAGTACTCCTGAACAACCCCCAAGGGAGCGACCATGCTGAGCACGATGCAGGACGGAAGTCTTTCGATCGGCAACCTGCTGCGGCACGGCAGCCGTACGCACGCGGCCAGTGAGATCCGCACGTGGACCGGAACGGGCGTGCGCCGCTCGACCTTCGCTGAGGTGGGGCGCGACTCCGCACGGTTGGCCAACGCGTTGCGCGGGCTCGGTGTCACCGGGGACGAGCGGGTCGGCACGTTCATGTGGAACAACGCCGAGCACATGGTTGCCTACTGTGCTATCCCGTCGATGGGGGCGGTGCTGCACACACTCAACATCCGGCTGTTCCCCGACCAGCTGGTCTATATCGTCAACCACGCCGAGGACCGGGTCGTCCTGGTCGACGGCACTCTCGCGCCGTTGCTGGCCAAGCAACTCCCGGCCATGCCGACCGTCGAGCACGTGATCGTGACCGGCGGCGATGCCAGTGTCCTGGAGGCGCCGAGCGGCGTCGAGGTGCACTCCTACGACGATCTGCTGGCGGCGCAGCCGGACGTCTTCGACTGGCCCGACGTCGACGAGCGTTCCGCCGCGGCGATGTGCTACACGTCCGGTACCACGGGGGATCCGAAGGGTGTCGTCTACTCGCACCGGTCGATCTGGCTGCACTCGACGCAGGTCTGTATGAGCGACGGCATGTGCCTGGCCCAGGAGGACACCGCGCTGGCGATCGTGCCCATGTTCCACGCGATGTCCTGGGGCCTGCCCTACGCCGCGCTGATGGTCGGCGCTTCGCTGGTCATGCCCGACCGGTTCCTGCAACCCGGCCCGATCGCGGAGCTCCTGGCGGCTGAGAGGCCGACCTTCGCCGCGGCGGTGCCCGCCATCTGGCAGGGGCTGCTCCAGCACCTCGAAGCGAACCCGCAGGACATCTCGCACCTGCGCGAGGTCGTCGTCGGCGGGTCCGCGGCGCCGCCCTCGCTCATGCACGCCTTCGACGAGAACTACGGTGTCCCGGTGCTGCACGCGTGGGGCATGACGGAGACGTCGCCGCTGGGCAGCGTCGCCCGGCCCCCAGCGGGGACCACCGGAAAGGAGCGGTGGGCCTACCGTTACACGCAGGGCCGTTTCCCCGCGGCGGTGCACGCGCGGCTGGTGGGGGAAGGCGGTGCGGAACTGCCGTGGGACAACGAGGCAGTGGGCGAGCTGGAGGTCCGGGGACCGTGGATCGCGGAGTCCTACTACGGCGACGCCGACCCGGAGAAGTTCCACAACGGTTGGCTGCGTACCGGGGACGTCGGCACGATCAGCCCCGACGGTTTCCTGACCCTTACCGACCGCACCAAGGACGTGATCAAGTCCGGCGGTGAGTGGATCTCCTCGGTGGCCCTGGAGAACCACGTGATGAGCCACCCGGCCGTGGTCGAGGCCGCGGTGATCGGCGTGCCGGACGAGAAGTGGGACGAACGGCCGCTGGTCGCCGTGGTGCTGGCCGAGGGGCAGCAGGTAACCGGGCGCGAGCTGCGCGACTTCCTGGCCGACAAGGTCGCCAGGTGGCAGTTGCCCGAGCACTGGACGTTCATCGACGAGGTGCCCAAGACCAGCGTCGGCAAGTTCGACAAGAAGCGGCTGCGCACCTCGCACTCCCAGGGTGAGCTCGACATCAGCAGCGTCTGAGCGCCACCGGCCGCCGCGCACGCCCCCGCCCGCGGCCGTTCGCGGGTGGGAGGCCCCTCGTGCCCGCACCCGATGCGTGCGCGGCGAGCATGCTGCGGGCCGCGCGGATCCCCGCAGCGGTAGCCGCGTCATCCCGTACCCCCGCGCGACGCCAGGGAAAGCTCAGGGATTTCCCCGGTGGCCGCGGGCCGTCCATCCTTCGATACTGGGCAGTATGGACGAGCACAACGGCAGCCCCCAGCCCGGCCAGTTGCGGATCTCCGACACCGAGAGGGATACCGTCGCCGCCACATTGCGTGAGGCGTTCGCCGAGGGGCGGCTCGATCCCGCTGAGCACCAGGACCGCCTCGACGCCGTGTACGGCGCAAAGACTCGCGGGGAACTGGCGCCGCTGCTGGCCGATCTGCCGGAGCGCTCGTCGGTGGAGCGCGCTCACGGTGCGCCGCGCCCCATTCATGGTGCCGAGCGGGTGGTCGAGGCCGAGCCGACGAGCAGGAACGCTCTGACAGTCCTCTCCGGGGCGGAGCGGACGGGACGGTGGGTGGTGCCCCGGAAATTCTCGGCGGCCAGCCTCTTCGGAGCGGTCACGGTCGACCTGCGCGAGGCACGGTTCACAGCGCGGGAAACCACGATCCAGGCCCACTCGCTCGCCGGCGCGGTCGAGGTCATCGCGCCGGACGACATCGTTCTGCGCGTCGAGGGGGCAGGCGTCATGGGCGGGTACTGGCTTGACGGCGACCCGGTCGAGACAGTGCCGGCCGGGGCTCCGATTGTCACCGTCACGGGTATCTCGCTCATGGGGTCGGTCTGGGGCCTGTACAAGCCGCGCGACCACCAGAAGCCGGAGCGGAAGCGGTGGTGGCACCGTCTCCGCTCGCGCGGCGCGTAGCCGCCGGCGGCGAACAGCACCCGCCGGTCCTAACCGAGCAGCCGCTCGACCTCCGCGAGGAATGTGTCGGCTGGCAGTACGGGGCGGTCCCCGAAGTTGACGTGGCTAGGTTCCTGTGAGGTGCTGTCGAGCCGCCATTCCGCCATCACCGAGCGCGGACCGTCGTCCGATGGCAGGCCGAGGAGGGCGGAGACGTCCAGCGAGTGTTCGAGGAGCAGGTAGCGGACCTGCAGGTCCGTCCGGCGCACGGTGACCGCGGCGAAGTAGGCTTCGGTCGGTGCCTTCGGGGGCGGCATGGTGATCAGCACGACGTCGTGCCCGGGGATCTGGTGGCCGGTGGCGGTCGGCGGGTCGTCGACGCACCGCGCTTCGACCGGGACTTCCTCGGCGGCGTTCTGCCACTCGGTGGCGAGCAGGCGGTGCAACGTCTGGTTCTCGACCAGGTGGGGAAAGTCGCTTCCCTTACTGAGGACGGCGTTGCGCAGCAGTATGTGCGTGAAGACGTAATGCTGGGTGATCGAGGAGCTTCCAGAGGACATGCCGGTCGTTCCTCAGCTTTCGCTCGGGGTGCTGGCGGGCCCGCCGCCGAGTGGTCCAGCCCAGCCAGCCCAGCGGCCAGACTGCGATCCTAGACGTCCTCGCGCGGTCCGTCGTCCCCTCGGCCGGCTGCGGACGGGTCGTGCCCGCTGGCCGCAAACGGCCATGAGGCAGGGTGTTTCTCCGTTGCCACGTACCGTATATTGTCCTACAATAAACAGGGATACTATTTTCGACTGCGTTGGTGTGTGTCAGCGGCTCGCGATACGGCGCAGGAGCCAGACGCGCGGCCGCGCTACCAGGCGGAAACCCCGGCGCTCTGACAGCCGTGGCCGTGGTTCGACACGCACGGCATGCGCGACCGCTGCTGCCGGAGCCGGACGGACCCAGGGACGACACAAGGGAGACCAGGTTCATGAAAGGCGATGGCCGGGTCATCGGCGAGAAGGTGCTCCGACCGCGTGAGCAGGTCGAGAAACAGATCCGCGCGACGATTCTCTCCGGTGAGCTGCAGAGCGGCGAACGCCTGCCGTCCGAGGCGGAGCTGTCCCGCCAGTTCAACGTGAGCCGCACCACGATCCGCGAGGCGCTGCGCACCCTGAACTCGCAGAACCTCATCGAGAAGGTGCCGGGTGCCGGCGGCGGTAGTTTCGTGCGCAGCATCGACCACCGCTCCCTGGGAAACCTGCTGCAGGAGTCGCTGCACAACCTGCTGCAGCTCGGGACCCTCCGCTGGGAGGAGGTGGCCATGGTGCGGCAGTACCTTGAGGTGCCGTCGGCCCGGTTGGCCGCCGAGCACCGCACAGAGGAGCACCTGGAGACGCTCGAAGCGATCGTGCAGCGGCAGAAGAACACCACCGTCAACGACCCCGACGTCCCCGACCTCGACGCGCAGTTCCACGCCACCATCGCCGACGCCTCGGGTAGCCGGGTGCTCGCCGGCTTCGTGCACGCCCTGCACCGCGAGACCGAACCCGTGCACTACCTCGACCTCTCTCCCGAGGTGGGGCGGGCGACGGTGCGCCAGCACCGCGAGATCGTCCGGGCCATCGCCGCCCACGATCCCGACGCGGCGGAGGCCGCCGTGGTCGAGCACCTCTCGTACCTGCGAGCGCATTTCAGCGCCCCGCAGGAGCCCGGGCCCCAGAACGAGGAGCTCAGCGAAGACTGAGGACCGCCTTCCCGAACCGGCGCCCCTTGCGGACGAACTCCAGCGCGCCGGCCACCTCCCCCAGCGGGAAGCGGGCCGCGATGGGGACGCCGATCCGCCCCCCGCCGACCGCGGTCATCAGCTCGCCCTGGACTCTGCGCATCGTCTCGGGCTCCCGGTCCCGGTAGTCGGAGACCTGCAACCCCAGCACCGCGAGGTTCTTGACCAGGACGTGCCCCGCGGGCACCGCGGGCACCTCGCCTCCGGCGAATCCGCACACGACCAACCGGCCTTCCCAGGCCACACACCGGAGCGCCTGGCGGAAGACCTCCCCGCCGACGGTCTCGATGACCACCCCCGCGCCCGCGCCACCGGTCAGCTCGCGGACCCGGTCGCGCAGCGTGCCCGCGTCGCCGGTGAGCACGTGGCTCGCCCCGGCGCGCCGCAGGTGGTCGGCATACTCCTCGGACCGGGCGTAGGCGATCACCCGGCCCCCGAGGTACGCGGCGAGCTGCACAGCCGCGCTCCCCACGTCGCCGTTGGCCCCCGTGACCAGAACATCCTCCCCCTCCCGGAGGGCCGCCCGACGGGCCAGGGCGAAGTGCGCGGTGAGGTAACCCATCCCCATAGCGGCGGCGGTGTCGTCGTCGACGCCGTCGGGAACCGGAACGGCGTTGGCCGCCGGCACCGCGACGCGCGCGGCGAACGCCCCGTGCTCGACCTGCGCCGCCACGCGGGTCCCGACCCCGGGCGTGCGCACGTCGGGGCCGACCGCGGTGACAACCCCGGCCAGCTCCTTGCCCGGGACGAACGGCAGTGGCGGCAGGTTCTGGTAGGTACCGCCCGTCACCAGCAGATCGGGAAAGTTGACCCCGGCCGCTCGGGTGTCGATCACCACCTCTCCCGCATCCGGCCGCGGATCCGCCAGCTCCACCACCGCCAGCTCGGGTGGACTGCCAAACGATGTCACCTGTACTGCGCGCATGTCCTCAGCTCTCCTTCACTCGAACGCACCGCCGATCGTGAGCGTTCCACCCTTTCCACGGCGCCGTGGAGTCTCGTGGGTTTCCGCCCGGCTCGCGCGGGTTGCGGCGATGGGGCACCCCCTCGCTTTGCCCCATTGCCGCAACCGGCGGGTGCCCTTAAGCAGGCCTCTCCGGGGGCGCCGGATCGGAGAACGCGGGTGCGCGGCGCGTTCCCGGTGCGTGCCGCAGCTCGGGCGCGAGCGGCACGCCGAGCGCGGGAGCGTCCGGGCCGCCCGCGCCGGCCACCCGGTACTCGGGGTCCGACCGCAGGCGCTGTGCGTCCTCCGCCTCGGCGAAGGTGGCCACGACCGAGCAGCAGACGTCCTCACCCGCGAAGGTCCGCTCCCACTCAGCGGCGGTCCGGGCGCGGACCAGCCGTGCGACCTCGTCCAGAACCTCTTGTTCGCGCCCCGTCTCGTCCTGGTCGCCGGCGGGCAGGCCCACCAGCGCGGCGAAGCGCTCCCAGAAGCGCTGCTCCAGGGGAGCGGCGGCCAGGAAGCGGTCGTCGGCGGTGCGGTAGATCGCGTAGCGCGGACTCCCCCCGGTCAGCAGGCCGCGGCCGGCCTCGGGCCAGCTCCCGCTGCCGGCCCGCGTCGCCACAGCGCTGTAGGCCAGCGTCTGCAGGCTGTGCGTCATCGAGATGTCCAGGTGGACGCCGCGCCCGGTGCGGTCGCGGCGCATCAGGGCGAGCAGGATGTTGAGCACAGCGGGGTAGCTTCCACCGGCGATGTCGGCGATCACCGTTGGCGGCAGGTGGGGCGCGCCGTTGCGGTCCACCGCGTCTCCCAGCAGCCCGGACTCCGCCAGGTAGTTCAGGTCGTGGCCGGCCCGGCCGGCGTCGGGGCCGTGCTGTCCGTACCCTGTGATCGAGCAATAGACGATCGCCGGGTTGACCGCGCTCACGTCGGCGTAGCCGAGGCCGAGGCGGTCCATGACGCCCGGCCGGTTCTGCTCGACCCAGACGTCGGTGTCGCGCGCCCGGTCAAGGAGGGCGTCGCGCGTCGCGGGGTCGCGCAGGTCCATGGTCACGCTGCCCTTGCCGCGGTTCAGCAGCACGAAGTTGGCGCTGTCCTCGCCCAGCCGCGGCTGGTAGCCGCGCATCTCGTCGCCGCGTCCGGGCCGCTCGACCTTGGTGACCTCCGCCCCGGCCTCGGCCAGCAGCAGTGTGGCCATCGGGCCGGGCAGCAGGGTCGACAGGTCGAGCACCCGCACGCCGTCGAGTGGGAGGCCGGTCTCGCTCATTCCGCATCGCCTCCCGCCGCCGCGAGCTGCTTGCGCAGCTCCGCCTTGCGCAGCTTCCCGCTCATCGTCATGGGCAGCTCGTCGCGGATCTCCAGCCGCTCCGGCAGATGGTGCTTGGACAACCCCTGTTTCAACAGGTAGTCGCAGAGCTGCGCGAGTTCCATGCGGCTGCCTTCGCGGAGTACCACCACCGCGGCGGCGCGCTCGCCCAGCCGCTCGTCGGGGTAGCCCACGACGGCCGCGTTGACGATGTCCGGGTGCGCGTGGACGAGGTTCTCCACCTCGGCGACGGGGATGTTCTCGCCCCCGCGGATGATGATGTCCTTGCTCCGGCCGCGCAGCGCGACCGTGCCATCGGTACCGCGGACCGCCCGGTCGCCGGTGTGGAACCAGCCGTCGGCGGTGAACACCTTGCGGGTCTCGTCGGGGTGGCCGTAATAGCCGAGGAACAGCCCCGGCCCGCGTACAAGGAGGTCGCCCTCCTCCCCGGGCGGTAGCTCCGTCCCGTCGTCGGCGACGACCGCCACCTGCGCGGCTGGCACCGGAACGCCGTCGGTGCGCAGGGCCTGCTCCGGGAGGTGCGGGGCGCACGAGATGGCGATGCCGTACTCCGTCATCCCCCACGCCGGGCAGACGAAAGCCCCCAGGGAGGCGCCCGCCGTCTCCGGCAGGGCGCGCGGGACCGGCGCCCCGGCCAGCACGACTGTGCGCAGGGGGCAGCCGGGGTCGCCCGCCAGGTCGGTTTCGAGCAGGTCCATAAGGAATGTGGGGGCGTTGACCATCGCGGTCACGCCCTCCTCCCGGATGAGGTTGGATCCCTCGGCGGGGTCCCACCGGTCGACCAGGACAGCGGTGCCACCGAGCTCCACCGTCATCAGGATCCCCCACAGGAACCCGCTGTGGTGGCCGATCGGCGACGCCACGAGCTGCACGATCGGTTCACCGAACGTCGCGGCGCCCATGTGCTCCACGAACCGTTCCAGCACCGCGATCAGCGCCTCGTGGTTGTTCATCACCCCTTTGGGCTCGCCCGTCGTGCCCGAGGTGAACCCGAGATGGCACAGCCGGCTCGCGGAGGGCTCCGGGCGGTCATGCCGCGCGGAGCCCGGCAGGTCCGCCCAGCGCACCTCGCCCTCGGCCAGCTCCGCTGCGCGCGTGTCCTCGACCACGGCGATCGTGCGCAGCCCCGGCAGCTCCGGGCGGAGCTCGCGCGCCAGGGACAGCGGGGAGTTCCCGCGCCAGGACGGCACCGTCACCAGGACCCGGGCCTGGCTCCGCCGGAGGATGGCCGTCATCTCCCGCCGGCCGTAGGCCACCGGAAGCCCGACATAGACAGCACCCAGCTCGGCGATGGCGAAGATCAGGATCGGGAACTCGACCCGGTTCGGCAGCATCACCGCCACCGCGTCCCCTTCTCGGACCCCGAGCCGGGAGAGCGCGTCGGCCGCCACGCGCACACGCTCATCGAACTCCCGGTAGTTGAGCCGTTCCCGCCCCGGCTGGCCGGAGCGGTGGCCGACGAGCGCCGGCGCCTCAGGGGCACGCGCGGCCGCGTCAGTCAGCAACGAGCGCAGCGTGCGGCCGCTCCAGAGCCCGGATGCGCGGTACTCCTCGACCGCCGCGTCGGTCAGCGGCAGCTCCTGGCCCGGTGCGGGGTTGTGCACCAGTGTGTCCGACAGGACGAGCTTGGGCGGTGGCATCGGTTTCCTCCTCGGTCACAACACTGCGCGGTCTAATCGCGCCGATCATGAGGATCGCGTTCCTTCCTGCGATCGTGGGCGCTTCCATGTTTCGGGATTTTCGGTGTGTCGGGGGCGAGCGCCCTGGGTGGGGGGCGTTCACCCGGTGCTGGTCGCGGATGGGTGCGCGCCCGACGAGAGCAGCGAGGACGGTGGATGGGCCAGCCCCCAGTAGTCGCTGCGGGTGCCCGAGGTGACCCACGCAACGGGGGCGGCGAAGGCCCGCCGGTTCTGCGGGAACCGTCCCTTTGCGGGTGCCAGCGCTCCCGCCCGGCGGCGGGCCGCAGCGAGAGTGACCGAGAGGACATTCTCGGCGCCGAACATGTCCCCACGGTCACCTTCGGTGCGGGGTGCGCCCCCACACGCGCCCGCACCGCCCCCGTCGCACGCGCCACCACCGGGCACCCGTACCGATCACCCGGGGGCTGGCCCATCCGCTGCCTTCGCTGCTGCTTGCGGTGGACGCGCCACCACACGCCCACCGCAGCGACGGGCTCCAACCCGAGCGCCCTCTCACCCCCTACCCCACCGAAACTCCACGCGCGGCGGAAGGAACGCGATCCGCAAGATCGCCGCGTACCGATCCCCGACGGCTAAGCACTCCGGGAAACCGCCCCTGGATCGTCGGGTCCAGCCGCCGCCTGTGCGGCGCGTTCTCGGACGGCGCCGATGTCGGCGACCGCCCGCAGCGAGATCGCGTCGCGCAGCCGCCCTTCGGCGGGGTACTCCGCCAGAAAGCCGTACCCGCCGTGGGCCTGGACCGCGCCGGACGCCACGTCGACGGCCGCCTCCAGGGTGCGGTCGAGCAACGCGGCCGCCGCGGTCGTGTCACGCGGGTGGGCGAAAGCGGCGGTGAGCGCGTCCGAAGCTCCCGCGAGCAGGGTGTGGAGGCTGTCCCGCACGGCGGGCAGGGCCGTCAGTGGGCCGCCGAACTGGACGCGTTCGCCGGCGTAGGCCATGGCGTCGTGCGCCGCGGTCTCGGCGATGCCGGCCGCCACAGCGGTGAGCCCCTGGTACAAGGTGCGGCGCACCAGCCGGACGTCAGCACCGAACCGGGCCGCCGCCCGGTCCAGTGACGTGGTCGCGGGCACCGACCCGGCGCCGTCGAGCCCGGTGCGCGCGAGCGGCGCGCCGAACTCGACACGGTCGGCGGGCACCAGGGCGACCGTCCCGTCGTCCACCAAGACCACCAGGTCGGGTGCTGGTGCGGCGGCGTCGACCCGCATCACCTCGATCGTGCCGTCGTCGTGGGACGTCGCGGAGTCCCCGGCGAGGTCGACCACGGCGATGCCCCGCCCCTGGGCGGCGACCCCGGCCAGGACCGAGCGGCCCGCGGAGTCCCCGGCCAGCGCGGCGCCGGCCGCGTGCGCGTGGGCGAGGGCCACTCCCAGGGCGGGCCAGGCCGCCCCGATCGCCGCGGTGGCCAGGGCGACGGTCGCGGCGTCCGCGCCGCCGCCTCCCTGCTCTTCGGCCAGGCTGAGCGACCACAGGCCGAGCCGCACGAGCTCCGCGCGGGCCGCGTCGATCCGCTCGTCGGCACCGCCGCCGGCGTCTCCGGCGCGCACGGGCCGTTCCTGGGAGAGCCCGTGGATGGTGTCGAGCAGCATGCGGTGCTCGTCGTCGTGGACGAACCGCTCGATGGGGCGCGTGGCACTCATGACCAGAACCGTTCGGGGTCCGGGCTGCGGCGTTCCTGGAAGGCGGCGTTCGTCTCGTGTGCTTCGTCCGTGGTGAGGTACATCGTGAGCTGCTGGTCGTGCGCCATCCGGGCCTGCCCCGAGACACCGTTGTGCCGGGCGGAGAAGGCGCCCTTGAGTGCGCCGATCGCGAGCGGGCTCCGGGCGGCCAGCTCGTCCGCCACCGACCGCGCCCGCTCCGGGAGCTCGGCGGCCGGGACAACCTCGTTGACCAGCCCCATCGCCAGGGCCTGCTCCGCCGAGTACTTGCGGTTCAGGTACCACATCTCCTTGGCGCGCTTGCGCCCGATCGTGTCCTCCAGGTACCAGGTGCCGTAGCCGGCGTCGTAGCTCCCGACCATCGGACCCACCTGCCGGAACACCGCGGTGTCCGCGGCCACCGAGAGGTCGCAGACGTTGTGCAGCACGTTGCCGCCCCCGACGGCGAAACCGTTGACCGCCGCGACGACCGGCTTGGCCACCGTGTCGATCGCCTGGTAAACGTCGATGATCGGCAGCACCTGGTCGTAGCCCAGGCCCTCGGTCTCCTCGTGCTCCCCGCCGATGCAGAAGAACCGGCCCCCGGCGCCGGTCAGGATCGCCACCCTGAGTGCCCGTTGCGAGCGGAACCACCGGAAGACGTCGGCCAGCTCCAGGCACGTGGTCTCCCGGAAGCGGTTGCCCGCGTCGGGGCGGTTCAGGGTCACGGTCAGGACGGGACCGTCCACCTCGGTCAGGATGTCGGTGTAGCTGCCCACAGGAGTTCTCCCTACGTCGCGTCGTCCGGGCCGGCGCCGCCGCCGGCCCGGAAACCCTTCCCGGCCTTGTCGCCCAGGTACCCCGCGGCGACCATCCGCGACAGCAGCGGCGGAGGCGCGAAGCGGGAGTCGTGCAGTTGGGCGTGCGCGCTGGCGGTGGCGTGCTCGTGCACGTCGAGTCCGATCATGTCGAGCAGCCGCATTGGGCCGACCCGGTAGCCGAGGCCCAGTTCCAGCGCGGTGTCGAGGTCCTCAGCGCTGGCGAGCCCGTCGTCATAGGCCTGGACCACGTCGTTCAGGTACGGCATGAGCAGCCGGTTCACCAGGAAACCCGGCCGGTCGGGCACGACAGCCGGAGACTTGCCCAGGTCGTGGCAGAGGTTCTCCAGGTCGGAGAGCACGTCCGGCGCCGACTGCAGGGCCCGCACCACCTCGACGATGGACATCAGTGGGGCGGGGTTGAAGAAGTGCAGCCCCGCGAACCGTTCGGGATGCGGCACGGTGGCCGCCAGGTCGGTCACCGCGAGGGCCGACGTGTTGCTGGCCAGGACCGTGTTGGGGCCGACGGCGTCCGCGACCCGCGGCAGCACGTCGGCCTTGACATCGTGCTGTTCCACCACGGCCTCGATGACCAGGTCGCTTCCGGCCAGGTCGGCGAGGTCGGTGGTGCCCCGGATCCGGCTCAGCGTGTCCGCGCGCTCCTGTTCGGAGACCTTGCCGCGGCGGACCCCCTCCTGCAGGAAGTCGCCGACCGCGGCGTGGCCCGCGTCGACGCGTTCCTGGTCCGTCTCGTAGACGGTGACCGCGCGTCCCGAGGACGCCAGCACCTGGGCGATCCCGCGGCCCATGGTGCCGTACCCGAGGACCGCGGCCCGTTCGAAGCGGCGCATGCTACCTCCTGACTCGTGTTCCGCGCCCGCGGTCTCGCTCACGTGCCGAACAGCCGGTTGTCGTCGTAGGTGTAGAACCCGCGCCCGGTCTTGCGGCCGAGGTCGCCGGCGGCGATCATCTGGTCCACCAGCGGGGGCGGCGCGAACCGCTGCTCGCGGAACTGCTCGTACAACCGCATGGCGACCTCGCGGTGCACGTCCAGGCCGACGATGTCGAGCAGTTCGAACGGGCCCATGGGGTGGCCCAGCGCCCCCCTGACCGCCCGGTCGATGGACTCGATCGTTCCCAGGCCGGATTCCAGCGCGCGGATGACGTCGTTCTCCCAGGGGATGAGGAACCGGTTGACGATGAACCCGGGGCGGTCCGCGGTGTGCACCGTCGTCTTGCCCACCTGGCCGAGGAACTCCACGGTCCGCTCGTAGGCAGAGTCGTCGGTGCGCCGCCCGCGCGCGACCTCGACCAGCTTCATCAGGGGTGCGGGATTGCAGTAGTGCGTTCCCACCACCCGTTCCGGCAGCTTCGAGCCGGCGGCGATCCCGGTGACGGGCAGCGTCGAGGTGTTCGTGTGCAGCAGGGTCTCGGGCGCCACGATGTCGTCGAGCGTGCCGAACAACTGCTGCTTGGTGGCGAGGTCCTCGTGGACCGCTTCCACGACGATGTCGGCCGGGGCGAGATCGTCGAGCCGCGTTGTTCCCGACACCGCCTCGCTGGCGGCCTCGGCCTGCTCCTCGGTGAGTTTGCCCTTCTTGGCGCTCTTGCGTAGGAACCCGCGGACGCTGTCGATCCCCCGGGCGAGCCCCGTCTCATCCACGTCGTGGATGAGGGTGCGGAACCCGGCGCGGGCGCTCACGACGGCGATACCCGTCCCCATCGTGCCGGCTCCCACGACCGCCACGGTCCGGGGTGTGTCGGTGTCAGCCACCAGCCCCTCCTCTCGTGTGTCCTGCACGTCTCATCGAGCGGTCTGGCCGCCGTCGATCACGATGGTTTCGCCCGTCATGAAATCGGAGGACGGGCCGGCCAGCAGCACCAGCCACGGGCTGAGCTCGTCGACGTCGCCCATGCGGCGCGCCGGTACGCCCCGCAGGATCCGTTCGTAGGTGTCCTGGTCGGCCCGGGCGTCGGCGTTCAGGTCGGTGGCGAAGTACCCCGGCGCGATCGCGTTGACCTGCACTCCCTTCCGGGCCCACTCCACCGCCAGCGAGCGGGTGAGCGCGACGACCGCGGCCTTGGACGAGCAGTAGGCCGCGTGCATGGGGACACCGGTGAACGCGAAGTTGGACGCGATGTTGATGACCTTCCCGCGGCCCTGGTCGACGAGGTGCCGGCCGATGGAGCGGGTTACCAGGAACGTCCCGCGCACGTTGGTGGCGTGCACGGCGTCCCACTCTTCGGGGCTCTGCTCCAGCAGGGGAGTGCTGGCCAGGATGCCGGAGTTGTTCACCAGCACGTCCACCCGGGAGAACTCGCGCAGTGTCCGGGCGGTGAGCTCCTCGACAGCGGCCTCGTCCGTCACGTCGGTGGGCACGGCCAGCGCGCGCCGGCCCCGTTCACGTACCTCGCTGGCGACCGCTTCGAGCTGGTCCGCGCTGCGCGCGGCCAGGACGACGTGGGCGCCAGCCTCCGCGAGGGCCAGCGCGGCGGCGCGGCCGATCCCGCGCCCCGCCCCGGTGACGACGGCTACCTGGTCCGCCAGTGGCTGCTCGGTACTCACGGGGTCCGTCCTTCGAGGGAGTCGAGTCGTCGGTCGGTGTCGCGCGCGATCAGCAGCCGCTGGATCTCGTTCGTGCCGTCGTAGATCTGCGCGGCCTTCGCGTCGCGGACGTAGCGTTCCACGCCGAGGTCGCGCAGGTCCCCGGCGCCGCCCAGCAGGCGGGTGGCCGCCCGCGCGACGGAGAATCCCAGGTCGGTGCACCGCTGCTTGGCCACGGCGACCTGTGCCGTTGGCGGGGCGTCGGCCCGGTCGACCTCGCGCGCCGTGGCCAGCAGCAGCAACCGGGCCTGCAGGATCCGCCCGCGCAGGTCGGCCAGCTCGAACGCGGCCGCCTGGGGCAGGCGTTTCCCGTGCCGTTCGCGCAGGTGGGCGAGCGCGTGCGCGTAGGCGCCGCGCGCGAAACCGACCCCCTGGGCGGCGGCGCTGATGCGCGACTTGGCGACCGCCCGGAGCATGATGTCCCACCCGCTGCCCGGCTCGCCGAGGCGGTTCGAGGCGGGAACCGGAACGTCGTCCAGGAACAGCTCGGCGGTGGTCGACCCGTGCAGCCCCATCTTGGCCAGTGGCGCGCCGCGGCCGACCCCGGGGGAGGCGCCGTCGAGCACGAACGCGGTCACCCCGCCGCGCTGGGCGGTTCGGTCGGTGGTGGCGAAGCAGACGATCACGTTGGAGCGGTCGCCGGTGGTGATGAACGTCTTGGAGCCGCTGATCCGGTAGTCGCCGCCCGCCTCCGCTCGGGCGGTGGTGCGCAGGCTGGAGACGTCGCTTCCGGCGTTCGGTTCGGTGATGGCCAGCGACCCGTAGGCGGCGCCGGTCAGCAGCGGTGGCACGTGGGTGTGGACAAGCGCGCGGTCGCCGCCCAGCACGATCGGGTACCCCGCGTGCGTCTGGGTCATGAAGATCATGCTCGTGGCGGCGCAGCCGGCGGTGATCTCCTCCATCGCGGCGGCGTAGGCCACCGTGCTGTCGCCGGTGCCTCCGTACTCCGCGGAGAACAGCAGGCCGACCCAGCCCGCGCGGGCCAGTGCCTGGAAGCTCTCGCCGGCGAACGTCTCGCTGCGGTCGACCTCCGCGGCGCGGGGCGCGACCTCGGTGGCCACGACGTCGCGGACCTCGGAGCGGACATGCCGCTCGCGGTCGTCGAGGAGCGCGTCCGAGGCGGGCTCGTCGACCGCTTCGTGCAGTGCGAGGTAGCGGTCGGAATCGCCGATCGCCGTCCGTGCCTGCGGCAGGGTGCCGGTCACGTCTCCTCCCGCGGTTGTGCGGCGTCGCCGAACACGGGAGTGCGCTTCTCCCGGAAGGCGGCGATCCCTTCGGCGGCCTCGGGGCTGCCGGTTGCCAGCGCGGCGAGCGCGCTCTCCAGCCGGAGTCCGGTCTCGGTCGGGGCGTCGGCGCTGGAGCGTACGGCGCTGAGGATGGACTGGATGGCGGCGGGTCCGCGGGTGGTGAGGTCGCGGGCGGTCTCCAGCGCCGTGGTGACGACCTCGTCCGCGGCTACGGGCGGGACCGGCGTGAGCCCGAGTTCGTAGGCCCGGTCGGCGGTCAACCGGGTCCCGGTGAGCATCGCGTGCGTGGCGACCTGCGGACCGACCGAGCGGACGAGCCGCTGCGTGCCGCCGTAGCCGGGGATGAGTCCGAGCCCGGCCTCCGGCAGGCCCAGTTTGGCGTTCTGCGCCAGGACCGGGAAGGTCGCCGCCAGCACCAGCTCGAAGCCGCCGCCGAGGGCGGTCCCGTTGACCGCGGCGATGACGGGGAGGGGGCAGGTGGCGATCCGGTTCAGTACCTGCTGGCCGCGCGTGAGCCGCGCGTGGGCCTCGGAGGCGTCCAGGCCGGTGAGTTCGCCGAGGTCGGCGCCGGCGCTGAACGCGCGGTCGCCGGAACCGGTGATGACGATGGCGCGGGCGGTGCCGGACGCCGCGGTGCGGGCGACAGCGGTGTCCAGCTCGCCCAGCAGGTCGGAGTTCAGGGCGTTGTGCACGTCGGGGCGCTCCAGCCGCAGCAGCGTGACCGGGCCGTCCTCGACGGTCAGGGATGGGTTCGCGCTCATCATGCCGCTCCAGTGACGTCCGTGTGGTCGGCGGCCTCGACCGCGCCCCGCGCGAGAAGCGCTTCGATCTCGCCATCGGGGTAGCCGGCCTCGCGCAGGATCTCGACCGTGTCACCGCCGAGATCGGGCACCGGCCCATTGGGTGGCTGGGGAAGCGAGCCGAGGCGGAACGGGCTGTGCACGCCGACCAACCCCTCTCCCTTGCCCTTCAGCGGCAGCAGCCCGTCGCGGGCGTTGACCTGCGGGTCCGCGATGACCTGGGAAAGTGACTGTACCGGGGCGCAGGGCACCCGCGCTTCTCGCAGCACGCGTAACCACACCTCGGCGGGGTGGCAGCGGAGGCGTTGTGTCATGGCGGCCACTATCCGCTCCCGGTGCGCCCGGCGGCCCGCGTTGTCCGCGAGCTCCGGGGCCGTGGCCAGGTCGCCCAGGTCGAGGGCGGTGCACATGCGCTGCCAGATCGCGTCGTTGCCCACGGCGATCACGATGTTCTCGTTGGCGGTGGCGAACGACTGGTAGATCGCGAGGACGGAGTCGGTCCCGCCGCTCGGTCGGGGCTCCGGATCGCCCGCGAGGTAGGCGGAGATCCGCGGGGCCATCAGCGCGAGGTCGGTGTCGAGCAGCGAGACGTCCACGACGTCGCCCTCGCCCGACTGCCGCTGGCGCACCGTCGCCGCGGAGACGGCCAGCGCGGCCGCCATCCCGCTGACCACGTCGGAGAGCGCGGTCGACACCCGCTGCGGTGTTCCACCCGGCTCGCCCGTGACGCTCATCAGGCCCGAGCGCGCCTGCGCGACGAGGTCGTAGCCGGGCAGGTCCCAGTCCGGGCCGGTGAGCCCGAACCCCGACATCGCGCAGTAGACGAGCGCGGGGTTGCGCTCGTGCAGCGTCTCCGGTTCCAGACCGAGGGACGCGAGCTTGCCCGGGTTCAGGTTCACCAGGAAGACGTCCGCCCGGTCGAGGAGGGACAGCAGTGCCGTTTTGCCGCCCTCGGATCGCAGGTCGATGACGATGCTGCGCTTATTGCGGTTGGCCGAGGCGAACCACGCCGCCGTCCCGTTGACGTCGGGCGGTGCCCACTCCCGGGTGTCGTCGCCTCGACCGGGACGTTCCACCTTGACGACGTCGGCTCCCAGGTCGGCGAGGTACATCGCCGCGGTGGGGCCGGCGTACGAGGTGGTCAGGTCAACGACCCGGACGCCGGTGAGCGGTCCTCGTCCCGTTTCGTCGGACACAGCGGCGGTCACCTGGTCCCCTCTCCCTCGTGAATACATGATGGAAAATAGTGGACATTAATCAACACTGTCAATACAAGGCTGTATCCACTAGACTGCTCATCTCGCGGTGGACGAAACACCGCGACGCACGAGACGTGAACCCGGACGTGTCTCACGTGTGTTCAGCGAACGGCGGCAGCGCGGCCCAGCGCCGCCACCGCCGGCGGCGGAACACCCCGCACACCACCTCCGTCAGCAGTGAGCCGAGCGTTGATCGGCACCCGGGCGCACCGGAGCAACCAACAGCCACTCCGCAACGCTGCGCCAACGCGAGACCCTCAGCCGCATCCGGCCCTTCCGGGCCCTCAACGATCTTCCGGAGGCCACCATGGCAACCGCAGACCAGGTTGACCACGCGCAACCTCTCGACCCCCGAGCCAAGAGAGCTGTCCGCGGGGCGTTCGTCGGGTTCTTCCTCGACATGTACGACATCTACCTGCCCGTGGTCGCCCTCAGCGCGGCAATGGCCTACTTCGTGGCGCCGACCATGCCCAAGCCGACCGCGGCGATCGTCGGGTCGCTGATCTTCGTGGCGACGCTGCTCGGCCGCCCGGTGGGCGCGCTCCTCTTCGGGCGGTACGCCGACCGTGTCGGCCGCAAGCGCACCAACCTGATCGCCGTCAGCGGGTTCGGCACGATGAGCTTCCTGATGGCCGCGCTGCCCGGTTACTACGAGTGGGGCATTTCCGCCGTCATCCTGTTCATCGTCCTGCGCTTCATCGACGGCGTCTTCGTCGGCGGTTCCTACTCCGCGTCGAGCCCGCTGGCCATGGAGTACCTGCCGCGCCAGAAGCGCGGCTACTGGGGCGCCTACATCATGGTCGGGTTCCCGCTCGCGTTCGTCGCGATCTCGGTTATCACGTTGCTGACGCAGCAGATCGCGCCCGTGGGCGGTATCGACTCGGCGTACGTGCAGTGGGGTTGGCGCATCCCGTTCGTCATCGGCGGCCTCATCTCCCTCATCTACGTCGTCTGGTACGCCAAGAACGTCGACGAGTCCGAGCTGTTCCGCGCCAGTGGCGGTACCAAGTCCCCGCTGAAGACCCTTTTCTCCGGCGACAGCCTGAAGAGCTTCCTGCAGGTCTTCGTCCTCATGAGCGGCTTCTGGCTGAGCCTCAACACGGTCTCCGCGATCATGCCCGGGCTGCTCGCCGACCCGGTCGGCCTGTCCGGCACCGAGTCCAACGCGCTGCTGGGGGTCGCCTATCTGGTGCTCGCCGGCGGGTACGTCGCGGCCGGGGTCGTCAGCCAGAAGACCGGGCGCAGGCCGTTCCTGATGGTCAGCGGAGCCGCGGCGGCCATCATCGGGACCCCGTTGTACTACGTGCTGCTCACCTCGCCGCCGGACAGCACGGTGCTGCTCATCGCGCTGGTGACCGCGATAGTGCTGGTCATCGTCTGGTTCTGGGGCCTGGCGACGACCTACATCAACGAGCGGTTCCAGACCGGTGTCCGGGCCTCCGGGTTCGGCCTCGGATACAGCCTGGCGGTCATCCCGCCCTCGTTCTACGCCTTCTACCAGTCCCAGCTTGACCGGTTCATGCCCTTCGACCTGACCGTGCTGCCGCTGCTGGTGGTCGGCGGGATCCTGGTCGTCATTGGTGCGGCGATCGGCCCGGAGACGCGCGACGTCGAGTTCAACGTCGACAAGCAGTCCTAGGAAACACTGGTACGTCCCCCGGATCGCGCGGCCGGCCCGCATAGCGGGCCGGCCGCGCGACGGTCCCCGCGAGCCACCGACAACGAGGAAGGCCGACCATGGAACTCGGGTTCTCACTACCGTGCTCCGGCTCCTGGGCTACCCCGCACAACCAGGTGCGGATCGCGCAGGCCGCCGAGCGGCTCGGCTACCACCGGCTGTGGACGCTGCAGCGTCTAATGCGTCCGGTCGAACCGCAGAACGACTACCCGCCGCTGGCCGGGCAGCCGTGGCCGGCGACCTTCGAGATCACCCAGGATCCGATCGTCACGCTCGCGCACGTGGCGGCGTCCACGTCCACCATCGGGCTCGGGACCGCGGTGCTCGTGGCGCCCTACTATCCGCCGTTGCTCCTGGGCAAGCAGCTCGCCACCCTGGACCAGGTCGCCGGGGGCCGCCTCGCTGTCGGCCTGGGGCTGGGCTGGTCCAAGGACGAGTACGAGGCGGTGGGCGTGCCGTTCGCCCGGCGCGGCGCGCGCATGGACGAGTTCGTGCGGTGCCTGCGGCGCGTGTTGAGCGACGATGTGGTCGAGTTCCACGGCGAGTTCTACGACATACCGGCGTCGCGTGTCGAGCCCAAGCCGCTCCAGCGGCCGTCACCCCCGCTGCTGATCGGCGGCTACGGGAAGAAGGCGATGCGGCGCGCCGCCGCACTCGGCGACGGGTTCGTCGGCGGCAACCTCCCACTGCCCGCGGTGCGCAGGGTTCTCGACGGCCTGGAATCGGCCTACCGGGACGCGGGCCGGGACGTTTCGCAGGCCCGGGTGGCCAGCCGCGGGGCGGTCCAGGTGTTCTCGGAGCCGCAGGGGGCCGACCGGCGCCCGCTGTTCGGAACGCTCGGCGAGATCCGGGACGACATCGCCCGCTACCGCGATGCGGGCATCGACGAGCTGTTCCTGGAACTGAACTTCGACCCCGCGATCGGCGGCCCCGACGCCGACCCCGAGGCCACCACTGACTACGCCCTCGACGTGCTGGCCGAGCTCGCGCCGGACGCCTCCTGAACCGAGCCTCGCCGGGATCGAGGACGACCGTGTGGTCATGATCGGTGGCGAAAGTGTCCGCACGCTCGTCCTCGACGCGTCAACGACGCCGCACCAGTTCGCCCACCATGGGCGCCTCCGGGCTCACCGCTGCGCCCCTCGGGAACCGCGCGGCGCGTATGTCCGGGGCTGGGGACGGTTGGTGCGCCACCAGGCGAACATCGTGGCCGCGTCCAGGCTCGCGTGTTCGTGCAGCCCATCGTCGTCCAGCACGTGGTAGGTGCCGCTGGTCTCGCCGAACCAGACGATCAGGCCCGGGTTGCGGGCCTGCAGCCGAGCGGCGGCGGAATGGGCGTCGGCGTGCCGGGGCGAGCGCCCCCAGCGGGTAAGGGTGGCGGTCATCGGGCCACCCCCGCGGAGAGCAGGGAAAGCAGGTCGATGAACTGGTCGAACACGTCATTCTCGACCGTCCGCGCGCGTTCCAGGACGCGAAGGTAGGGGCGAACACGCGCGCTCTGGCGCGGTGGCAGGATGGACACGTCATCAACTCCTGTGTAGTTGGTGGCCACGCCCCGGGGCCGTGCCAGCGGCCGCCGGGGTCTTTGTGATCCTCAGAGCTTATCCAGTATATACCCCTCTGCATAGGAGTACAGAGGGATCTAACTGAATATGCAGGTCAACGCCTGTCTATGTTGGGGGTGTGAGCGATGCAGACGAGTTGAAACACGAGAGCGCCACACCGCTGTACGTGCAGTTGGCGGACATCGTCGCGGCCAAGATCAAGTCCGGAGAGCTGCAGCCGGACCGGCCGATTCCTGCTGAGACGCGGCTCGCTGAGGAATACGGCATCGCTCGCCTTACCGCACGCAGGGCCGTCCGTGAGCTTCGAGATCGCGGCCTTGTGGTAACCGTTCCTGGCAAGGGCACGTTCGTCGCCGAGCCGGACGGTTCGGAGTAGCGGCGTGGCCCTCTCAACTGGCGGGTGACCGGACAGCGCCGGAGATCCCCCTTACGGGCTCCCTGACCAGCGGCGTTACTCCGAGCCCGACGAGCCCGCAAGTCGGCCGGAATCAGCCATTCGGCATTGGCACAATTGGGTAACGGATTCGGGAAACCGTAGACTCCCGCAATGCCTTCTGATCCGCGCGGCTCGATGCCGCAGCACCCGCCCGAGTCCGGAACACCACCCGGGCCCTCCACCCCGGAACCGCGCGTCGAGCAGCCGCCGGCGCACCCGCGCGGTCGGGTGAATACGCGCAGGCGCGGTTTCGTGCCGTGGGTCATCCTGGGGGGAGGTTCCCTGATGGCCTTGTCAGTCTGGCAGAACTCCCTCCTCTCTTACGTCGTCGACGTCGGTGGCCAGTCCTACGACCTCGGCGCCATCGCAGTGTTGCTGCTCCCCCTGTGCGTGCTGGTGGCGATGCTGGTTGTGCTGCTGCCGCGCTGGGCGCAGCAGTGGGCCGATGTGGACGAGTACGGCATCACCCTGGTCCGGCGTCCGATGTTGTGGTTCCGCGAATGCAAGGTCTCGATCCCGTGGCGGGACGTGCGCCACATCAGGACGGCGGTGGGCTCCGGAAGCAAGATGGCGCTAGAGGTGCTGCTGTACCACGTCGACCACGGGGTGCGGATGCCCACCTGGGCCAAGCTCGTGCCGGCGGACGAGACTTCGTCGGGCAGTGCCTCGCCATCCTCGCGTGTGCTCCTCAGCCCTGGGCACGCCAAGGTGGGAGAGCTTGAGCGGATGCTGCGGGGTGTGCGTCCCGACCTGTTCGAGGCACCCGCCCCGGCCGGGGCCGGCCCGCGTTCTGAGCGGGGCAGCGCCGAACCCCAGTGGGTGAGCCTGCGCGGGAGGATGATTCTGCTCTTCACCTACCTGTTTGGCTTTGTCGGCGCGGCCAATGCCGCGGGTATCAGGGCGGCGCTGCAGGGCGAGATTAGCCAGATCCTGGTGATTTCCCTGGGCATGGCGGGGGTGCTGGCCTGGTTCGCGCCGCGGATGCTTACCCGTCAAGGGGTCGCGGTCGACTCGTCCGGGATCACGCTGGTGCATGCTCCGGCACTGTGGTTCGCCGGCGCGACCGCGTATGTGCCGTGGCCGGAGGTGCGCACGATCAGCGAGGGCGTGGCGATCAAAAGAACCGAGAATGGGCACGAGCGTGCCACGCCCACCGTCGAGCTGATGCTGCGGTCCCCGGACTGGGTGTCCCGGGTGCCGAAAAACGGGATGTCGGTCGTGCCCCGGGAGACCCAACGATCGCCGGCGTCTCCCGCGGAGCCGTTGACCCGCATCACGATCAAACCCGGCAAACGCCGGCAGCCTCGGGTTGTCGAGGCGCTGCGCGCGGTCCGTCCGGATCTGCTCCCGGAGCACTGACCGTTGCGCGGCCGCGTCCATTGGGTGAGCATCCGGCACAAGAAGCGTACGTCCCCGTCCCAGCAAGCGGGCGCCGCCGACGTCTGGCGGTTCGCCCGCGTTCCCTGTGCTCCGGCGTCTGTGCGACCAGAATCGGCCGCACCAGGGGAGATGCTGGCGCCCCGGAGCCGTGCTTGACTTCCGCCATGTCTATCCCCCACCACTCCGAACCTGATCACACCCCTGGGCAGCCGTCCCCGCACCCTCCGCCGACACAGGACACCCCGCAGGGGTGGCTGGACGTGGGCACGGCCCGCCGGGGGATATGGGGATGCGGTGTCCTCGCCATCGTCGGCGGCCTCCTCATGGCGCTGCTGACCGCGGTCGCCAGCGTGGGCAGCGAGGACGCCATCGAGGGAATGGTCTTCGCGGGTCTCCTGGTGGTCGCGGCGGTGGTGGGCACGATCGTCCTGGTCACGCGGTTGCCGCGGGCGCTGTCCCAACAGGGGATCGCCGTCGACGGCTCGGGTATCAGCCTGGTGCAGCGGCCCAAGTGGTGGTTCCGCGGCCGCACGCTGCACGTTTCGTGGGGGGAGGTGCGATCCACCGGCACCCTCCCCGTCGGCGAGGACTCCGCGCAGGCGATGCCGAATCTCCGGCAGTTCGTCATCACCCTGTACCGGGAGCCGTCCGCGGCGAACCCGCCCACCTGGGCCAAGCTCGTACCAGCCGATGAGCAGGGCCCGTACAACACGCCACCGGTGGAGTTCCCGCGGGTGTTCGTCCCCGGTGAGGTCGGGAGCCTCAACCAGGTGCTGGAGCCCATCGCGGCCATCCGCCCCGACCTGCTGGCCGAGCCCGCCGGCGCGTCCGCGCCGGACACCCCCGCGGCAGCGCCCGGCACTCCGCCTCAGCCCTCCGGTACGGGAACGCCCGCACAGCACACGCCGGCACCCGCGCCCGGCTGGATCAGCGTGCGCGGAACACGCGTCGTCGAGTGGCTCGCCGGCGGCTTCTTCTCGGTGTTGCTCGCGTCGATGGTGCTGGTCCCGGCGGTCTCGTTGGCCGACACGTTCCTCGACACCTACGGTTCCACCGTCGTCGTTGTCTCGGCTTCCGCGCTGGTGTTGAGCGTGCTTGTGGCGCTGCTGGTCGCACTGCCGCGGTACTGGACCACGCAGGGGATCGAGGTGGACGAACACGGGATCGCCGTGGTGCAGCGCCCGATGTGGTGGTTCCGCGGCCGCACCGCCGCCATCCCGTGGCAGGACATCGACTACATCGCGCGGAGTGCGGGTCCCGGTAACAAGCTCGTACTGGAGGTGCTGCTCTACCGCGTCGACCACGATCTGGCGATGCCCGGCTGGGCCAAGCTAGTGCTGGCGGGCGAGACCAAGTGGGACCGGACGTCGTCCCGGCCGCGCGTGCTCTTCACGTACGGCCACCATGTGATCGGGCGCCTGGAGCGGATGCTGCGGAGCGCGCGCCCCGACCTGTTCGAGGTGCCGGCCGTTGAGCCCGGAGCGCCGCACCTTCGCGGCACCGCGGAACCCCAGTGGGTGAGCATGCGGGGTCCCCGGCTCGCGGTCTGGATCCTCGGCGCGGTGTTCGTCTGCTACACCGACGTCGCGCTCACCGCCATGAGCGTTGTGGCCTTCGCGGAGGGCGACTGGGTCGACGCGGTGGGTGGCGCGGTCGGCGCGGTCGTGTTCCTGGGCGTGACCGGGTGGGTGGTCCATGTCGCCCCGCGGATGTTCACCCATCAGGGGGTCTCGGCTGACGTGTCCGGCATCACGCTGGTGCAGGAGCCGGCGCTGTGGTTCGCCGGTCGGACCGCGCACATCCCGTGGCCGGACGTCCGCACGATCAGCCAGGACGTGCTCGTCACCGGAACGGGAAAGGACCGCAGGAGCAGCGCCCTCGTTCACCTGATGCTGCACTACCCGGACCGGGTCACCAGCGCCCCGACCTGGGCATCGGTCGCACCGCGCGAGCTCCAGACGCCCCCGGCGTCCCCGACGGAGCCGCTGACGCGTATCACGATCAAGCCGGGCAACCGCCGGCATGCCCGGATTGTCGGCGCGCTGCGCGCCGTCCGCCCGGACTTCTTCCCGGGCGCGTGACCGGGCGTTGCGGTAGTCAGGTTCCGGGCGAACGCGCGTTGCGCGTCCACAGCCGGTGGACGAACGCGCGAGGCCGGAAGTGGCCGCCGCCAGGGACCGGCGGCGAATTGCCCCTGGGGCCGAGCGTCATGCTTGACTTCGGCCATGAGCTTTCCTGGTGAATCGACCCCCGGCAATGTCTCCGCACCTCCACCAGAAGAGCCGGCGCCCGCGCGGCGGGAGCCGCCCCGGGAGTGGATCAGCATCCGCGGGTCCCGCATCGTCCAGTGGATCATCGCCTGCGTCAGTCCCGTGTGGCTCGCGCTCTTGGCGGGGACGTGGGTTCCGGTCGTCCCGGTCATCAGCGGGCTCATCGAGGGCAGTCGGGAGTTCGTCCCCGCTGACACGGTCGCCCTGCTGGTCCCGGCGGCCGTTCTGGGTGTGCTGCTGGGGCTGGTGGTCGCCCTCCCGCGGTACTGGACCGCACAGGGGATCGAGGTGACCGGGCACGGGATGGTCGTGGTGAAGCGCCCGATGTGGTGGTTCCGCGGCCGTGCGGCCTCGATCCCGTGGGAGGACGTGCACCACGTCAGCCGCGGCGTGCGCCCCCGGAACAAGCCCGTGCTGGACGTGTTGCTGTACCGCGTCGACCACGGGCTGTCGATGCCCGGTTGGGCCAAGCTGGTCCTGCCGGGCCAGACCAAGTGGGGCCGGACGTCGTCGTCCCGGCCGCGGGTGCTCTTCGCGCTCGACCACAAGGACGTGCGGCGCCTCGAACAGATGATGCGCGACGCCCAACCCGAGCTGTTCGCGGTACCGGACGCCGACCCCGACTCCGCGCCGCAGCGTGGCCGCGTCGAGTCCCAGTGGGTGAACATGCGGTGGCACGGGGTCGTGGGCTGGATCGTGGCCGCGCTCGTCGCTGTCGCCACGGCCGTCGCCATCTCCGTGCAGATGGTCAGAGAGGTGGGTCAGCCCTACATCGGCGCGAGCGAGATTACGGGCGGCACTGTGTTTCTCCTGGGCTCGTTGGGCGGGACAGTGTGGGCGGTCTGCGTCGCGCCGCGGACGTTCACCCGCCAGGGAGTCTCGGCCGACGCCTCCGGCATCACGCTGGTGCAGGATTCAGCGCTGTGGTTCGCCGGCCGGACCGTGCACATTCCGTGGCCCGAGGTTCGCTCCATCGTCCCGGACGTGGTCGTCACCGGTTCGGGGGACAAGCGCAAGACCCACGCCGTTGTCGAGCTGATGCTGCGGTCCCCGGACTGGGTGTCCCGGGTGCCGAGTTGGGCGTCGGTATTCGGCCAGGAGGTCGGGCGGTCTCCGGCGTCCCCGACGGAGCCGCTGACGCGTATCACGATCAAACCGGGTAACCGCAGGCAACCGCGGATCGTCGAGGCGCTGCGCGCGGTCCGCCCGGATCTGTTCCCGGGGCAGTGACCGCCGCCCTCCGCGCCGCGTAACGACCAGTCCCCGCGATATCGGCGCACGCATGAGCGCACGCAGGCGTGTGACCTCGTATAACGGGCGGTCCAGCGGGTAGCGGCGACCTCCGTGGAGTACGAGATCACTGATCGGAGGCCGACGTGACCACCACGAATGACCTGTACGCGGCCCGGGAGTTCGAGGGGATGCCCATCGGCGGGCAATGGCGCGCCGGTTCGGTGGGCAGGGCGAAGGTCGACACCGACCCGTACCACGGGGACACCCTGGTCGAGATCCCGCTCGCCGACTCCAACGACGTGGACGAGGCTTACCGGCTCGCCAGGGACGCGCAACGAGACTGGGCACGGCGCACCCCGCAGCAGCGGGCCGAGGTGATGCGGCGGGCGGCGCAGGTGATGACCGACCTCTCCGACCACATCATCGACTGGCTGGTCCGCGAGGCCGGAAGCACCGTCGCCAAGGCCAGAGCCGAGTGGCTCGCCACGCGCAACGACTTCCTGGAGGCGGCGTCCTACCCGCACCGGATGAGCGGCGCCCTTCTTCCCGCCGACGTCCCCGGAAAGGAGAGCCGGGTCTACCGCCGGCCCCTCGGCGTGGTCGGGGTGATCAGCCCGTGGAACTGGCCGATGCACCTGTCCAACCGGTCGGTGGCGCCGGCCCTGGCGGTGGGCAACGCTGTGGTGCTCAAGCCGGCCGGCGACACCCCGGTCACCGGAGGGCTGCTGCTGGCGCACGTGCTGCGGGAGGCCGGCCTGCCCGAAAGCCTGCTCAGCGTGATCGTCGGCAGTGGCGGCACGGTGGGCGACGCCATGGTGCAGCACCCCATCCCGAGGATGGTCTCGTTCACCGGCTCCACCGAGGTCGGTGTCGGCATCCGGCAGAAGGCGGGCACCAAGAAGGTGGCCATGGAGCTGGGCGGCAACGGGCCGCTGGTCGTGCTGGACGACGCCGATCTGGAGTACGCCACCGAGGCCGCACTCTTCGGGACGTTCTTCCACCAGGGGCAGATCTGCATCCGAACGAACCGGATCATCGTCGACGACGCGGTGCACGACGCGTTCGTGGACCGCTTCCTCGCCCGTACGCGCGAGCTCCAGTACGGTGACCCGGCCAAGCCCGACACCGACATCGGCCCGGTCATCAACGCGAGCCAGCTCGAATCCATCCAGGACAAGCTCGTGCGGGGCCGCGACGCCGGCGCCGAGGTGCTGCTCGCCGGCGATCCCACCGGGCCGACCGGGCTCGTGCTGCCGCCCCACGTGGTGCTCGCGAACAACTCCGCTCCTCCCGCGGCAGAAGAGGTGTTCGGCCCGGTCGGCACCGTGATCCGGGCCCGCGGCGAGGAGAACGCGCGCGACATCGCCAACGACACCAACTACGGCCTGGCCAGCGCGGTGTTCACCACCGACGTCGAGCGCGGGGCGCGCTTCGCCGCCGGAATCGAGGCGGGGATGACGCACATCAATGACCAGACCGTCAACGACGAGGCGAACACCGCCTTCGGCGGCGAGAAGGACTCGGGTGTCGGGCGTTTCGGTGGCGAGTGGGCGATCGAGGAGTTCACCACCGACCACTGGGTGAGCATCCAGCACGAGAAGCGCACGTTCCCGTTCCAGCGGAAAGGGAGCACTACGCCCTCCGCTGGCGTATGAGCGGGTTGAGAGCCGGCACGGGCGCCCGGGCGCCCGCGGGAGCAGAGCGCCCGGGGCGGCGTTTCCCGTGGCAGTGCCCATGGGGCCCGGGTACGTGCCGGCCGACCGGCCGGGACTGTTCGAGTAGCCTCCGGTGTCCTTCGTGCGGGGTGGTCGTTCCGGTTCTTCGCGAGAATCTTCCCGAGAGATGCGCGCCGGTCGCGGGTATACGTCCCGACCTGCTGGGGGAGGACGGGCCGGTGGGTGCGGTGGCCGTTGGCCGAACGTGGTCATGTGCTTCGGGCCGCTGGTCGGGGACGGTTCGGCGGGTGTGACCGGGGGTGCCCGACCGGTCCGGACAAATTGGTCCAGACCAACGTGAACCGTAGACTCCCCGGCATGCCCCCTGATCCGCACGGCTCGATGCCGCAGCAATCGCCCGCGCCCGGAGCACCACCCGGGCACCCCGATCCGGAACCGGAGGACAACCAACCGCCGGCGCCAGCCCGCGACCGGGTGAGCATGCGCTCGGAGATCCTCCAGCCGGTCGTCCTCGTGGGCTTCGCCGTGCTGCTCGGAGTGGTGGCTCGGGTTCCTCTCTACTTCTTCTACGACTACCTCGTCGGCGTGCGTGGCCCGTCACCCGGCCTCGGCACCGCCATCTCGATGGCGAGTAACGCGCTCCTCGTGTGCTTTCCGGTGCTGGCGCTGGCCATGGTGCCGTCGCTGCTGGCGCGGCAGGGGGTCGAGGTGGACGAGCACGGCATCACCGTGGTGCAGCGCTCGCTTCTGTGGTCCCGCGGGCGCACGGCCTCGATCCCGTGGCGGGACGTGTACTTCATCAAGAGGGCGGCGAGTTCCGGAAGCAAGCTCATGCTGGAGGTGCAGCTGTCCCGCGTCGACCACGAGCTGCGGATGCCCGGCTGGGCCAGGCTCGTGCTGGCGGGCGAGACCAAGTTGGGCAGTACCTCGCCACGGTCGCGGGTGCTCTTCACGGCCAGGTACCACCTGGTACAAGACCTCGAACAGGTGCTGCGGAACGCGCGTCCCGACCTGTTCGAGGCGCCCCCTGCCGAGGCCGGTACGCCGGCCGCGCGGGGCACCGCCGAATCCCAGTGGGTGAACCTGCGTTGGCGCATGATGCTGTTCGGCACCATCATGCTCGTCGTCTTCGTCCCAGCCAATTTCCTGATCTCCAGGGAGACACTGCGGGACATCAGCTTGGGTAGCTTGTTCCTGGGGCTCGTCTGCCTGGGCACGACGGCGTTTATGATCTGGGTCGCGCCGCGGATGTTCACTCACCAGGGGGTATCGGTCGACTCCTCCGGTATCACGCTGGTGCAGGAGTCGGCACTGTGGTTCGCCGGCGCGACTCTGCACATCCCGTGGTCCGAGGTGCGCACGATCAGCGAGGGCGTGGTGGTCAGGAGCACGGGGGAGGGCTCGGGCCGCAGCGCCAGCGCCACCGTCGAGGTGATGTTGCGTTCCCCGGACTGGGTGTCCCAGGGGGTTCCGATCTGGGCGTCGGTCGTGTCCCGGGAGACCCAGCAGTCGCCGGCGTCCCCGGAGGAACCGTTGACCCGCGTCACGATCAAACCCGGCAACCGCTTCCGGCCCCGGGTTGTCGAGGCACTGCACGCGGTCCGCCCGGATCTGGCCCCGGTACGGTAGTCCGGCAGGCCTGAGTCTGACGCGGGCACCATGCGGAGAGGGAGCCGGAAACGACGGAACTCCACAACGTAGTGCAGCGCTCGACGGTGGCTACGCGCGGCGCGCCCTCAGCGGGTTCCCGCGCGCTTCCCGGACTCGGCGCCTTCCACGAGCCGCTCCAGCAGGTCCCGGCTGGCCCCGCTGACCAGGGGTGCCACGCCCAGGTCGGTGAGCATGTCGGAGGCGGCGGCCATCTCGTGGCTGCGGCGCACGGCGTGCTGGTGGCTGCCCTCGACCAGGCGCCGCACGGTGTCGGCCCCCGAACGGCTCAGCTCGTCGGCGATGTTCTCGCGCAGCCAGTCCTCGCAGCCGGCGGCCCGCCCGGCCTCCAGCGCCTCCACGACGGCCGCCGCCAGCCCTTTGAAGAAGACGCTGCGCAGCAGCTTGCGCTCGGCCGCGCGCCCCGGGGGACCCTCCAGTGTCTCGATGCTGGCTCCCAGGGCGGACAGCAGGCCGGCGTAGCGCTCGGCGGCATCGCCGGAGGTGAGCATCGGCGTGTGCAGGCCGCGTCCGGGAACCGGGGTCATCAGGGCGACGTCGACAAAGCCGACGCCGGCCGCGGCGGCGGTCTCCCCGAGCTGGCGCTTGAGCTGCGGGGCGGCCGTGTTGAGGTCCGCCCATACGGTGTCGTGGCCGGCGCCCGCGAGCCCGGTGCGCAACGCGTCCGGGGCCGCCGCGGCACTGTTGACGCTCAGTACGACGTCGGCTCCGCGTACGGCCGACGCCTCGTCCGGGTGTTCTTGCACCCCGGCCGGAGCGGGCGCGGCCGGGTCGTAACCCCGCACCCGTGCGCCCGCGTCCCGCAGGTCAGCGGCAATGTGCCCGCCGGCCTCCCCGAACCCGAGTACGGCGACCCGAACACCCGATGTTTCCTCTGTGCTCACAACCAGCTCCCTGTGACCGTCGACCGAACGATGTCTAGACTATTCTGACAACGAAATTGGCGACAATATTGCCGCTAGTCGTTTGGGCTGGTGCGGGCTGGCGGGGCACAGGGGAAGCGAGGAAACGTGGCCACGAACCGGGGAGAGGTGCGCCCGCAGGGGGCGGCGAAGGAGTACGGGCGACGAGGCGGGGACTCCGTCGTGGCGGCGATCCGGGAGGCAATTACCAGGGGTGAGTTCGCCCCCGACCAGCGGTTGGTGGAATCCGACCTGTCGGACCGCTTCGACACCAGCCGAAGCGCGGTGCGCTCCGCGCTCCTCCAGCTCACCGAGGAAGGGCTGGTCGAGCGGGAGCAGAACCGGGGGGCGCGGGTCCGCTCGGTCTCGCTGGACGAGGCCGTCGAGATCTGCGAGGTCCGGATGATGCTGGAGGGGTTGTGCGCGGCGAAGGCGGCCGAGCGGGCGACCGCTGAGGAGGTCGACGAGCTCCGCTCGATAGGCACCCGGATGGAGGCACTGGTCTCCGAAGGCAACGTGCTCGGCTACTCCGAGGCCAACCAGTTGCTGCACCGCCGGATCCGCGAGCTCAGCGAGCAGGCCACGGCCGAGGCGGTGCTGGAACGGCTGCGCGCGCAGAGCGTGCGCCACCAGTTCCGGCTGGCCCTGCAACCCGGGCGGCCCAGTGTCTCGTTGCCCGAGCACCTGGCGATCATCGACGCCATCGCGGCGCATGACCCCGCGGCGGCCGAAGCGGCGATGCGCACGCACCTGGGCAGCGTCATCGAGGCGCTCAGGGAGGCCAGCCAGACCGTCGGCAGCATGCGGTTCTGATTCGCGGGTTCGCCAGGTCCCGGGGCGGGTGCGGCCGGTCCAGCCACGCCCGCCGCATTTCGCGCCCCCCTGAGCAGGGAGAACGCGACACCGTGACCCTTGACACGTGTCGGCAATATTGTTAACAATTTCTTCAGACATTATGGCGACATGATTGAGGCGGTATGGCAGACCATCCGATCCCCTCGTCCCGAGCGCGGGACCTCGTAGCGGGGGCGTACGACACGCACATCCACGTCGCACCGGACGTGATGAAGCGGCGGATCGACGACCTCGCCCTGGCCCCCCGGTTCGCCGAGGTCGGCCTGGCCGGTTTTGTGCTGAAGTCGCACTACGTGCCCACGGCCGAGCGGGCCGCGGTGGTGAACGCGGCCGTTCCCGAGTGCCGCGCGGTCGGCGCGATCACGCTGAACGGCTCGGTCGGCGGCCTGAACCCCATCGCGGTGGACATCGCCGGCCGCGGCGGCGCGCAGGTCGTGTGGCTGCCCACGGTGGACAGCGCCAACCAGCGGGAGTGCACCGCCTCCGAGCCGGAGGGCGCCACACCCCCAATGTGGGCGCGCCTCCAGGACGAGCTGCGCGCCGACGGGATGGCCGCTGACCCGGTCGACGTTCTCGACCAGAACGGCGCGGTGCGCGAGATCACCCGGCAGGTCCTGCGGGTGATCGCCAAGCACGACATGACGCTGGCGACCGGCCACCTCAGTACCGCCGAGATCGAGGTCGTCGCGCGGGCCGCGGTCGACGAGGGAGTCCGCCGCGTGGTGGTCACCCACCCGGAGTTCACCTCGCAGCGCGTGCAGACCGAGCGGCAGCGCGCGCTCGCGCAAACGGGCGTGCTCCTGGAGCGCTGCTTCACCACCCCCTACACCGGCAAGGTGAGCTGGCAGACCTGGGTGGACAACATCAGGGCCGCGGGTCCCGAGAACTCGGTGCTCTCCAGCGACCTCGGCCAGCCGTTCAACCCGCCCGTCGAGGACGGCCTGGCGATCCTCGCCGACTGGCTGCTCGCCGAAGGCTTCACGGAACCGGAGATCCGGACCATGGCCGTCGACAACTCGCGCTGGATCGCCGGCGCCGACGCGGAGCGCGCCGGTACGCGCACCGCCACTGAGGAGGTTTCCCGATGAGTACCCGCCGCATGATGGTGGTTGGCGCGCACAGCGCGGACTTTGTCTGGCGCGCCGCCGGCGCGGTCGCCTGCCACACGGCCGCTGGCGGCGAGGCGGTCGTGGTCGCGCTGTCCTACGGGGAGCGCGGCGAGTCCGGGAAACTGTGGGAGGAGCCCGGCCAGACCGAGGAGAACGTCAAGCGCATCCGGCACGCCGAGGCCGAGAAGGCCGCGGGCGCGGTCGGCGCCCGGTTCGAAGCGCTGGACCTGGGCGACTACCCGTTGCGTGTCGGCCCGGAGTCCGTTGACCGGCTCGCCGAGATGATGCGCGACTTCGCCCCCAACGTGGTGCTCACCCACCCCAAGGAAGACCCCTTCAACCCCGACCACCCGGCCGCGCACGCCGCTGTGGCCCAGGCCCGGCTGCTCACCTCCGGCGCCGGAGTGGCCAGCGGGTTCCGCACCGCACCCCCCTCGGAGTTCCTCACCTTCGAGCCGCACCAGCCCGAGCTGTGCAACTTCACCCCGACCGTCTACGTGGACATCACCCCGGTCTACGAGAGCAAGGTCGAGGCCATGGCGGCGATGCAAGCCCAGGAGTATCTCCGCGAGTACTATGGGCAGCGCGCTGACCAGCGAGGAAACCACGCTCGGAAGGTCACCGGAGACTCCGGCATCCGCCAGGCCGAGGCGTTCGAGCGGCTGCTGCCGAATGTGGTGACGTCGCTGTGAGCGGCGCGCGGCACACCGAGGCCGTGGCGGAACTCGCCGAGGCGGGTGTGGCCACCGTCTACGAGGCGGCCGGGCGCTCCGGTCTGGTCGACGCGGACCTGGAGTCGCTGATTCCGGGCACCCGGGTGGCGGGTCCGGCTCGTATCGCGCTGTGCGGCCAGGACGACAACCGGGCCGTACACGAGGTCATGGCGCACCTGCGGCCGGGCGAGGTCCTGGTACTGGCCATGCCCGAGCCGCGGCCGGTCGCCCTGCTCGGCGACCTGCTGGCCACCCAGGCCAAGGCGCGGGGCGCGGCGGGCGTGCTGGTCGACGCGTCGGTACGGGACGTCGCCGACCTGCGCGCGATCGGCCTGCCGGTGTGGACGCGGTGGCGGCGGGTCCGCGGCGCCACCAAGAACGTCCGCGGTTCGGTCGACGTGCCCGTGCGCGTCGGCGGGACCGAGATCGCTCCCCAGGACATTGTGGTCCTCGACGACGACGGCGCGGCTGCGGTGCCCCTCAGCCGGGTGGAGTCGACCGTGGCCGCGGTCCGGGAGCGGATTGCAAAGGAGGACGGGCTGCGCGAGCGATGGAGCTCCGGCGAGCTCAGCTATGACGCCTACGGCCTGCGCGCCGAGGACGAGGCGTCGGATCAGGTGGAAACATGAGCACGCTTCTTGAGATACAGGGGCTCACCAAGCGGTTCGTCAAGGACGAGACCGGAATCGTCGCCCTGCGCGACTTCGATCTGGAGGTGGAGAAGGGCAGCTTCGTCACCATCCTCGGCCGCAGCGGCTGCGGCAAGTCCACGGCGCTGAACCTGCTGTCAGGGCTCCTCGCGCCCACGTCGGGGACGGTCAGCTACCGGGGAACCAAGGTCACCGGGCCGCGGACGGAGATCAGCTATCTCACCCAGAGCGACACGCTTATGCCGTGGCGGGATGTGCGCCGCAACATCGAGATGCCCATGGAGATCAGCGGCGTGTCCAAGCGCGAGCGGCGCGAGCGCGCCGAGGAGCTGATCGGGCGGGTCGGGCTGACCGGGTTCGAGCGCCACTACCCGCGCGAGCTGTCCGGCGGCATGCGGCGCCGGGCGAGCCTCGCCCGGATGCTCGCCGGCGATCCCGAGACGCTGCTCATGGACGAGCCTTTCGGCGCGCTCGACGCCCAGTTGCGCACCGACCTGCAGGTGGAGCTGCTGAACCTGTGGCAGGGCAGCGGGAAGACCGTGGTGTTCGTGACCCACGACATCGAGGAAGCGCTGCTGCTGGGCGACCGTGTCGTGGTGCTCGGCCTCCTCGGACGCCGGGTCCTCGACAAACAGATCGACCTGTCGCGGCCCCGGGACGCCGACGAGCTTCGTGTCGATCCCACCTTTGTCGCGCTGCACAGGGAAATGACCGAGGCGCTGCGCGAGGGGGCGAGATGAGCACCATGACCCAAACGCCGACGACCAGCTCCGAAGGGCCGGCCAACGCCGTCGCGCTGAACCGCACCTGGTGGGAACGCAACGGGAGAACGACCAGCATCTGGGCCGGCCGGGTGGCGCTGCTCGTCGTGTTCCTCGGGCTGTGGGAGCTGACCGGCGGGTGGCTGTTCGACATCAGCTTCACCAGCCGGCCCAGTGAGATCTGGACCCGCCTGGTCGAGTGGAACGCGGACGGCACCCTGTGGCTGAACTCCTGGATCACCCTCCAGGAGATCATCTACGGCTACCTGCTCGGCTCCTTCGCCGGCGCGCTGCTGGGCTTCGTGTTGGCGTCCGCACCGACGTTCTACAAGGTAGTGGACCCCTTCATCATGGCGCTGTACGCCATCCCCAAGGTGGCGCTCGCACCGCTGTTCATCGTCTGGTTCGGCATCGGCATGGACATGAAGGTGCTGCTGGCGGCGGTCACCGTGTTCTTCCTGGTGTTCCTGAACACGGCCGCCGGTGTGCGCGAGGTCGACCGGGGCCTGATCGACGCGGTGCGGCTCATGGGCGGCGGGCGCCGGGACATCGCGCTCAAGGTCGTGCTGCCGTCCTCGATGACGGGCATGCTCACCGGCCTCAAGGTGGCGATCCCCTACGCGCTGATCGGTGCGGTCATCGGTGAGCTGGTGGCCTCGAACCGCGGTCTGGGCTACCTGATCAGCAACTCCGCGGCCACGTTCGACACCGCGGGAGTGTTCGCGACTCTTGTCGTGCTCAGCGTGATCGCGGCGGTTCTCAATTTCCTCGTCGGACTTCTCGACCACCGGGTGAGCCGGTGGAAACCAGCGGAGGCACGGTCATGACCACAGCAACGAACACGCGCCGCGGGCGCCTTCTGGTGGCGGCCAGCGCGCTGTCCGCGCTTGTACTCTCGGTGAGCGGCTGCGCCGACCGCTCGTCCGAGACCGCCGAAGGGACACTCAACGTCGGCCAGATCAGCGACTCGGTGGCGTTCTTCGCGCTGCACGTGGCGGAGGAGCGCGGCTACTTCGAGGAAGAGGGCGTGGAGCTCGGCGAGCGCCCCCGCCTGGGGACCGGGGCGAAGGTCGCGGCCGCCCTCCAGTCGGGCAGCATCGACCTCGGCGCCGGTGTGCTGACCGACGCGCTGAACATGCACGGCACCGACGACTCCACCCGGCTCGTGTCCAACCTCGTGGAGAAGTACTACGTGGACATCATCGTCGGCGAGGACTTCGACGGGCCGGCGGAGGACGCCTCACTGGAGGACCGCATCGCGGCGCTGGAGGGCACCAAGATCGGCATCACCGGTCCCGGGAGCGGCACCGAGGCGCTGGTCAACTTCCTGTTCGAGCGGGAAGGCCTGGACGCCGAAAACGACGCCGAGCTGGTCAACCTCGGGGGTGACCCCGCCGGAGCGCTGGGGGCCCTGGAGTCCGGCCAGGTCGACGCGCTCTCGTTCTTCCAGCCGGTGCCCCAGCAGGCCGAGGCCACGGAGGTCGGCTCCATCTACATCTCTCCGGTGCGCGGCGACATCCCGGACTTGGAGAACCCGACGCACGGGGTGGTCTTCGCCAATGAGTCGGTCCTGGAGAACAAGTCCGACGAGGTGGCGGCGTTCCAGACGGCGATCGAGCGGGCCAACGAGGACATCAAGGAGGACCCGGAGATCCGGGAGCTGCTCGCCGGCTACATGGAGGGCATCGACGAGGAGGCCCGGGACGAGCTGCTGCCGCTGATGCAGGAGCAGCTGCCTCCGGAGCCCGGCTTCGAGCAGGGGTCCGTTGAGACGGCGCTGGAGTTCCACGAGGACACCGGCCTGGTCAGCGACCCGCCCGGGTACGAGGAGATCGTGCCGGAGGACCTCCGCCGCTAGGGGCGCAGACCCGACAGGAGTCGCGGGCCGTGCCCGGCAGCCGCTGCCGGGCACGGCCCGATTTATTGGGCGCCGCCGATGAGTTTCACGGTCATAGGAGGTCGATACGGGCGACAGCCGACAGGTAGAGGGAGGCTCACGATGGGCAAAGTGTTCACGCACATGACGATGTCGCTGGACGGGTTCGTCGCGGAACCGGACGACAAGATCGGGGAGCTGTTCGAATGGTACGAAGCGGGGGAGGTGACCGTGCCGAACCAGAATGAGACCGTTTCGTTCCAGGTCGACGACGCCAGTGCGCAGGCGCTACGAGAGTGGACCGGCAACTGCGGCGCACTCGTCGCCGGCCGGCGCCTGTTCGACATCGCGCATGGCTGGGGTGACAAACACCCGGCAGGCGCCCCCGTCGTCGTGGTCACCCATCGCGCGCCCGAGGACGCCGCCGCAAAGTGGCCCACAACGACGTTCGTCGATGGAGTCGAAGCCGCGATCACCCGGGCCAGACAGATCGCCGGCGATCAGGACGTCACTATCGCCAGCACGACGATCACCCAGCAGGCACTCGACCTCGGTCTGGTAGACGAGGTATGCGTCAGCCTTGTGCCGGTGCTGTTCGGCGAGGGAATCCCGTACTTCACGAAGCTGGACCGGGGCCACCTACTCCTCGACGACCCGAGTGTCATCCAGGGACGCCGTGCCATTCACCTGCGGTACCCAGTCCGGGGTTAGCCTCGCGCTACCGCGGGTGTGAGAGGTCGACGCTTGATCAACGGGGTGGCACTGACCTGTGGCGTACCGTCCTGACCGCCGGGGGCGGTCGCCATCATGGCCGGGCACCGCCGATCCTCCTGAACCGCGCGGAGCCACGGAGGCCGCGCCGCGAGCCGCCCGGCGTACCCCCGGTGTTCGTGAACCCACGCCGGCCGGTTCGCGGGCGAGCCGCACGGGCCGCCGTGCCGCTCCACGGCGGGGGCGCTCGCTCGATATATTGAATCCCGTTCTGTTTTTCGTCGCCGTTCGGGACGTGAATCGCGCTGGCCCGGTGGCCGTCCGCACCCCCTCGGGCCCGTTGACCTGCTCACGACGAGGAGCGACCACCCCATGGCACGCCGCACGCCCGCTCTCATCCGCAGCCTGGACATCCTGGAGCTGTTCACGGACGGGCGCGAGTCTGTCAGCGCACCCGGGATCGTCAGGGAGCTGAACCTGCCTCGCCCCTCGGCGCACGAGCTGCCGCACACGTTGAGCGACCGCGGGTACCCGCGCCCTCACCCCGATGTTCCGGGCCGCTACCAGCCGGGGCTCCAACTGTTCCGGCTGGGCAGCGCCTACACCGAGCAGCTCGACCTCGCCAAGCTCGGCCAGCAGGTCGCCCAGGACCTGGTGGCGCGGTGCAGCGAGACCTCCCACGTGGCGATCCTGGACGGGACCCACGTCGTCTACATCGCCAAGGTCGACAGCTCGCAGGCGGTGCGCATGGTCTCCACCCTGGGCGGACGGATCCTGGCGCACTGCACGGTCCTGGGTAAGGCGTTGCTGTCCGCGCTCACGGAGTCCGAGCTTCGGGAGCGGTTCGGGCACGGCCCGAACCATGTCCCGGGCCCGCGATCTCCCCGCCGGGAATGGCCGCGCGGTGGGGCTCCCGGTCCAGTGTGCACCCAGGGCCGCGGCCGGGCCCGCACCGGGTGCCGCCGCGCGGGGCCGGTCAGGACTGGTGGCCGTCCGGCCAGTCGGCGTAGCGGATCCGGTTCAACGCGGTGACCTCGCCCAGCGCGCCCCACTCGTTCCTGCCCAGGCGCGCGATCGGGCGGAGCCGGTTGACGTCGGGCAGGCCGTCCACGACAACGTCGCTGTGCACGCTGACGCGCACGACCTCGCCGAACACCAGGATCGAGTCGCCCATCGGCAGGGTGGAGTGCAGCCGGCACTCCAGCGCCACAGGCGAGGCGGCGACCCGCGGCGGCGTGACCGCCGCGCTGGGCTCGCGCTCGACCCCGACGGCGTCGAACTCGCTGGTCTCGGGCGGGAAGCCGGTGCCGGTGGCGTTGATCTCGCGCTGCAGGCGCTCGGGCGCGAAGTTGACCACGAACTCCCCGGTGGCCTCGGCGTTGGTCACCGAATCCTTCCGCCGCACCGACGTGAACTGCACGATCGGCGGATCGGCGGAGGCCACCGTGAAGAACGAGTGCGGCGCCAGGTTGTCCACGCCCGCCTGCGAGGTGGTGGAGACCCACGCGATGGGGCGCGGGACGACAACCGCGGTCAGCCAGGCGTAGAAGTCCCGTCCGGGAAGGTCGGCTCTCGTCAGGTCGGTGCGCACGCACCCAGCCTAGTTCGGCCGTGGGAATAGAGTTCCTCTCCGGTGCGGGATGGATGCCGCATCCTGGATGGCGGGCAGCACGGGAGCGGGAGGGCGTCCGGAGATGAGCGAGCCGAGTGAGCGCTGGTGGGAGAACGCGTTGGATCGCCTGTCGGCCGCGCGTGCGCGGGAACGCGCCTTCGCGGCCGACGAGCTGGGGGACCTGCTGGCCGCTCCCTCAGTCGCCCAGCTTTGGAAGGAGCGGGTCGCGGCGTCCTTGGTGGCGCTGGCGCTCCGCGAGCGAAACGAGGAGGCGGCGGAGAGCGCGCTGAACTCCCTCGCGCGGTCGATGGAGCGAGGATGGCTCCCCTACCCGGTGGTACAGCCGTTGACCGAGTGCCTCCACCGCCTGAGTCCGGACCTGGTCGGCTATGTCCTGCTCATCCTGGCTGGCACGCGTGACCCGGCCGCGCGGCCCGTGATCGAGCGCTATTCCGACCATCCAGACCCCACGATTCGGGCGGACGCCGCCGAGGCGCTGGAGGAGCTCCCGTAGTGCTCCCAGCCCGTGCGCGCCGACTCGTGCCCGCCGCGCGCCGCGTGCTCACTCCGGAAGGATCCGCTCGACGAGCTGGTCGATCAGCTCCGGGAACGTCGTCCACTCCCACGCCTCCGGCAGCGTGAGGTGCTCGGTGATCAACCCGCTCATCGCCAGGTAGAGCGAGGCCACCGCCTGACGCCCGCCCGGATAGCCGCCCGCCACGTGGAACCGGATGTTCTCGTGGATGTTCTGGCCGGCGGTGTCCATGAGCACCTGCCGCAGCTCGGGGCGGCGGGTCGCCTCCAGCCGCAGTTCCAGCAGGGCCAGGTAGCCCGCCCGATCCTGGCTCACCCGCGCGAAAAGCTTGTGCATCGCCTCGCGTACCACCTCCCGGGTGGGCGCGGCCGCCTGCATCCCGGCCAGCTCGTCTTCGCTCGGGGCGAGGCGCACGTGAACGTGGGCCGCCGCCTGGGCGAGCAACGCGTCCCGGTTGGCGAAGTAGTTGGAGGCGGTGCCGATGGGCACGCCCGCCCGGGCGTCAACGGCGCGGAAGGTGAGCTTTCGCGTGCCCTGGTCGGCCAGGGCGTCGATCGCCGCGTCGAGTAGTGCCGTACGTCGGGCCGTGTTCTGTCGCACGGCACCACGCTAGCACTCTAGTTGGAGTACTTCATTTGAAGTGCTATGTTTGGAGTGATTTCGAGCCACGGGAGGGAACCCCATGCAGACACACGAACTCGGCGTTGTCGCCATGTCCAGCGACCCCACCGCCAGTGCCGCCTGGCTGGCCGAGCATTTCGGATTCGTCCGGAACGTGGACATCGGCTGGTACGTGGACGTCCAGCATCCCGATCACCCGGCCGTGTACCTGGACCTGATCCGCCTCGGACACGAGTCCGTTCCCCCGGTGCTGCGGGACCGGCCCGGTGGGTTCCTCGCCCTGCTCGTCGAGGACGCGGACGCCGAGGAGCGGCGGTTGCGCGCGGCCGGGCTGGAGTTCGCCAAACCTGTCACCACGGAGCCGTGGGGCCAGCGGCGGTTCCAGGTCGAGGGGCCCGATCACCTCGTCGTCGAGGTGCTGCAACAGGTGGCGCCCGACCCGCAGTGGCTGGCGGACCACGGACTCGCGGCCGGCTGACCGGGCACGGGCGAAGAGCCGCGGCCAGCCTGACCGCAGCGGCCTCCTGCTCCTCCCCGCCGGTGGTGTCCGGAACCACCAGCAGCGGCGTGGCCAGGCCTGGTCGGCTGGATCGACCGGGCTGCCGGCCGGCCGTATGCTCGTGGGGACGTCATTCGAGCCGGTACGGAGCCCAATGTGAGCGATGCACAGGAAAGGCCGGCAACGGCACCCGCGACGCCCGCCGTCCGGGTGGCCGACTCCGACCGCGAGGCCGTGGCCGAGCGGGTGCGCGAGGCGGTGACCGAAGGCCGACTCGACCTCTCCGAGCTGGACGAGCGCCTCGCCGCCGTGTACGCCGCCAAGACACGAGCCGATCTGGAACCCCTCACCGCTGACCTGCCCACTGCCGCGCCGGCCAGGCCGACCACCGATACGCCCCCGCTGGAACTGCAGACCAAGAGCGGCTCCCTGAAGCGCGAGGGCTACTGGCTGGTGCCGGCGCAGATCACGGCGGAGTGCACATCCGGCACGGTCAAGCTCGACTTCACCGCCGCCGAGTGCCCGCGCCGCGAGATCGCCATCGAGGCCCACGCCAAGTCGGGATCGGTGATACTGGTGGTGCCGCACGGCTGGTTCGTGAACCTGGACAACGCCACGACCACCAGTGGCTCCGTCGTGAACAAGGTGAAGGGCCCGCCCGATCCCAACGCACCGGTGCTGCGGGTAAGCGGTGCGGTGAGCTCGGGCACGATCAAGGCACGCCATCCGCGCCGGAGTTTCTGGGCGTGGCTACTGCGCCGCCCGGCCTGACCGACGCACCCCCGCGATCATCCTTCCGGTTGCCGTAATTTTTGACTGATCGATTCAGAAATGCGTACAGTGCCGGTATGGCACGAACCAAGGAGTTCGACCCGGACGCGGCGTTGGGCGCCGCGCTGGAGCTGTTCTGGGAACGCGGGTACGAAGCCACGTCCATGGCCGACCTCGTTGATCGGCTCGGTGTCGCCCGGGCCAGCATCTACGCGACGTTCGGCGGCAAGCGTGATCTCTACCTGCGCGCGCTTGAACGCTACGATGAACTGACCAGTCCCGGAATACTGCAGGAGCTGTCCGAGTCCGGCCCGGCTCTCCCCGCGGTGCGTGCGTTCGTAGAGCGCTACGCCGCGGAGTCCATGGGCGAGGAACGGCGCCGCGGGTGTTTCATGGCGAACACCGCTGTCGAGTTGGCCCCGCACGACGACGAGGCGGCCCGCCGGGTGCGGGAGAACTGGCTGACTCTGGAAACGGCGCTCACGTCCGCGCTGCTGCGTGCGCGGGCGCAGGGCGAGCTCGCCTCCGACGCCGATCCGTACGCGCTCGCCCGGTTCCTCGTGGTGCTGCTCCAGGGCATGCGGGTGACCGGGAAGGCGAGCGAGGAACCGTCCCGGCTGCGCGCCGCGACCGAGCAGGCGCTGCGGCTGCTGGACTGACAGCGCGGCCCCCGCGCGCGAGCCGGTTCGCGCGCGATCCCACCCGGGGCTACGTATGCACAAATTCTAGATCGAGCGGTCCAAAAATTTGCGTCCAGAAAGGCCGACCAGTGCCCACAGCCCACGCGCACGAGCCTCCCGAGCGCGATTCCCCAACGGACCCGGCGGCCGGGCCAATGCCACACCCTCCCAGCCCAGCGCGCGCCGCTTTCACGCTTCTCGCCGCCACCCAGATCACGCTGATCTTCGCACTGACCCTGGTCACGGTCCCCCTGCCCGCCATTGGCCGCGAGCTTGGCGTTCCCCAATCCGGCCTGATCATGATCTCCGCCGGATACGGGCTGGCGTTCAGCGGACTGCTGCTGTTCGGCGGCCGGCTCACCGACCGCTACGGCGGGCGCCGGCTGTTCCTCCTCGGGCTGGTCGTCTTCCTCGCCGCATCGGTCGCCGGAGCCGCCGCCCCCGGGTTCGCCAGCCTCGTGACCGCACGCTTCGCGCAGGGAGTGGGCGCGGCCCTGGTCGCACCGGCGGCGGTCGCGGTGCTGCGCGCATCGCTGCCCGATGCCGAACGCTACGGCCGGGCGATGGCCACCTGGGGCGGCCTCTCGATTATCGGCGCCACCGCTGGAACGCTCGTCTCGGGGTTCGTGGCGACCTGGGTCTCCTGGCGCTGGATGTTCCTCGTGCCGGTGCTGGTCGCGCTGGTCGGGCTGCTCCTCGCACGCCGGCTGCTGCCCGAGGCGCCGCCAGCGGGCCGCGCCGCCCTCGACCTCCCCGGCGGGCTGCTGGCCACCGCGGGAATCAGCCTGCTCAGTTACGGAATCCTGGTCACGGAGGAGCACTCCTGGACCGCGCCAGCGGTCCTGGCGCCGCTTATGACGGGAATCGTGCTGCTCTGCGCGTTCGTCGCCGTCGAGGCGCGTACCCGGGACCCGTTGCTTCCTCTCGGGTTCCTCGCCGACCGGGAGCGCGCCCCCGCGCTCGTCGCGCTCGCGCTCACCTCGGCCGGTACCGCGCTGCTGTTCGTACTCGTCGTGCTGTACCTCCAGGGAGTCCAGGGCTGGACCCCCATGGCCACCTCCATGGCGTTCCTGCCTTACGCGGTAGCGCTCCTCGGCACGGGCCGCGCGGCCGGACGGCTGATCGCCTCCTTCGGCGCCCGGCGCGTCGGCGCCGCAGGGCTCGCCATCGCCGGGGTCGGCGCCCTGCTGCTCTCCGCGCTTGAGCCGCAGAGCAGTTTCGCCACCGGCGTCCTGCCCTCCATGGTCCTGCTCCCGGTGGGAGCCGCGTTGTCGTTCGCCGCGACCGCCGTTCTGATCACGGCCAGTGCGCCGCGGCGGCAGACCGGGCTGGCCGGCGGGGTGATGAACACTGCCATGGAGTTCGGGGGATCGGCCGGGCTCGTGCTGTTCGTCACGGTCGCCACGAGCCGCACCGCGCATCTCGCCGCTGACGGCGCCGCCCAGACCATCGCGACCACCTCCGGATACGCGGGGGCCTTCGCCGTCTCCGGTGCTCTCTACCTGCTCTGGGGCGGCGTGCTGTCCATCGCCGGCAGAACGCGTGCGACCGGCCGCTCCGCAGTCCACTGAGCCGAATCGTCCGCGCGGCACGCCAGTGGCGTCTGGCACCGCGCGGCAGTTGGCACCACTACTACGAAGGAGTTCCACCATGTCCCATCGGTTCACCGGAAAGACCGCGCTCGTCACCGGCGGTGGCAGCGGAATTGGCCAGACCATCGCGCGGGAGTTCGCGGCGGAGGGCGCGGCGGTCGTCGTCGCGGGCCGCAGGGACGCGCCCCTGCGCGAGACCGTGAAGCTGGTCGAGGAGGCGGGGGGCCGCGCTGCCGCCGTCACCGCCGACACCACACGGTCTGACGACATGGCCCGGCTCGTCGCGGCCACTGTCGAGACGTTCGGCTCGCTCGACGTCGCCGTCAACAACGCGGGGATGCTGGGGGCTCTCGGCCCACTGACCGAAGTCGACGAGCAGGAGTGGCGGGCGATGCTGGACGTGAACGTCACCGGGGTCCTGCTGGCGATGCGGCACCAGATCGGACACATGCGCGAGCACGGCGGCGGGGCGGTCGTGAACGTCTCGTCCAATGTCGGCCCGCACACGCGGCTTCCCGCCCTGGCCGCCTACGGTGCCACGAAGGCGGCGGTGAGCGCGCTTACCCGGGCGGCGGCGCTCGCGCACATCAGCGAGGGGGTGCGGATCAACGCGCTCAGCCCCGGTGCCACGGACACCTCGATGTCGCTGCTGCCCGGCGAGACCGATCAGGAGCGCGCGGCCCGGCTGCGGGACGACAGCCCGGTCGGCCGGGTAGGTAGGCGAGACGAGATCGCGGCGGGCGTGCTGTACCTCGCCTCGGCGGAATCCGGGTACGCGGTCGGCACGGACCTGGTGCTCGACGGAGGTGCCGCCGCGTAGCGGCGGTCGGGGGCGCCGCGGAACGCCGCGGCGTCCATCTGGCGCACCCGGGGCCCTTCCGGTGTGGGAGTGCCGCTCAGCGCGCGTACTGGCGGCACTCACCAGTGAACACGGCGGCGAGCTCGGCGCGCAGGATGGCCGTGGCGCGCGCGGCGGTATGCTCGTGGCCGCTGGCCCGCTGGTCTCCGTTCGAGGGGGCCGCCTCCTCCCGCTGGCGGGTCTCCCGGTAAACCTGGGTGGCCAGGCCCTCGGAGACGGCGGTGAGCCGGACCGCCGCGGTGTCCGCGTCGGTGCCGGGTTCGACCTCACCGCACTCGACACCGTTGCGCACCGCCTGGGCCACCTCAGCGCGCAGGGCGGAAGCGGTGCGCGCGTCCACCTCGGCCAGCCGAGGGCTGTCCAGAGAGCGGCCGGCGAAGGCCCGGGTGACCCGGTGCTCCGTCCGCCTGGTGCCATCCAGCGGCAGGTACTCGGTGAACGCGTCGAGGAGGACCGCCGCGATGGAGCGCTCGTGTCGCGTGCCCTCTTCGATCACCGCTGCGACGCGCCCTCGGGCGGTGTCGCTGACCTCCTGGAAGGCGCGCAGCAGGAGGTCGTCCTTGCTGGGGAAGTAGTGCTGCACCAGGCCGACCGAGACGCCGGCGCGGGCGGCCGTGCGCGCCACGGTGACGGTGTCGAAGCCGTCCTTGGCGATCAGCTCGCACACGGCTCGGGCGATCTGGCTGCGGCGCTGGGCATGGTCTGCTGTCCTGGACACTTGATAACCGTATCAGTGTACGGTAATAATCGTATGGATATACGGTTATCGAGAGGCGCTTCCATGCCGGGAACACCGAAAGCCCTGACGGCCGCGACCGCCACACTCCTGGCGGCCACGGTCACCGCAACCACCCCCGCTCTCGCGGCGCCCACTCCCGGCTCCGGCGATACGCCGTACGCACGGATGGACGCCTACGTGCACGAACACATGGCGGCCGTCGACGCCCCCGGCCTCGCCTACGCGGTGGTCGGACCCGACGGCGTCGAACACCGGAGCGCGTTCGGGGAGGACGGCGCGGGAGAGCCCGTCACCGAGCACACACCGTTCCTGTGGGGTTCGGTGGCCAAACCGGTGACCGCGACGGCGGTACTGGTTCTGGCCGACGAGGGCAGGATCGAGCTCGATGCGCCCGTGCGTCGCTACCTGCCCGCCTTCGGCGAGTTCGGCGGCGACGAGATCGACCCCACGGTCCGCGACCTGCTCACCCAGTCGGCCGGAATTCGCCCAGAGGCGGCGTACGAGGTCAGCGATGTCTACGGGGCGCACTCAGCGGAGTTCGGGCCGCGGGTGGAGCGGATCGCCGCCTCCGCCCCGGGCCCATATGGCGAGCACGCGTACAGCAGCGCGAACTACCTGCTGCTGGGCGCCATCATCGAGGAGCGGTCGGGCCAGGACCTCTCCGCGTTCCTGCACGACGCGGTCCTCGACCCGGCAGGGATGGGCGAGACGGCCATCACGAGCGCGGAGGAGGCGCGGGACCTGGGCCTAGAAGCGGGGCACCAGCCGTTGTGGGGCGTCCCGGCGCCGATCGCGGACGGTGTGGACGACGCGGGGGTCTCCTACGGCTACCTGGGCGGGGACCTCACCGCGCTGAGCTCCTTCGCGGAACTCCAGCTCAACGGTGGACGTGTCGGCGGCACCCAGGTCATCGAGGAGGACACGCTCGCCGAGGCGCACACTGGTGTGCGGCCCGTCCCCGGGTCCGCGAGCCGGTACGGGCTCGGCTGGCGCGAAGGGGAGCTGCCCGGGACCGGAACCCCGGCGGTCTACCACTTCGGCGCCACTCCCGGCCACTCCGCGCTCGTGATCATGCTCCCGGAGCGGGAACGCGCGGTGGTGGTGCTGCAGAACGCCTATTCCTTGCTCCAGGACGCGCAGCTCCTGGAGGGGGTCGGTCTCGGGATGGCCGCCCTGCTGGCGGAAGGCGACCCCCCGGAGCGGCCCGGCGCGTCCCTGCTCTATCCGGCGGCGGTGTGGGGAGCCACGGCCGCGGCGCTCGCCCTGGCCGCGGGGACCGTGCTGGGTGTGCGGATGAACCTGGCGCGGCGCCTGGCCGCGCGACCCCGGCCACGCCTCGGGGGGACGCTGGCATGGGCACTTATCGGCGGGGCAGCCGTGGCGACCGCCGGGTGGCTGTTACTGAGCGTAGGGCCGCACATGGCCATGACCTGGTTGCCCGACATCACGGTCGCGGTGCTGGTCGCAGGGGCGCTCGGCGTGTTCCCGGCGTTGCTCCGCGTCATCGCGGCGCGCCGTGGCCGGACCCGCTGACCCGAGAGGTGGGAGGACACCCCGTTCCCCGCGCCGCCCGCTGGCCGTTCGTCCGGTTAAAGGGAGATCCCGGCCGATTGGCCGGGCGAGCACACAGCCGCCGGCAGCACCCCGGAGCCGGCCGGGCTCTGGCGCGGCGGTGCGGGTTAGCCCGCGCGGATGTCGGAGGGGTGCGCGGCGAGTGGAGTGACCTCGACCGTCATGTACGGGAACAGCGGGAGGTTCCACAGGATCCCGTGCAACCGGTCCCCGTCGGCGACGTCGAAGACGCTGATGTTGGCGTACGAGCCGACGACCCGCCAGATGTGCACCCACTCGCCGCCGCGCTGCAGTTCCTGGGAGTACTCCCGCTCCCGCTGGAGCAGCTCGCGTTTGGCGCCGGGGTCCATGTCGGTGGGCAGGTCGACGCGCATCGTCACGGAGAACAGCATGTCGGGTCCTTTGCGTCAGGGCGTGGGTTCGTCGAGGTGGCAGCGCCCGTCGAGGTACGCCTTGCGCCAGCGGGTCACCTCGACCCGGCTGAACAGTCCGGCGCGCGAGAACGGGTCGGCCGCGATGAACGCCTCGGCCTCCTCGCGGGTGTCGACGTCGAGCAGGTAGAGGCCGCCCGACGCGCCGCTGCCATCGTCGGTGAGCTTCGCGCCGCAGGCCAGCAGCAGGCGCGCGTGTTCGGCGAGGAAGTCGAGATGCTCGGGGCGGACGCGTTCGCGCAGCTCCTGGCTGTCCGGTTTGTCGTGGGTCTCAACCATGTACGGCACGCCGCTCTCCTCTCGCTCGTGGTTGCGGTGCCTCGTCCGCGCCCGTCACACGGACGCGGATCCGACCGTCATTCCGCCGCACACGTACAGCGTCTGCCCGGTGACGAAGCCCGAGCGGGCGTCGAGGAGGAAATCCACCGCGTGTGCGACGTCCTGCGGCGTTCCCATACGGCCGACCGGGACGCTGTCGACAATCGCCTGGGTGCGCGGAGCGCCCGGCGGGTTCGCCTCCTCGAACAGCGGAGTCGCGATGGGGCCGGGACCGACCGCGTTGGCGGTGATGCCGTGCTCACCCAGCTCCAGCGCCCACACTCGGGTGAGCCCGATGAGGGCGCTCTTGGTCGCTGCGTAGGCCGAGCGCATCTCCTTGCCGAGTGCCGCGCGTGAGCTGAGCGAGACGATCCGGCCGAAGCCGGCCTCGCGCATCGAGGGGGTGAGGGCGGCGGTGCACTGCACCGCCGAGCGCACGTTGAGCTCCCACGCGGACTGGTGCTCCGCCAGGGTCGCGTCCTCGACCGCCGCGGGAAACACCGCCCCAACGTTGTTCACCAGCCGGGTGATCGGCCCGCTCGCCAGCGCCGACTCCAGCGCCGCGGCGGTGGCATCGGGGTCGGCGAGATCCACCACGGTGTGCGGGTGCTCGCTGGGCTGCCGGTCGAGAACCAGCACCTCGTACCCGGTGGCCGCGCAGCGGTCGGCGATCGCCGCGCCGATGCCGCTCGCGCCTCCGGTAACGAGGACGCGCTCGGGCAATGGATCGGCCATGGTCGCACCTCCAGTCGGCATTGGGCTGCTCACACGGTGGCCACGGGGGTGACCGGCGAGCCGGTGGCGCGGGGCAGGTTCAGCGGCGGCGCGGTGAGCAGGAAGCGCGACCGGCCGGTGCGGCGCAGGTGGTCGGCCAACGGGGTGAGCCGCCACAGCTCGCCCAGCGGCATCCCCAGCGTGAACAGGCAGTGCCGGTGCAGCGGCAGGAACGGCGCGGGCCCCTCGGCCGGCCCGGCGGGGACCGCCTCGACCGCGTAGTTGTCGGCCACGATCGCGGCGATGCCGGAGTCGGTGATCCACCCCAGCAGCGCCTCGTCGCGCCCGTCGAGCCCGGCACCGCGTTGCCGCAGCTCCTCGCCGTCGATGTCCTCGCCCTTCTCCAGCAGGTGCTCGGCGAAGCCGGTGTGCAGGCAGAGCACGTCACCGGGTTCGACCTCGACCCCATCGGCGGCCAGCACCTCGCGCAGCGTGTCGAGCCCGACGCGCTGCCACTCGTCCCCGAGGTGCGCCCGCAGGTCGAGGAGCACACCGCGTCCCTGGACCCCGGCGCGCGCCATCGCGTCGACGCCGAGCGGCCCGCCCGTGGAGGTGGACGGCCCCGGAAGGCTGTCAAGGCCGGCGCCGCCGGTGTCCGCGGGGCCCACGACATCGGTCCCGGCGCGGTAGCCGTCGTAGTAGACGGCCTCCTCGGCCCCGTCGCCATCGGCGTCGAAGCGCGTACCAGCGTGCGCGAGCGAGTCCCAGTGCGTGGAGTACTGCGTGTGCAGCACCACGAGGTCGTCGCACATGACGTCGGTGGTCTCGGGGTCGATCCGGCGCATGTCGCAGTTGAAGTTCACGAATCCCTGGCGGAGCGTCGGGCGCACCACGGGCGGCAACCGGTTCGGGTTGAGCGCCGGCCGGTACGGGCAGTCCAGGGGGAGGCTGAGGCTGAACGCGCGTCCCTCGCGGACCTCCGCCGCGCCCTGGCGCACCTTCTCGGGGGTGAGGAGGTTCAGCCGCCCCACCATGCCGCCCTGGTCGTCTTCGGGAAAGTCGCCCCACGTGGAGCCTTCTGGCCGCTGGCTGAACCGCATGGCTAACCCTTCCGTAGTGCCGCTGTCCGCTGCGGCCATCATGCCGCCAGGTAGCCCCAGGTGAGCATGGCGCCGCCGAACAGGACTCCGAGGAAGACCAGGACGAGGACCAGGTAGCCCATGACGTCCCGCAGGTGGAGCTTGGAGATCGCCAGGACCGGCAGGATCCAGAACGGCTGGATCATGTTGGTCCACTGGTCGCCGACCTGGACCGCGACCGCCGTTGCGGCGACGTCGGCGCCGAGCGTCCGCGCGGTCTCCATCATCACCGGACCCTGGACGGCCCACTGCCCACCGCCCGAGGGGGCGAGGATGTTGATCAGTCCGCCGGAGACGAAGGACCACAGCGGCAGGGACTCCGCGCTGGCCGCCGAAGCGAAACCCTCGGCGATGGTGACCATCAGGCCGGAGCCGACGAGGATCGCCATGATGCCCGCGTAGAAGGGGTACTGGATGACGATCCCGGCGATCGTGCGGACGCCGTCCTGCAGGGTGGCGAGGTACCGGGAGGGGCGGGCGAACAGCAGCAGCCCGAGGAACACGAAGAGGAAGTTGACGGTGTTGAGCTCCAGCGAGCCGCCGTTGCTGAAGTGCAGCACCACCCAGAGCATCCCCAGGGCGCCGATGGCGATTCCGATGACCGGGCTGTCGTTCAGCCAGCTGCTGAACGTGCGCTCGCGCTCCGCCCCGGCCTCCGGTTCGGTGGGGGCCGCCGGGACGGTGCCGGGGTCGATCTCGGTGACCTCGGCGTCGCGCTTGGGGTGCAGTAGCGCGTTGAACAGCGGCAGCAGCACGATGACCAGCGCCACCGTGGTGAGGATGACGGGGGAGAAGATGGTCTCGCCCAGGCCGACGATCCCGATCTGGTCCTCAAGGAAGTGCCCCTTGGTGGCGATGACGAGCGGGACGGAGCCCGACAGGCCGACGCCGTAGAGCGCGAACCCGGAGTAGGCCGAGGCGATGGCCAGCGGGTAGTGCAGCCCGCGAACGTGCAGCGCGAGCTTCTGGGCGACGATTCCGCCGATGACCAGGCCGAACCCCCAGTTGAGCCAGGTACCTATACCGCCGACGAGCGTGGCGACGATGATGGCGGTACGGGGGTTCGATACCGGGGAGATCATGATGTCGAGCGCCCGGTCGACCAGCGGGGTCTTGGCCAGCATGTACCCGGCGAGCAGGATGATCGCCATCTGCATCGTGAATTCGAGCAGGTCCCAGAAGCCGTCGCCCCAGTGCTGCGTGGCCGCCAGGAACGAGGTGCCCTCGACGGCCATGGCCAGCAGCAGCGTGAAGAACGTCAGGATGACCGCGATGACGAGGGGGTCGGGCAGGTAGCGGTTGACGAGTCTGCTGAAGAAGTTGGCGACGGCGTTCATGCGCGCTCCTTGCGCCGGCAGAGTCTGCTGGAACGGGAATCGGAATGCGCACATTAATACGCATACCGAACATTGGCCGTCGGTGACCGTATCTCAACTCCATGACCTGCGCAACAATGACGATTCAGCGCGGGGACGCCAGTCGCGGCCGGAGCTCTACTCGCACGATGCCGGGCGGGCCGGCGCGGTGGAGCGGGTGCGCCACGAGCGCTCGTCCGGACAGCCCGGGGCGCCTGCGGATCAGCGGCCACCCGGCCGGCCGCGGCTCGCGGAACCAGATGCGCCTCCCGGCCTTCCACGCGGGTTCGCTTCGACGGGGCCGGGCAGACCCTTGAAGAGCCCGCTGTTTGCCGGCGGCCCGGTAGCGACCGATGATCCGAAAGAGGAGGACGGTCCATGACTCGGACGACAGCCTGTGTGATCGGCGGAGGCCCGGCCGGCATGGTCCTGGGACTCCTGCTCGCCCGCGCGGGGGTGGAGGTCACCGTCCTGGAGAAGCACGGCGACTTCCTCCGCGACTTCCGCGGCGACACTGTGCACCCCACGACCATGGCGCTGCTCGATGAGCTGGGGCTCGGCGAGAAGTTCGCCCAGCTGCCCCAACGGCGGGTGGACCGGGCCCAGGTGCCGGTGGGCCCCGAGGGGCAGTTCCTCACACTCGGCGACTTCACCCAGCTGCGGACCAAGTACAACTACATCGCGATGGTCCCCCAGTGGGACCTTCTCGACCTCCTCGCCAACGCCGGAGCGCAGGAGCCCACGTTCCACCTGCGGATGAACACCGAGGCGACCAGCCTCATCCGGGAGCGCGGACGCGTCAACGGCGTGCGCTACCGCACCAGCGACGGCGAGACGGGCGACCTCCGCGCGACCATCACCGTGGCCTGCGACGGCCGCGACTCCCTCGCCCGGGAGCTGCCGGAGCTGGGGCTGCGGGACTTCTCCACCCCGATGGACGTCTGGTGGTTCAGGCTGCCCCGGCTGCCGCACGACACGGAGGGCATCGTCGCCAAGATGAGCGACGGCAAGTTCACGTTCCTGATCGACCGCGGTGACTACTACCAGGCCGCGTCGCTCATCCCCAAGGGAACCGACGCCGCCAGCCGCGCCCGCCCCATCGAGGAGTTCAACCGGACACTGGTGGACCTGCTGCCCTGGCTCGCGGACCGCGGCCTCCTGCGGAGCTGGGACGACGTCAAGCTGCTCAGTGTCAAGCTGGATCGCATGCGGCGCTGGCACGTTCCAGGGCTGCTGTGCATCGGCGACGCCGCACACGCCATGTCGCCGGTCGGCGGGGTCGGCATCAACCTCGCCGTGCAGGACGCCGTCGCCGCCGCACGGCACCTCGCCGAGCCGCTGCGCGACGGCACCCTCGGCCGCGCGAACGTCGCGGCGATCCAGCGCCGGCGCTGGCCCACCACGGTCCTCATCCAGGGGTTGCAACGCGCGATCCACACCAAGGTCGTGCGGCCGGCGTTGGCGGGCGAGATCGACTTCAGCGACGCCGCGCGCCTGCCGCTGCCCCTGCGCGTCGCCCAGCGCGTCCCGTGGGCCCGGCGGATTCCGCCCTATCTGCTGGCCTACGGTGCGATGCGCGAACACCCGCCCGCCGCCGCGCTGCGCTGATCTTGAGTAGATCGTTCCTGAAACGCTCGGTGGAGTTCCGTGGGTTTCGGTGTGTTGGGGCCAGCGCCCTCGGATAGGGGCACGTTCCTCCGATACTGGCCGCTGAGGGTGGCGCACGCGACGAGAGCGGCGAAGGCAACGGAGGGGCCAGCCCGCGGGAGTCGTTCCGGGTGCCCGGTGATGGCGCGCCCAACGGGTGGCGAGGGCGGTGTGGGGCGGGAGTGCTTCCCGGTGTCGCCCGGCGCGGGGCTCGGGCTCTCCGGGGTCGTCGCCGCACCGAAACTGACTATGCGGACATGTTCAGTGCCGAGAATGACGCCACAGACACTCTCGCTGCGCCCCATCCACCGCCCTCGCCGCCCCCGTCGCGCGCGTCACCATCGGGCACCCGTACCGATTCCTGCGGGCTGGCCCATCCACCGCCTTCGCTGCCTCCGTCGGGCGCACGACCACCACCCGCCAGTACCGGGTGATCGCGGCCCCAGCCCCGGGCGCATGCCCGGAAACACCGGAATCCGACCGTGCTGCGAAGGGACGAAATCCGCAAGATCGGCGCACATCGATGCCTCAGCGGCGCTCGGTGGCCACGATCCCCTCGGTCGCCGCCGGCGGCACCGGCTGGAAGATGTCGAGCTGGGCCTGCCGCCCGGCCTGCTCGGTGGCTGCCAGCCAGTGCGGGTGGGCGACGTAGACCAGTTCGGTGTCGGTCTCGGCGGCGTAGGTCAGCTCCGTCTCCGCGCGCAGGTAGATGACCTCCCCCGCTTCCGCCGTGGTGACGCCCCCGGCGTGCCGTACCGAGAAGCGGCCGGTGGTGATGATCAGGGCTTCGTCATAGCTCATGGTCCAGGCGTTGGACGCGCCCGCCGCGTAGCGCGCGAACCCCACACTCATGGCGGTCCCGCTGGAGGCGTCGAGGACGTCGCCGAGGAAGAGCTTCCGGTCTTCGGGCTGGTACCACACGGTGGGATCGGCGCTGGTGAACAGTTGGACATTGGTGTTGTCGGCCACAGTGGCCTCCTTCGGTCGCCGTTGGTGAGTCCCCTCCAGTTAAACGGAAAATTCTCCACTTAGCAAGGGCCGGAGTGCTTTCCGCTAGGGTCGAACCGTGGCTGAGTCAACGGAGGAGCAGGCCACCAGGAGGCTTCCGCTCCTGGGCGGCGCGCCGGCCGAGCGTGCCGACGCCGCCCGCAACAGGCACCGGATCCTGACGGCGGCCCACCAGTTGGTGCGCGAGCGCGGTGTCGACGCGCTGACCATGGACGCGGTGGCAACGGCCGCGGGAGTCGGGGTGGGCACCGTCTACCGCAGGTTCGGCGACCTCGGCCGGCTGGCGCACGCCCTGGTCGACGACGGGGAGCGCGCGTTCCAGGAGCGCTTCCTGAGCGGCCCGCCGCCCCTGGGTCCCGGCGCTCCCGCGAGCGAGCGCATCCGCGCGTTCCTGCACGCCTACGTTGACCGGCTCACGGACGAGGCCGGGCCCCTCGCGGTGGCCGAGGCGGCCACCCCTACCGCCCGTTACACCTCCGGCGCCTACGCCGTGCACCACGCGCACCTCGCCGCGCTGCTGCGCGACACCGCCCCGGAGGCGGACGCCCACTACCTCGCCGACGCGCTCCTGGCTCCGCTCGCCGCCGGTCTGGTCCTGCACCACCAACGAGCCGGTGTCCCGGCCGAGCGGACCAAGGCCGGGCTCGACCAGCTACTGCGCGGCATCGCCGGTCCCCCCTCCTGAGCGCGCGCCCGTGCGCCGGCGGGAACCGTCGCGCCCGCACGGCGGGCGCGGTCGGCCTACGCCGTGTGCTCCCTGGTGCCGCGGAAGTGCCAGTCGTCGGCGTACAGGTCGAAGTGCGCGCCCTGCGAGGGGTGCTCCGCGATGAAGTCCGGGTCCAGTTGCACGCCGAGCCCCGGCCCTTGCGGGAGCGGGAAGTAGCCGTCAACGACCTCGGGCACTCCCGGGGCGGCCCGCTTGACGTGCTCGTCGGCGAAGTCGTTGAAGTTCTCCTGGATCTTGAAGTTGGTCGTGCCCGCAGCGAGGTGCAGGTTCGCGGCCGTGAGCACGGGGCCGCCAACGTTGTGCGGGGCGAGCATCATGTAGTGGGTCTGCGCGGTCGCCGCGAGCTTCTTGGTCTCCAGCAGGCCGCCGATGTGGCCGACGTCGGGCTGGATGATGTTGGCGACCTGCAGCTCGAACAGCTCGCGGAACTCGGTGCGGTCGTGGATACGCTCGCCTGTGGCCACGGGCAGGTCGACGTGTTCCGCCACCTTCGCGAGCGCTTTGAGGTTCTCCGGCGGCACCGGCTCCTCGATCCAGCTCGGGTCGAAGGGCGCCAGCTCCCTCGCCACCCGGACGGCTTCGGAGGTCGCGAACCGGCCGTGCATCTCAACGAGGATTTCGACATCGGGACCCACCGCGTCGCGCACCGCCTCGACCAGGCCGACCGACAGCCGCCGCTCATGCGGCTCCAGCTCCCACTGGCCGGGGCCGAACGGGTCGAACTTCAGCGCGCGGTAGCCCCGTTCCACCGCTCGTTGGGCGGCGGCGTGGAACTCCTCCGGGGTGCGCTCGACCGTGTACCAGCCGTTGGCGTACGCCTTGACCCGGTCGCGGACCTTGCCGCCCAGGAGCCGCCAGACCGGCTGCCCCAGCGCCTTGCCCATGATGTCCCAGCACGCCATCTCCACGCAGGCGATTCCCGACATGGCGATCTCGCCCGCGCGGCCGTAGTCTCCGTGCTTCATGCGCCACACGAGCGATTCGATGTCGAACGGGTCGGACCCGATGACGTGGTTGCGGGCCGCCTCCTCCAGGTACCCGAGCAGCGCTCGGGTGTGCCCCAGCATCCGGGTCTCGCCGACGCCGGTGAGCCCCTCGTCCGTGCTGACGCGGACGTAGCTGAGGTCGCGCCACGGGGTACCGAGCACGAAGGTGTCCACGGCTGTGATGCGCATTTGAACCCCCAAAGTTTGTTCGATATATTGAATGAAGTTCAATTTTTCGTCAGCGGGAAGCTAACACACCGGCCGGCCCCCGGCCTGGTCCCGTCCTGATTGACCCTGCTCACGACGAGGAGCGACCACCCCATGGCACGCCGCACGCCCGCTCTCATCCGCAGCCTGGACATCCTCGAACTGTTCACCGACGGGCGCGACTCCGTCAGCGCGCCCGAGATCGTCAAGGAGCTGGACCTGCCCCGCACCTCGGTGCACGAGCTGCTGCACACGTTGAGCGACCGCGGCTACCTCCGCCTCCACCCGGACATCCCGGGCCGGTACCAGCTCGGGCTGCAGCTCTTCCGGCTGGGCAGCGCCTACGCCGAGCAGCTCGACATCGCCAAGATCGGCCAGCAGGTGGCCCACGAGGTGGTGGCGCAGTGCAACGAGACGTCGCATGTGGCCGTCCTGGACGGGACCCACGTCGTCTACATCGCCAAGGTCGACAGCTCGCAGGCGGTGCGCATGGTCTCCACCCTGGGCGGACGGGTGCCGGCGCACTGCACGGCCTTGGGCAAGACACTGCTGTCCGCGTTGCCCGAGGCCGAGCTGCGGCACCGGTTCGGCGGCGGCCCGTTGCCGGCCATGACCGCCAACAGCATCACCGGGGTTCCGCAGTTGCTCGACGAGCTGGCCGGGATCCGCGCGTCCGGGGTCGCCGTGGAGATCTGCGAGTCGAACCCGGACGTCTGCTGCGTCGCCGCCCCCGTGCGGGACCGCACGGGGGCGACGGTCGCGGCCATAAGTGTCTCGGTCCCGCTGCACCGCTGGTCGGAGCAGCTTCGTTCGGACCTGCAGGCACTCGTCGCCGATGGCGCGGCCCGCCTCACGGCGTCCCTGGGGGGCCGTTCGCCCCTCCGGGAGCACACGCGCGGGTAGGGGCCGCGCCACCGCTAGGCCACCGCGTAGAGCGCGAGGCAGAGCACGAAGGCCATCGTGCCGATGGCGGTCGACTGCACGGTCCAGGTCCGCAACATGGTCACGGTGTCCAACCCCAGGAACCCGCGGACCAGCCAGAAACCCGAGTCGTTCACGTGCGAGAGCACGATCGAGCCGGCAGCGATCGCGATGACCATGAGCGCCAGCTCGAACCCGGAGAAACCGCTCGCGGCGGTGATCGCCGGCGCCATCAGTCCGGCGGCCGTCGTGGCGGCGACCGTCGCCGAGCCCTGGGCGACCCGCATCACCGTGGCGATCAGGAAGGACGCGACGATCAGCGGGAGCCCCAGGTTGTCCAGGCTCTGGGCCATAGCGTCGCCGATCCCGCTCTCGCTGAGCACGGCGCCGAACATCCCGCCCGCTCCGGTGAGCACGATGATCGTACAGACCGGGGCGAGCGCCTGGTCGATGATGCGTTCCAACGTGTCCCCGCTGTGCCGGCGCCGCCAGCCCAGCAGCCACAGCGCGACCAGCACCGTGATGAACAGCGCCACCGGGGTCTCGCCGACCGCCTGCAGCGCGTGCACCCACTGGGCCTCGGAGTCGATGGTGCCCGCGACGGCGAGCGCTTCGAGGCTGGTGTTCGTGAAGATGAGTCCGACCGGTAGCAGCAGCAGGAAGATCAGGGTGCCGAGGTGCGGCGGCGGGCCCAGCGTGGGGGAGTCCTCCTGCTCGGGCGTGCCGAGGATGGTGGGGACCGGAGCGTTCACGCGGCGGCCCAGCCAGAGCCCGAGCAGGTGGCCGCACAGGTACCACGTGGGAAGTCCGATGAGGAGCCCCACGAGAACCACGAGACCCATGTCAGCGCCGATGAGCTCGGTGGCCGCCACCGGACCCGGGTGCGGCGGCAGCAGCGCGTGCATCATCAGGAACGCGCCGGTCGACGGCAGGGCGTAGATCAGCAGCGAGCCGCCCATCCGGCGCGCGACCGAGAAGATGACCGGCAGCATCACCACGAAGGCCGCGTCGAGGAAGATCGGGAAGCCGAAGAAGAGCGACGCGACGCTCAGCGCCAGCGGCGCCCGCTTCTCGCCGAACAGCCGTAGGAGGCCGTCGGCCAGCACGCGCGCCCCGCCGGACAGCTCGATGAGTCTGCCCAGTATCGCGCCGAGGCCGATGAGGAGCACGACCGAGCCGAGGGTCGACCCCATTCCGTCGATGAGTGTGGGCACCAGGTCCGGCACCGGTATCCCGGTCGCCAGGGCGGTACCGGCGCTGACCAGGATCAGGGCCAGGATGGCGTGCAGCCGCACCCGGATGATCAGGAAGAGCAGTGTCGCGATCGAGAGCACGGAGATGGCCAACAGCCATCCCGTGGAGAGGTTCGCCGTATCGGGCATGGATATCCGACCTGTCTGGGTGGTGCCGCGCTCGCTCGCCGGCGAGCGCGACCGTCAAGGGGGGATGGCGCGTTTCCCGGGCCGAGCCCGGCCGCCCGAACGTTGGCGGGGCGCGGTGGGAGCACCATAGTGTTCGATATTTCGAACTTTGTTTGTAATTTTGGTTAATGTACGCACGGCATGTGTTTCCGGTCAAGCGCGTCTGTGACTTCGCGCACTGGCCGTGCCGCACACGGAGTCCCCGCGGCCGGCGTTGACCCGGCGCCGGGGGGCGCACTAGCCTGAACGAAATAAAGAACGTCGTTCTATATATCGAACATCCGGGTTCCCCGTAAGGACCGCCATGACGCACGCTCCGCCCTTCCGTACCCCTGGGCACGCCGCCCTCGACGCGCTCGACCTCCTCGGCGCCGACACCGCGCCACCGCGCTCCGGTGCCGCCTTCCCCGACGGAGGCACCTGGCGCCTGGAGATCCCCAGCGTCGAGGGCCCCGAGGCCCTGGCCGAGGTGCTGGAGTCCGCCCGCACCCTCGACGTGCCGATCCACCGCGTCTCGCAGGGCTCGGGCGTGGGAATGCTCACTGACGCCGAGATCACCGAGATGGTCCGGGTCAGCGGTGAGCACAACATCGAGCTGTGCCTGTTCGCCCGCCCGGGCGCGAACTGGGACATCGGGGCCGCTCGGGACAGTGCGGCCGGCTCGATCGGGGCGCGGAGCCGCGGCGCCAACGGCCTCGCCGCCGGAGTGGCGGAAGCCGAACGCGCCGTGGGCCTGGGGGTGCGCAGCCTGCTGGTCGCCGACGACGGACTGCTGTGGACCCTGCACACGCTGCGCGGCCGCGGGGATCTTCCTGCGGAGCTGCAGCTCAAGATCTCGGTGATGGCGGCCCCGGCGAACCCGGCGGCCCTGCGCGTGCAGGAGTACCTCGGCGCCGACACCGTGAACGTCCCCTCGGACCTGACCCTGCACCAGCTTGCCGAGCTTCGCGCCGCCAGCCGCGCGACCTTGGACTTCTACGTGGAGGCCCCCGACAACATTGGAGGGTTCGTGCGTCATCATGAGATAGTCGGGATCATCGAGGCCGCGGCACCCGTCTACATCAAGTTCGGGCTCCGGAACGCTCCCGACATTTACCCCTCGGGCGAGCAGGTGCGTAACGTGGCGCTCACGAGCGCACGAGAGCGGGTCCGGCGTGCCCGTCTGGGACTCGACGTACTGGGCCGCCACCCGGCGGCCCCGGAGAGTTCCCCGGCCGGGGCGCGCGAGCAGCCGGCCACCCGCCGGTTCCGCGAGCCAAGCTCGGACTGAGTACACACGCACCCGGCTCCGCACGCGCTCGACAGCCAACATCAGGATGGACGACGAGGACGATGACACAGCCGACACTCCAGGACACCAGCGAAACCGAACTCGACCGGACTATGGACGCCGCCGCGGGAGCCGCCGCGGAGTTCGGGGCCCTCCGTCCGCGTGAGCGCGCCACGATGCTGCGGGCCGCCGCCGACGCGCTGGACGCCGCCGCAGACGAGTTGGTCCCCGTGGCCCAGCGGGAGAGCCGGCTGCCCGAGCCCCGGCTGCGCGGGGAACTGGCCCGCACCACGTTCCAGCTGCGCCTGTTCGCGGGCACGCTTGAGGACGGTGGCTACCTGGAAGCCACAATCGACACGGCCGACCCCGACTGGCCCATGGGGGCGCGTCCCGATGTGCGGCGCATCCTGCAGCCGCTGGGCCCCGTCGGGGTCTTCGGTGCCAGCAACTTCCCGTTCGCGTTCAGCGTCGCGGGCGGCGACAGCGCGTCCGCGCTCGCGGCGGGCTGCCCCGTTGTCGTGAAGGGGCACCCGGGGCACCCGGAGCTTTCCGTGCGCACCGGCGAGGTGGTCAGCAGGGCGCTTCGCGCGGCGGGCGCGCCGGAGGGCACGTTCGCGGTGGTCCTGGGCGACGAGACCGGCCGGCGCCTCGTGCTCCACCCGCAGGTCCGCGCGGTCGGATTCACCGGCTCGATCGCCGGTGGACGCGCGCTGCACGACCTCGCCATGGGACGGCCCGACCCCATTCCCTTCTACGGGGAGCTCGGCAGCATCAACCCGGTGTTCGTGACGCGGGGCGCGGTGGACGCGCGCGGTGAGGAGATCCTCTCCGGCTACGCGGGCTCGTTCACCCTGGGCGTCGGCCAGTTCTGCACCAAGCCGGGCGTGCTGCTGCTGCCCGAGGGCACGTCGCTGGACGCGCTGGTGGAGGCCGTCCGCCAGCGCCCCGCTGCCGCGATGCTCAACGAGCGAGTCGAGAGCGGCTTCTCCTCGGGTGTGGACTCTCTGGTGTCGCACCCCGAGGTGGAGGTCCTGGTCCGCGGCGAGGCGTCCGCGAACGGCGACGGCGAGCAGGCCTGGACCCCGACCCTGGTGCGGACCAGCGCCCGGGCGCTCCTGGAGAACACCTCGGAGCTGCTGGAGGAGCGCTTCGGACCCGCGTCGGTGGTGGTGACCTACTCCACAGAGGAGGAACGCGACCAGGTCGCCGCGGCACTGCCCGGCCAGCTCACGGCCACGGTGCACGCCGAGAACGACGAGCCCGTGGGGCCGCTGGTCACCCAGCTCGCCGAGCGCGCTGGGCGGGTGCTGTGGAACGGGTGGCCCACCGGGGTGTCCGTCACGCACGCCATGCACCACGGCGGTCCCTACCCCGCGAGCACGTCGGTGCTGCACACCTCGGTGGGCACCACGGCGATCCGGCGGTTCCTGCGCCCCGTGTCCTACCAGGACATTCCGCAGCACCTGCTGCCCGACGCGCTGCGCGACGACAACCCGCTGGGAATCCCGCGCCGCGTCAACGGCGAGCTGGAGCTGCCCGCGAAGTAGCTCGCTGACGGGCACGGCCCGGCCCGAGTGGTCCGGCCCGAGCGGTCCGGGCGCCCCGCGGGGCGCCCGGACCGCTCGGGCGTTTTCATTGCTCAGTGCGACTCCCGGGGGACCGCGTGCCCGCTCGCTCCGACCAGGAAGTCCAGGTCCGCACCCTGGTCCGCCTGGAGGGCGTGGTCGCCGTAGAGCTTGCTCCAACCGCGATCCGAGTGCGGCGCGGGCGGGGTCCACGCGGACCGGCGCCGGTCCAGCTCCTGGTCGGCCACCTCCAGGGTCAGGGTGCGCGCGGCCACGTCCAGGGTGATCTCGTCGCCGTCGCGGACCAGCGCGAGGGGGCCGCCGACCGCCGCCTCGGGTGCGGTGTGCAGGACCACGGTGCCGTACGCCGTGCCCGACATCCTCCCGTCGCAGACGCGCACCATGTCGGTCACACCCTCATCGAGCAGCCTGGTCGGCAGGGCCACGTTGCTGACCTCGGGCATGCCCGGGTAGCCGACCGGTCCGCAGTTGCGCAGTACCAGCACCGTGTCCGCGTCCACGTCCAGCTCCGGGTCGTCGGCGACCGCGTAGTACTCCTCGGGCGAGTCGAAAACGCGCGCCCTGCCCCGGTGCCGCATCAGGTGCGGACTGGCGGCCGACTGCTTCACCACCGCGCCGTTGGGCGCGAGGTTCCCGCGCAGTACCGCGGTGCCGGTGCCGGCGGGCTGGAACGGGTTGTCGAGGGGCCGGATGACCTCGCGGTTGTGGCACTCGGCGCTGCCCGACTCGACCACCGCGCCGAGGGGCTCGCCCGTGACGGTGGGGGCGCTGGTGTGCAGCGCCGCACCGAGCTCGGCCAGCACCGCGGGGAGCCCGCCGGCGTAGCAGAAGTCCTCCATCAGGAAGCGGCCGCTGGGCATCAGGTCCAGCAGGGTGGGGATGTCCCGGACCAGGGTGTCGAAGTCGTCCAGGGAGAGCGGCACGCCGAGCCGCCCGGCGATCGCCAGCAGGTGGATCACCGCGTTGGTGGAGCCGCCAATCGCGGCGTTGACCCGGATGGCGTTCTCGAACGCCTCGCGCGTCATGATCGATGAGGGCCGGATGTCCTCCTCGATCAGGGTGACGGCCCGCTGTCCCGCGCGTTGCGCGGCGGCGTAGCGGCGCGCGTCCACGGCCGGCCACGTCGCACCGTAGGGCGGCTGCATGCCCAGGGCCTCGGCCATGCAGGCCATCGTGGAGGCGGTTCCCATGGTCATGCAGTGCCCGTTGGAACGCGACATGCAGGACTCGGCGAAGGCGCAGTCGGCCTCGCTCATGCGGCCGGCCCGGACCTCCTCCTCGAACTTCCACACGTGCGTGCCCGACCCGATGTCCTGGCCGCGGAACTTGCCGTTCAGCATCGGGCCGCCGGTGAGCATCATCGCGGGGAGGTCGACACTGGCGGCGGCCATGAGCAGCCCGGGTGTGGTCTTGTCGCACCCGGAGAGCAGCACCACCCCGTCGAGCGGGTTGGCGCGCATCAGCTCCTCGGCCTCCATGGCCAGCAGGTTGCGGTAGAACATCGCCGTTGGGCGCAGCACGGTCTCGCCGAGCGCCATCACGGGGAACTCCAGTGGGAATCCGCCGGCCTGCCACACCCCGCGTTTCACCGACTCCGCCATCCGGGAGAGGTGCGCGTTGCAAGGAGCCAGCTCAGAGCCGGACACGGCGATGCCGACGACGGGCCGCCCGTCGAACACCTCGTCGCTGAAGCCCTGGTTGCGCATCCACGAGCGGTACAGCATCCCGGATCGGCCGCTCGCGCCGAACCAGTGGCTGCTGCGGCGCCCGTTCGGGCCGGATTCGGTGGTGGCCATGGGTGTTGCCCCTTCCTCTTCGTTCGTGTCCTACGGGTGAGGCGCCGCACGAGCCCGGAGCCCGGCCGCGGCGGGATGGCACACGCGTGGTCTCGACCGGGGCTCGTCCGCCGGCCGGACCATGCGGGGGCCCGAGTTGTTCACTATGCTGAACGCGTCGTGCCAGTGCGGGGGGAGATACGAGTGAGTCAGGAACGTTCGCTGGCGCCGGCGGTGACGCGGGCGGCCGCGATCCTGGATGTGCTGGCCGAGGAACGCGGCCAGACCGTGGGGCTCAGTGAGCTCGCGCGCCGGCTCGGCCTCGCGAAGTCGTCGGTGTCCAACATCTGCGCCGCGCTTGTGGACGGCGGGCTGTTGCAGCGCAGATCCGAGGGCTTCCGACTCGGCCAGCGGCTGGTCGGCTACGCGGACGCCTATCTGGCCGGAGTCGACATCGTGCACGAGTTCCAGGAGGCGTGCCGTGCCCGCGAAGCCGCTCTGGACGAGACAGTGCAGCTCGCGGTGCTCAACGAGGCGCGCCTGGAGGTCGTCTACCTGGCCCGCCGCGACGGCCGGACCCCGGTCATCCTCGCCTCCCAGATCGGGCGGCCGCTTCCCGCGACCACCACGGCGACCGGCAAGGCGATCCTCGCGGAGCTCGCGGACGAGGACGTGGGTGCCCGGCTGGCGGAGCAAGCCCCGCTGCCCCGGATGACCCCTCAGTCGATCACGGAACCGGCGGCGCTGCGGGCCGACCTTGCGACGACCCGCGAGCGCGGGTACGCGGTGGACGACAGCGAGACCGTCGAGGGTTTGCTGTGTCTCGCGATGACCGTTCCCGGGACGTTCGGCACCGGCCAACCGGCCGCGGTGAGTTTCACCGGCCTGGACACGCGTTCCTCGGCGCGGCGGCTCGACTCGCGTGTGGCGGAGCTGCGCCAGCTCACCCGCGATATCGGCACCCGGATGGGCGTCTCCGCGCACGCGCGCTGAGGCGGGCGGGCCAGCGGCACGGAAGCAGGCGGCGGGGCGCGGTGTTCGCGCGGCCGCTGCGGCCGCGCCCGCGTGGGGCAGGCGATGGCGCCGCCCTTCGGGCGTCGGGGCCGTCACACGGAGCCCAACGCCGGCGCCCGCCGGACGGGGCGGGCGAGGACGAGCGGTGCGGCGCTCCCCAACGGCGCCAGGACAGCGGGCGCCGTACCGGCACCGCGCGCCGCCGGCGCGCGGTGGAACGTCAGTGTCAGTGCTCTGGTCATGAGGGTTGTGGCCACCGCCCGGGGTCCGGAGCTCGCATGAGGGAACTGCGAACCCGACTTGTTCAGTATGTTGAACCGAAGACAATATCTCGAAAAGGACGCTAGAGCGCGAAGGTGATCCAGGTCAAGAGATCGCCGGGACTCGGTATGCGCCAAGCGCCGTCCGTGTTACGTTCAGCATCATGTCTTGAGTACAGCATGTTGGACACTGGTGGCGTGCGGAAGCACCGCGCCGCCACTCGCGGCTCGACGCCGCGCGACGCCCACCGAGAGAGAGGACCGCTGTGCCTGGGATTGTGCGATTCGCTGACGCCGCGGGAACCGTTCGGGTCGGTCTCCGCGACGCGGACGACGGAATCCGGGAGCTGGACGGGGTGCACCGCGTCGCCGACCTGCTGCGGCTCCCGCTGCGGCAGCTCCGCGAACGCGTCGAGCAGGCCCCAAAGGCGGCCACGCACCGGCGCCCCGACGTCACCCTTCTCCCGCCGGTGGACGGGCACACCGAGGTCTGGGCCAGCGGCGTGACCTACGAGCGTTCCCGCGAGGCCCGCGGCGAGGAGAGCGACAGCGGCGACCTGTACGACCACGTCTACACCGCCACGCGCCCCGAGCTGTTCTTCAAGGCGGTGTCCTGGCGGGTCGTCACGCACGGCGAACCGATCGCGATTCGCGCCGACTCCGAGCTGGACGTGCCCGAACCCGAGCTGGCGGTCGTGAGCAACGCCTACGGGGAGATCGTGGGCTACGCGGTGTGCAACGACGTGAGCTCCCGCTCTATTGAGGGCGAGAACGCCCTGTACCTGCCGCAGGCGAAGGTCTATGCCGGTAGCTGTGCCCTGGCCACCGAGATCACTCCGGCGTGGCAGGTCGGAGCCCTCGACGACCAGTGGGTCCGCATGAGCGTGCGGCGTCGCGGCATGCGCCCGTTCGACGGGGAGGTCCCGCTGGCGGCTCTCCGCCGCGGCCCCGCGGAGCTGGTCGACTACCTGTTCCGCGGCCAGCCGTTCCCGGAGGGGGCGGTGCTGGCCACCGGCACCGGAATCGTGCCCGGTATGGATTTCACCCTCATGGCCGGGGACACCGTGGAGATCGAGATTACCGAGGTGGGCACCCTCAGCAACCCGGTTGTGCGCGGTGTCGAGCCCATGAGCTGGCTGAGCGAGGCCCGCGAGCGCCCCGCCGCGCGGCATCCGGCCGCACCCGAGAGCGGCCCGGCGGCCTCGCGCGGGACCTGATACCGGGTCGGGCCGCCCCGCGGGCCCGCATCGCGGCACAGTGGCGCCGCGGAGCCGAAGGCGGTGGCTGCGCTGCCGGGGCCGTGGTGGGTGGGCAGTCGGCGGGTACGCGTCGCGGATCACGCGTTCCGGACCGGGCGGCCGTCGCCGCCTTTCGCGCCAGCGGGGCCGGCGGTCGCCGTTGGGCCGGGCGGAAACGCCTTCGCTGCGGCTCCGCCGTTCTGGCAGGATCACATTTCGTGAGCCGTCCCGCCGCTTCCGAGATCCCAACCGGGCCAGTGGCCGTTCCCGATGTCGTCACGGCGCTCGCCGGAGGCGACGCCATAACGCCGGTGTGGCACAACGAGCTCGGCGGCCTGACGTTTCGCCTCGATGCCCCGCACGGCGAGACGAGGTACGTCAAATGGGTCGCCGCGGGCACCCCGGAGATCGACTTCCCCGGGGAGGCGGAGCGCCTGACGTGGGCGCGGCGCTGGGTGGCCGTCCCGTCGGTCATCGGGCACGGCGCGGACGCCAGCGGCGCATGGCTGGTTACGTCAGCGGTCCCGGGGCGCACGGCGGTGGAGCCCCGGTGGCTCGCCGACCCGGTGACCGCGGCGGCGTCGATCGGACGGGGGCTGCGCCTGCTGCACGACACCCTCCCCGTAGCGCAGTGCCCGTTCGACTGGAGCGCTGCCCGCCGGATCGCCCGCGTCGACGAACGCCTCGCCGCCGGCGAGGCGGCGTCGACGCGGTTTCCCGAGCACCGGCACCTCGATCCGGCCGAAGCTCGCGCGCGCATAGCCGAGCCGCCAGCGACCGACCGCCTCGTTGTCTGCCACGGCGACGCGTGCGCCCCCAACACGCTGCTGCACGACGACGGCACGTTCGCCGCGCATGTCGACCTCGGCTCGCTCGGTGTGGCTGACCGGTGGGCCGACCTCGCGGTCGCGGCGTGGAGCCTCGACTTGAACTACGGCACGGGCCACGACGGCATTCTGTACGAGGCGTACGGCATCGCCCCGGACGCGGAGCGCATCGCCTACTACCGGCTGCTCTGGGACATGGGGTGACCCCTCCGCCCGGCGCGGGCCGCCGTTCCGGGCCGGGCCAGAGGGCTCCAACGGTTCCGGCCGCCGCCCGTGGCAGGTGGCGCGGGTGTGAACGCGGATGCCGTGCCGGGTGGCTGGCTGACCACTGACGTCCACGGAGAGGAGGCTCGCCGTGACCCAGCCGGAGGAGTCCATCGAGAAGACGACGGACACCGACGACGTCCTGCCGAAGGAGCGCGGCGACGAGGCGCGGAAGTCCCCGGACACCCGGCGGGAGATGAGGGCTGAGCTGCGGGACGCGATGGAGGAGACCGGCACGGACCGCGAGGATCTCGAAGAGGAGTGACAGCGGCGGGCCAGCGGGGTGCCGCGAGGTACCTCCTCGCCGGCACCGTTACCGCCTCGTCCCGCCCCGGTAAGGAACACCCGGCCGTCCGTTCACCGCGGCCCGCAAGGGTGGTGCCGGGCCTGTCGAACAGGGTCGCACGGCAACGGAGGAACACATGCCCCCAGCCGGTGGACAGGGCGGCCGCTCGGGGAGACACGTCGCGGACATGCGGCGCTGGATGGTCGAGGCGTGGCTGGAGGACGCGCTCTGGCTGGTGGTCCTGGGTGCGCCGGCGCTCCTTATCGTGCCGGCCGTCTCCGCGGAACCGGACGGCGACCCGGTCGAGACCGCGTTCGCGCGAGGTGTGCTCGCGATCTGGGGCGTACTGGTGTGCGTCGCGGCCGCGTGGCGGCTCCGCCTCCTACCGCGGCACCTCACCACCCAGTACATCGAGGCCGACGAGCACGGACTTCTGCTGGTGCAGGAGCGCATGTGGTGGTATCCCGGCCGCGAGCTGGCGGTGCCGTGGAGCGACGTCACCAGCGTCGCCCGCGAGGAACGGTGGATCAACGACACGCTGCGGCGGCTCCTCGTCGTCTACCTGACCGACGCCGGCGGCCGCCTCTCGCCGGTGCCCACCTTCGCCATGTACCGCGGCCGCGGAACGGGCTGGCACGGAACGGCGCGGCTGCCACGGTTGATCATCTACCCGCGACGGAGCGGCGACACGGTGCGCGAGATAGCGCAACAAGTGCGCGAGGTGCGCCCCGGCATCGTCGACGCCGCCCCCGCGCAGTGATCCCTCCCCGCCGGGGCTCGTGCCGAACGCACCACTATCGCCGGTGTCTCCGGCTGTGCGGGGGCTCGGGCAGCTTCCTCCGCGGCCCTCGGCTTGGCTGCACCGCGCCGGATCCGGCTCCCCTCAGCGCGGTTCAGGCATCGGCGAGGCGCGGCCTCGTCCGGTCCGGAAGCGCCAGACATATCGACCGTTCGGCGCGCCGTAGCTACATAAGGTTTTAGGACAGTTACATTCCGTTCTGGGGATTGGCTCGTTGCTGTGGTGGTCGCGTACCGGCCCGTGACCACCGCCGGGCCTCCCGCACCCAGATAGGAGCACTGTCATGACCGAAGCAGCGCATACCAGTGAGTCGGAGACCAAAGTTCCATCGGCCCGTGGCGAGAAGAGCGGCCGTTCCACCACGTCGAGCGAGAGCACCGAGGCCAGTCGCCCCTCGATCGCCGACAGCGTTGTCGCCAAGATCGCGGGGATGGCGACCCGTGAGATGGGGGGAGTGTACGAGATGGGCGGCGGAGCCGCCCGCGCCCTCGGCGCCGTACGAGACCGTATTCCCGGCTCCACCTCCACCAGCACCGTCGCCCGCGGCGTGACCGTGGAGGTGGGTGAGCGGCAGGCCGCGGTGGACCTGCAGTTCGTCGTCGAGTACGGGGTGTCCATCCCCGACCTGGCCGCCGCGGTCCGGCGCAACGTGGTCACCGCCGTCGAGGGCATGACGGGACTTGAGGTCACCGAGATCAACATTAGCATCGAGGACATCCACCTGCCCGGAGACGACGAGGGCGGCGGGAGCGGCCAGTCCGAGCCCCGCGTTGAGTGACGGCGTGCGCGGCGACGTGGCGAGCGAGGGGCGGCGGATCGCGGACACGGTCAGCGGGCTGCCAGACATCGAGGGGTTGTCGTCGGGCTCGTTGGGCACCGTGTGTACCCCGGTTCCCGGCGGCCGGATCGAGGGGGTGGCGCTGCGCGACGACAGTGTCCAGGTCGGAGTGGTGGTGCGCCTCGGGCGGCCACTGCCCGAGATCGCCGCCGACGTCCACGACGCCGTGCTGGCCATGGTGCCCGGCCGCCGCGTGCACGTGTCGATCGAGGACGTCGCGCCCGATCCCGCGGGCACGGTGACACCTCCGGTGCGGTGATCCGGCGGGCAGGCAGAGCGGCGGGCCCCGCGCGGTGCCCGGTCGCACGAGCACACGGATGAGGAGGTGGGCCCCATGTGGTCCATCGTCGGGTTGGCCTTCGGGGCGGTGCTGGGGCTCTCGGGGTATTTCGGCGGCTTCGCGGCGTTCACCCTGGTCCTGCTGTTCGGCGCCGCCGGGTTCCTGGCGGGGCGCGCCTACGACGGCGAGATCAACCTGGCCGACATGTTCAGCCGGCGCTGACCCCGTGCAGGCGGTTCCCGCCCGCGGCGCGCGGGCAGCAGAGCGCGCGATGCCGTCGGCCGCGGTACGAGAGCAGGAGTGGGCGAACCGATGAGCACAGCCACCGCGGCACCGAGGACCGCGCCCGGACAGGGCGCCGGCCCGCCGCCCGCTGAGCGCGGCACCACAACCGTGCCCGACCGGGTCGTCGCCAAGATCGCCACCGCCGCCGTGTCCGAGGTCAGCGGCAGCCGCGCGCTCACGGGACGCTTCGGCGGACTGGTGGGTGGGGGCGGCGCGCGGTCGCACGCCCGTGTCAGCGGAACCAACGTCACGTTGCGGCTGGTGATCGCGGTGCACTACCCAAGCCCGTTGCGGCGCATGGCCCGCGAGGTCCGCGCGCACGTGAAACACCGGGTGGCCGAGTACACGGGGTTGACCGTGCGGCACATCGACATCGAGATCGCCGAACTGGTCCGCACCCGGAACCGGCCTCGGGGAGACCGTCCCTTCCCGGGGGAAGGCGGCCTCCCCGATGCCGGCGGGGAGGACGAACGGGAGCACTGAACCAGCATGACCACAGTCGAGGAGGCGGGGGCGGCCGAACGCCGGTCCGGCCCCAGCGCTGAGACGCGGGCGCGACGGTCCGCAATACGGACCTTCCGGCCTTCGCGTTCGTGGCCGGCGTTGCTCGCCGGCCTGGTGCTCCTGGCCGGCGCGGTGCTTATCGCCGCCGAGATCGTCTCCACCCTGGTGGGCAGCCCGCTGGGGATCATCCCGGTCGGGGCCATCGTCCCCGTGCTGTCGGGCACGGGGTGGAACCATCCCGCAGTGCTGGGTGTGTCCGGCGCGCTGGTGCTCCTCGGCCTGATCTTGCTGGTGGCAGCACTCATTCCCGGGCGTGGCGGCTACCTGCCGCTGCGGACCGGCGACCCGGCGCTGGCGGTGGGCCTGTCCAGGGCCGGCATGCGGTCGGCACTCGCCACCGCGGCTCGCGAGGTCGACGGCGTTGAGGGGGCGCGGGTGTCGGTCGGCCGACGGCGTGTCCGGGTCCGGGCGAACACCCACCTGCGTGCCGCGGACGGGCTGCGCGAGGCGGTCGGTGACGCGGTACGCGAACGACTTGCCGAGCTCGCTCCTCTACGCCCGTTGCGGATCCGTACACGAATCAAGCTCGCAAAGGCGTGATAACAGTGCCATTGGGAAACCGGACTCGCAGGTCAGCGCACGGAAACCGGTGGGGTCTGGGGCTCCTGGGGATTCTGCTCGCGGGAGCGGGGGCGGTATCGCTCGCGGCCGGACTCGGCGCCTTCGGCGCCGGGGTCGCCGGAGCCCCGCTCGTGGGCGAGGCCGTGCTGGACCGGTTCCGCCAACCGTGGGTGCCCTACGCCGGGGCCGCGGTCGCCATCGTTGTGGCGCTGGTGGCGGTGCGCTGGCTCGTGGTCCAATGGCGGAGCGACACGATGGGCCGCCTACGTGTCGAGGGAGAGAGCTCCCGCGGGGTCACCGAGATACCCGCGGCGGCCGTCCGCCACGTACTGGAGGACAAGATCGACCAGTACCCCGGTATCCGCAGGGCGCACGCCCGCCTCACGGGCTCGTGGCACGACCCCGGCGTGGTCCTCGACATCACGCTCGACGCCGACGCGGATGCCGCGTCCACCTGGCAACGGATCCACAGAGAAGAGATCGCCACCCTGCGCGAGGCCCTGGAGATTGACGACCTGCCCGCGGTGGTCCGGCTGGCAATGACTCCGCCCCCGAAGACCCATACCCGCGAGCTGCGGTAGGGCGGTGTCCGCGGGGGCGTTCCCGGTGCTGGAGGTGTCCCCGGGACCGGGTTCGACGCGGAACCCCTACGCCCAGCGCGCCGCCGGGTGCACGGGCCCGCCCGTGCACCCGGCGGCACCACTCGTTCGTCTGGCCAGCGCCTACTTGCGGTCGACGCGGGGGGTGGCGCCCTCGGGGTCGGCGGCGGCGACGCGCCACCTTCCGCCGATCATGTTGTGGGGCGGCTTCGTGAGGTCGGGCTCGCCCTCCTTGGCGATGAGCTCGGCGGCGAACTTCTCGGAGTCGTCCTGGGGTTCGAAGCCCAGCGCGCGGGCCTCGTCGAGGGCGAGCCAGCGCCGGGTGTTGTCGGAGACCCCCCACACGACACGGAAACCCGGGGACGGGGTGCTCATGCACACCTCGAACAGTTGGGCACCGTCGTCGGGAGAGAGCCAGTGCGCCATCATCCGGATGTCCTTGGGCTTGGCGAAACAGCTTCCGATGCGCACCGCGATGATGTCCATCCCGAAGCTGTCGTGGTACAGGCTGCCCAGCGCCTCCATGGTCACCTTGCTGACGCCGTAGAAGGTGTCGGGGCGCGGGAACGCGTAGTCGGGCACCTCCCGCACGCGCGGGTGGAAGCCGACCGCGTGGTTGGATGTCGCCAGCACCACACGGTTCACCCCGGCCACGCGGGCGGCCTCCAGCACCACGTAGGTGCCGTGCATGTTGACGTCCAGCATGGCCTCCCAGGACGCCTCCTGGCTGTGCCCGCCAAGATGGATGACGGCGGAGACGTCGCGCATCGCCTCGGCCATCGCGGCCGCATCGGTGACGCTCGCGACCACCACTTCCTCGTTCGGCCCGGGGTCGTCGGGCCGAACGATATCCACCAGCCGCAGGGTCCGGCCTGGCTTGGCGAGTCGGGGACGCATCAGACTGGCGAGGGTGCCGGCGGCGCCGGTGATCAGGATGCGTTCACTCACGGTGGGTTCTCCTAGTCCTATCTCATCAGCAGGTCGGTAATGCGGCGGGAGGCGTCGAGAAGCGTGTTGACGATCTTCTCGCCATGTTGCTCGTCCAGCCGGGCGAGCGGAACCGAGCAGCTCAGCGCGTCGGTAACCGGATCGTTGTAGCCGAGTACCACGGCGCGGCAGCCGAGGCCCGGATTGGTCTGCTCGCTCTCGGCCGAGTAGCCGCGGGCGCTGGCCAGTTCCAGCTCGGCCAGGATCGTGTCGCGGTCGGCGATCCCCTTCGGGCTGAGCACCTCCGGGTGTTTTGGCACGAGGTCGGCGCCGTCGGGCCGGTTGGCGAGGATGGCGCGCCCGAGCGCGGTCGCGTAGGCCGGCAGCCGGCGCCCCACCCGGGACACGGTCCGCAGATGGTGCTGGGACTCGCGGCTGGCCAGGTAGACGATGCTCGCGCCGTCGAGCCGGGCGAGGTGCACCGTCTCGTTGACCTCCGTGCGCACCTCTTCCAGAACGGGGGCCGCCACCCGCGCCACAGGGTCGCGGTCCAGGTAGGAGGTTCCGGCGAGCAGGGCCCCCACCCCGATCCGGTAGAGCCCTCCGCGCATGTCGGTCTCCACCCAGCGCCGGGCCACCAGTGTCTGCAGCAGCGTGTACAGGCTCGACTTGGGGTACCCGAGTTCCTCATGCAGGTCAGCAAGGGACAGTGAAGTCGTGGAGCGGGCGAGTACCTCTAGGACCTCGATCGTGCGGTCTGCCGATTTCACCGTCATGACGTGCGCCTTCGCTGTTAATGACCCGTTTACACCCTCTTGACAGGGCTGATCCCTCATTTTACATTTCTAGCCACTGTTCACAATGAAAACTTTTGTTCACATATATGAATCGAGCTTGTATGCGGTTGGATGGCTTGCTCTTCTTCCCCCTGACCCCCTTCGACTCCGCCGGTGAGGTCGCTCCGGACGTCCTGGCGAGCCATGTGGCGAACGGCGTCGACGCCGGGGTTGGTGGAGTTTTCGTCGCGTGTGGCACTGGCGAGTTCCACGCGCTCGGCCTGCCGGACTTCGAGCAGGCGGTCCGGGGCGCCGTGGAGGCGGTCGACCACCGCGTGCCCGTGGTGGCCGGGGCCGGAGGGGCGCTGCCGCACGCCATCGCGTGCGCCAAGGCGGCCGAACGCGCCGGCGCCGACGGGCTGCTGCTCATGCCCCCGTACCTGGTCAACTCCACCGAGGCCGGCCTGGACGCCTACGTGCGCCAGGTCGCCGACGCGACGGACCTGTCGGTCGTCATCTACCAGCGCAACAACGCGCGGTTCACCCCCGAAGGCGCGGCGCGGCTCGCCGCCCACCCCAAGATCGTGGGCTTCAAGGACGGGCTCGGCGACATCGAGCAGGTGCAGCGCATCGTGCTCACGGTCCGCGAGGAAGCCGGCGAGGACTTCCTGTTCTTCAACGGCCTGCCCACGGCGGAGATGTCGGTCGCCGCGTACCGGGCCGCGGGAGTGCGCCTGTACTCCTCGGCGGCGTTCGCGTTCGTGCCCGAGGTGGCGATGGCGTTCTACAACGCTCTCAACAACGGGGACGACAAGACGGTGCGCAAGCTGCTCACCGACTTCTACCGCCCTCTCACCAACCTGCGCGACCAGGTTCCCGGATACGCTGTTTCGCTGGTCAAGGCGGGGGCACGGATCCGGGGCCTGGACGCCGGAGGCGTGCGGCCCCCGCTGACGGACCCGACTCCCGAGCACATGTCCGCTCTGGAGGCGCTGATCGAGTCGGGCCTCGCGGCCGTGAAGGAGTGACCGTGCGCATCTGGGAAATCATCGCCACTCCGGTGGCGTTCCGCGACCCACCGCTGCTCAACGCGACCGGGGTGCACGAGCCCTGGGCACTGCGCACCATCGTCGAGGTGCTCACCGACGAGGGCCTGACCGGTCTGGGCGAGACCTATGGCGACCAGGCGCACTTGGCCAAGGTGCGCGCCGCCGGCCGCGAGCTGGTCGGGCTGGACGTCTACGCGCTGCACGACGCATACGCCCGCGTCGCCGCCAGCGTCGGCAACGACGTCGTAACCGACCAGCACGGGCTCACCGGCGCCGGGAGCAACCAGAAGACGGTCGACGCCGTGTACTCGCCCTTCGAGGTGGCCCTGCTGGACATCCAGGGCAAGGCGGCCGGCCGGCCCGTGGCCGACCTCCTGGGCGGGGCTGTGCGCCCGGCGGTCCCCTACAGCGCCTACCTCTTCTACAAGTGGGCGGGCCACCCCGGGGAGGACGACGACCGGTTCGGCGCGGCGCTGGACCCCGAGGGCATCGTCGCCCAGGCGCGCCTGTTCATCGAGGAGTACGGGTTCACCTCGATCAAGCTGAAGGGCGGCGTGTTCGCCCCCGACCAGGAGATCGAGGCGATCCGCGCGCTCCGCGACGCCTTCCCCGACCTGCCGCTGCGGCTCGACCCCAACGCGGCGTGGACCCCCGCCACCTCATTGCGGGTGGGTGAGGCCCTCGCGGGTACCCTGGAGTACCTCGAAGACCCCGCTCCCGGGATCGACGGTATGGCCGAGGTCGCATCGCGGGTGCCCATGCCGCTGGCGACGAACATGTGCGTGGTCACCCACGAGCACCTGCCGCCCGCGATCGCACAGGGCGCCATCGGAGTGCTGCTCAGCGACCACCACTACTGGGGCGGCCTGGTGCGGTCGGCACACGTGGCCTCGCTGTGCGAGACCTTCGGCATCGAGCTGTCGATGCACTCCAACTCGCACCTGGGCGTCAGCCTCGCGGCGATGACCCACCTGGCCGCGACCATTCCCAGCCTCAAGCACGCCTGCGACACCCACACCCCCTGGCAGGACGGCCAGGACGTGATCGCACCCGGCGCGCTGCGCTTCGAGGGCGGCGCCGTTCCGGTGCCGGACGGCCCGGGCCTCGGCGTCGAGATCGACCGGGACGCACTCGCGAAGATGCACGAGCAGTACCAGCGCTGCGGTATCCAACGCCGGGACGACACCAGCTACATGCGGCGCTTCCATCCCACGTTCGAGCCGAAGAAGGGCCACTGGTGAGCACTGTCTACGCCTACCCCTGGGACGTGGTCGGCGACCCGGGCGCAGCCGAACGGCTGGCCGGGCTCAACGCCGACGCCGTCGCCATCGCGGCCTCGTACCACACTGTGCGCGCCGCGACCCCGCAGCACCCGGACCACCGGATGGTCCAGGCCCGATCCGCCGCCTGCTACGTCCCGGTGCGCCCGTCGGCGTGGCAGGGCAGCCGGCTGGTGCCCGCCGAACCTGACTGGGTCCCCGGCGCGGACCCGTTCGGGGCGGCTCGCGACGCGGTGCGCGGCGCCGGCCTGCCCGTGCACGCGTGGGTGGTGCTCACGCACAACTCGCTGCTGGGCACCGCCAACGAGGACCTGACGGTGCGCAACGCGTTCGGCGACCGCTACACCTACGCGCTGTGCCCCTCCGCGCCCGACGTCGTGGACTACTGCGAACGCCTGGTCAGCGAGGTCATGACCCTGGGGGCACCCGACGGCCTCATCCTGGAGGCGTGCGGCCCGCTGGGCGCCCGGCACGGCGGCCACCACGAGAAGACCGAGGGCGCCGACTGGACAGCCGTCCAGCTCGACCTGCTCTCGCTGTGCTTCTGCACCGCCTGTCTGGAGCTGTACCGCGACCGCGGGGTCGACCCCGTGGAGCTGCGGGGCCGGGTGTGCGACGGCGTGGACGCCGCCGAACCCCCGGAGTCGGTCGACGCGGCTCTCGGCCCGCTCGCGGCGCAGGTGCGCGAGATCCGCACCGGGACCGCGGCGGACCTGGCTGCCAGGCTGGTGGCGCGGGCACGCGAAGTGCGGCCCGACATCCGGATCACGATGCACGCCTCGGCGAACCCGTGGGGCACCGGTCCGTTCTCCACCGTGGCGGGCGGGGTGCCCGAGGTCGACTGCCTGGTGGGCAACTGCTGGATCCCGCCGGACGTGGCGGCCGACGGGTTGGCCGCGCTGCGGCGGCTCGCACCGTCCAAGGTGGACATCGGGGCCTACATACTCGCGCTGCCGCCGCAGCCCGCTGACCCGGAGGACCTGGGTGCGCTGATGGACTGCTTCGCGGGGGCCGGGGCTGGCGAGTTCCACATGTACCACGGCGGTCTCGCCTCGGCGCGGCGCCTGGCCACCATCGCCGAGACGCTCGCCAAACGCCCCGGACCGGAGTGAGGCCGATGTCCAATGATGCCTAAGTTCCAGGCGGTTACGGGGGGAGTGCTCCGAGCCGTCGACCGCACCACCGACACCCTCGCCCTGACCGGGCTGGCCGCGATGGTGGTCGTGGTGTCCTGGCAGGTGTTCGGCCGTTTCGTGCTGAGTGACAGTCCGCCCTGGGCCCCGGAGACGGCGCTGGTACTGCTCCCCTGGCTCGGACTGCTCGGCGTGGCGATCGGGGTCCGCGAGCACGCGCACATCGGCGTCACCTTCGTCGCCGACCGCCTGCCCCGCCGGGCGCGCACCGCGGTGCGGTGGCTCACGCCCGCGCTGTTCCTGGTGTTCGGGATCTACCTGGTGGTCCAGGGATGGCAGCTCACCCTGCTGACCATGAACAGCACCCTGCCCGCGACCGGCCTGCCCACCGCGGTGCAGTACGCCCCGATGCCGGTGGCGGGCGTGCTCGTCTGCGTCTACAGCGCGCTCCAGCTACTCAACGTGGAGACGGGCCGCGGCGCCCTGGCGACGCCCGAGGACGGCGAAGAGGGCGAAGAGGAAAGCGAGGCCCGCGATGATCGTTGATCCCCTGGGCGTGGTGCTGCTGGTCGGCGTGTTCGCTGTCGCGCTCGTGCTGCGCGTGCCGATCGCGCTGAGTCTCGCTCTCTCCGCACTGAGCACCATCCTGTACATGGGTATTCCGCTGCCCGTTGTCGGGCAGCAGATGATCAACCAGTTGCTGACGTTCCCCCTGCTGGCGATCCCGTTCTTCATCCTGGCCGGGGAGATCATGAGCGCCGGCGGGATCACCCGGCGGCTGATCGACCTGGCGAACCTGCTCATCGGACGCCTGCGCGGCGGCATGGCCATGCTCAACGTGGTGGCCAGCACGTTCTTCGGGGGTATCTCGGGGTCCGCGGTCGCCGACACCTCCTCCATCGGGTCGGTGATGATCCCGATCATGAAGCGCGCCGGCTACGACGCGCGCTTCTCGGTGGGAGTCACCATCTCCAGCGCGATCCAGGGCGTGCTGATCCCGCCGAGCCACAACGTGATCATGTACGCGCTGGCCGCCGGCAGCAGCGTCTCCATCGGGGCGCTCTTCATGGCCGGGCTCCTTCCGGGGCTGCTGCTCGGTGTGGCCCTGCTGGTACTGACCTACGCCCTGGCCCGGTGGCGCAAGTACCCCAAAGGCGAGCGGATCCCGCTGCGCGACGCGCCCAGGATCGTGTGGCAGGGGCTGCTCGGCGTGCTTACGCCGGTCATCATCATCGGCGGCGTCATCAGCGGTGTCTTCACGGCCACCGAGTCGTCGGCGATCGCCTGCGTGTGGGCGCTGCTCGTGGGGTTGGTGTTCTACCGCGAGCTGACCCCCAAGGGCCTGATCGGTGTGCTGAGCCGCGCCATGCTGACGCTGTCGTCGGTGCTGTTCCTGATCGCCGCCGCAGGGGCGTTCGGCTACATGCTCACCATGCTGCGCATCCCCGCGGCACTGACCAACGCCCTGACAAGCGTCTCCGAGAACCCGATCGTCGTTCTGCTGCTGATCAACCTGCTGCTGCTGGCACTCGGCGCGATCATGGATATGGCGCCGCTGATCCTGATCGCCACGCCGATCCTGCTCCCGGTGGCGGAAAGCGTGGGCATGGACCCGATCCAGTTCGGAATCATGCTGATGCTCAACCTCGGGCTGGGCCTGCTGACCCCGCCCGTCGGCGGTGTGCTCTTCGTCGGTTCGGCCATCGGCCGGATCACGATCGAGGACGCCACCCGCGGCACCTTGCCGTTCTACGCACCGATGCTGGTGGTCCTGCTCGGGATCACCTTCATCCCTGGACTCACTATGTGGCTCCCAACGGTGATGGGCTTCTAGCGGGCGTGCCCGGCGAGCCCTGACCCCACTCCCCACGGCCCACCAAACGGCCCACCAACCGACACGAAAGAGATCGCGCAATGGCAATGCAGAAACTGTTCCCCACCGGCTCCTGGCGCAAGATCGCGGCCGTCGGAGCGTCCGGCGCCGTGCTGCTCAGCGGCTGCGGCAGCGGCGGCGGTGGCGACGACACCTACGAGTGGTCGCTGGCCGAGGCGCACCCCAAGGACTACCCCACGACCCAGGCGGACATCTGGTTCGCCGACCAGATGCGCGAGCGCACCGACGGGCGGATCGACATCGAGGTGATGCACGGCGGCCAGCTCGGCGAGGAAGCCGACGTCCTGGAGCAGGTGCAGATGGGCGCGGTGGAGATGACCCGGGTCAGCACCAGCCCGGTCTCGGAGGTCGTCGACGAGTTCGGCGTGTTCGCGCTGCCCTACGTCTTCGACGACGAGGACCACCTGTGGCGCTTCCTGGAGGGCGACTACGCCCAGGGGATGCTCGACGACGTGCGCGACTCCGGGTACGTGGGCCTGGCCTACTACGAGGCCGGAGCGCGCAACTTCTACACCGTCGACGAGCCCATCGAGTCCCCGGAGGACCTCGAAGGCCAGGACATCCGGGTGCTGCCCGGAACCGTGAACGTGGAGATGGTCGAAGCCATGGGCGGCTCGGGCGTGACCATGGACTACGGCGAGGTGTACAGCTCCCTGGAGAGCGGGACCATCACCGGCGCGGAGAACAACGAGCCGAGCTACGTGAGCAGCGGCCACTACGAGACCGCCGAGTACTACACCCGCGATGCCCACCAGCGGATCCCCGAGATCCTCATGGTCAGCGCGGACCTGTTCGACTCGATGTCCGAGGAGGACCAGGAACTGCTCCGCGAGGTCGCCCAGGAGTCCATCGCCGAGCAGCGCAAGCTGTGGGACGCCGAGGTGGAGGAGTCCATCGCCGAGATGGAGGACTCCGGGATCGAGGTCATCGACGTCGAAACCGAGGAGTTCCAGGACGCCACCGCCGACATGGTGGAGAACAAGCGCAGCGAGTACTCCGAGGTTATGGACGCGATCGACGAGGCCCGCGAGTAGAACGCGGGTGCCGCCCCGGGCAACCCGCCCGGGGCGGCACCGCGCCCGTGCCCGGCTCTTGCGGTGCCGGGCGCGGGCAGCGCGACAACCGGGCGACGACCGTTTCCGCGCCGGTGACCCTGGGCGCCGGAACCCGAGTTCCCGAAACCAACGACCAAAGGACCCCCGTGACCGTCACGCCAATCGATCCCGCCTCGAACGGCCCGGCGACCCTGGACCGCATCACCGGCATCCGGCTGTCGTCGGTGACCTTGCCACTGGACAACCCGATCAGCGACGCAAAGGTCTTCACCGGGCGGCAGCGCCCGATGACCGAGGTCGCCATGCTCTTCGCCGAGATCAGCACGGAATCCGGGCACGAGGGCATCGGCTTCAGCTACTCCAAGCGGGCCGGCGGGCCTGGCCAGTTCGCGCACGCCCGCGAGATCGCCCCCGTTCTGATCGGCGAGGATCCCAGCGACATCGCCAAGATCTGGGACAAGCTGGTCTGGGCGGGCGCCTCGGTTGGGCGCAGCGGCCTGGCCGTCCAGGCCATCGCCGCCTTCGACATCGCGCTGTGGGACCTCAAGGCCAAGCGTGCCGGGCTGCCGCTGGCCAAGCTTCTCGGCGCGCACCGCGACTCGGTGCGCTGCTACAACACCTCCGGTGGCTTCCTACAGGCACCGATCGGGGAAGTACAGGAGAAGAGTGCCGCCTCGATCGCGGAGGGGATCGGCGGCATCAAACTCAAGGTGGGCCAGCCCGACAGCGCCGCGGACCTCGCACGGGTGCGGGCGGTCCGCGAGCACCTCGGCGATGACGTGCCGCTGATGGTCGACGCCAACCAGCAGTGGGACCGCGCCGCGGCCCAGCGGATGTGCCGGGCCTTCGAGGAGTTCGGTCTGGTGTGGATCGAGGAGCCTCTCGACGCCTACGACTCCGAGGGCCACGCGGCACTCGCCCAGGCGTTCGACACCCCCATCGCTACCGGGGAGATGCTCGCCAGTGTCGCCGAGCACGCCGAGCTGATCCGGCACGGCGGCGCCGACATCGTGCAGCCCGACGCTCCCCGGATCGGCGGCATCACCCAGTTCCTCAAGGTCATGTCGCTCGCCGAACAGCGCAACCTGCAGATCGCCCCGCACTTCGCCATGGAGATCCACATCCACCTGGCAGCGGCGTACCAGCGCGAACCCTGGGTGGAGCACTTCGAGTGGCTCAACCCCCTGTTCAACGAGCACCTGGAGATCTCCGGCGGACGGATGCACCTCTCCGCCCGCCCCGGACTGGGTGTCACCATCAGCGACCAGGCACGGGCCTGGACAGTCGACGAGGCCGAGGTGCGCGGCTAGGCAGTGTTTTTTGGGCTCGCTGGCGCTCGCCGGGTCGGGCGCCCCGAAGCCGGGAACCTTCGGGCACCTCCGGTGTGCCGCCCAATCGGCTTCGCCGGTCGCGGACGCCCCACCTGCGGGCCCTCCAGAACCCCGGCGGCGCCCGACCCAGACGGCCACTTGGTTCGAAAAACAGGGCGGTGGCCGCCGGGCGGAACGCTCGGCGGTGTTCCGCGCAGCCATGCCGGCCCCGGGCGCAGTGCGCCCGGGGCCGCGGCCGTGTGGGTACCGGCCGGCATCGGGGGAGATGCCCGGAGGGCGCGCCGCTGGACCTAGATCCGTCCGGCCTCGGCCAGCAGGAGCTCCGCCACGTCGTCGGGGGCGCTCCAGTTGGGGCAGTGGCCCGTGGGCAGCTCGACGGTAAGCGGGTTGGTGGCGGTGAACCCCGAGGACACCAGCTCTGGCATGCGGTCGTGGCGGCAGCGCACGTAGGTGGCCGGCGTGGCGTGCCAGGCCGCCCGGGTGAGCGGCTGGGCGCCGGTCGCGGGATTGCTGGGACGCAGGTTGCGCAGTGCCCGGTCCCTTTCAGCGGGGGAGCAGTCGTGGAACAGCGCGTGCGCAGCGGACTCCGGGGTGAGTTCGATACGTCCGTCGGGGAGCGCCCGCACCTGCTCACCCTTGTCTTCCGGGGTGTTGTCGGGTACCGCGGGGGCGAGGGAGGCCAGATGCTGTCCGATGTCGGGCACGGCGCCGGCGAGGTAGACGAGCCTGGTGGCCGCCGGGTGCTCCGCGCCCGCCTCGGTTATGACGGCACCACCGTAGGAATGACCGCACAGGATCACCGGTGCGTGCGTGGCGTCGAGGGCGTCCCGCACCGTCCGGGCGTCGGCGTACAGGTCACCGGGAGCGCTGTCGCCGGCTGCGCTGGGCAGGTCCGGGGCCACCACGTGGGCTCCCCGGGCGCGGAGCGTTTCGGCCACGCGCTCCCAGGACCACGGGCCGAGGAAGTTGCCGTGTACGAGCACGAACGAAGGCCATACGGGAGCTTTCACGCACCCGACGATAATCGGCCAGGGTGCGTGGGTGTTCGGCGACGGGGGTGGTTCTGCTCCTTCCATCCCCGCATGGGCGAATTGTTCTGCGTTTGGGCCCGCGGATTTATCCGGACAGCATCCGGTACCGGGAAATCTATACTGCGGTCCGAGCCGGAATGAATTCCGGAATCCAGTGCATTCTCCCTACAGAGGTGGCCAGAAGGTGCGAATAAGACAACCCGCGCACCCGACGGTGCACCGATAACGCGACTGGAGCACGGCAGCCTATGGATCGTCGCCCCTGGCCCCCGAAGAGCGCCATCGCCTCCCTCACCCCTGACCAGCGCCGCACTCTCTTCGCGGCGGGACTTCCCAAGGAGTTCGCGGCCGAGGAGGTCCTCGTCCACCAGGGCGAGACAACGAAACACGTCTACGTCCTCATCGACGGTCTCACCAAGGTGACGTCCAGCTCGCACAACGGGCGAGAGGTGCTGCTCGCGATCCGCTCCCGCGGTGACCTCATCGGTGAGCTTGCCGGAATGGACGACCGCCCGCGCGTCGCGACCGTCGCCGCCACCGGTCCGGTTCTGGCCCTGGTCATCGGGCATCGCGAGTTCGAGGCCTACCTGGCCCGGGACCCCGAGGCGTTCCGTGCGGTGAGCGCGTCGGTTGTCGGCAAGCTCCGTTCGACGACCGAGCGTGTGGTGGACTACAGCGCGCACGAGGCCCCGGTCCGGCTGGCCCGCGTGCTCTACCGGCTCTACCTGGACTACGGGGTGCGCCACGACGACCGTGTTGAGCTGGGAATCCCGATCACCCAGCCCGAACTCGCCTCCATCATCGGCGCGTCGGAAGCGGCGGTGCAGAAGGCGCTGGCGGGCCTGCGGCGGCGCGGGATCGTGAACACCGGCTATCGCACAAATGCGATCACCGCGCTCGGCGCGCTCGCGGATGCGGCGGAGCTTCCCCCCGACGCGCGCTGATCCATGGTTTCTCCGGGGAATCCGTAAAAGTACCGGATTCGGCGCGACGGGATATGGGAGATTGCCGCTACAACAGGCGAGATTCCCGCCATATCCCGATGGGAGGACCACTGCGCATGGACACCAGCCCCCCGTTGCGCCGGCTAACCGTCGCGGTCGACGCCGAGTCGTACAGCTCCAGGAACCAGGAAGGTCAGCTCAAACTGCAGAGTGACCTGTTGGCGATTCTGCGGCGCGCCTGCGAGAACGGCGATCTGAACCGCCTCGAATGGGACCGGCAGCAGCAGGGCGACGGCGAGCTCGCGATTCTGCCGCCGGGGACGGTCGAGGACCGCACCATCTCCGACTTCGTCAACGAGCTCGACAAGGCGCTGTACCACCACAACAAGCCGCTCAACGATGCCTACCGGGTCCGGCTGCGGGTCGCCGTCCACCAGGGGAACATCCGCATTGGCGAGAACGGGTTCGCCGGCAAGGCCGCGGTCACCGTGTGCCGGATGCGCGACAACGACCAGGTCCGCCAGGCGCTGGCGGACCACCCGGCCAGCAACCTCGTCCTGGTGGTCTCCGAGTCGATCTATTCCGACGTCATCGAGGAGGGCACGCACGCGCTGTACCGCTGGCACTTCGACTCGATCGCCCTCGACGAGCCCGCCAAGGGCTTCCACGCGAACGCGTGGCTCCACGTCCCCGAGCCGGCCGCGCAACCGGAATCCTCCTCCGAGCCCGAGGAGGGATTCGCCCGGGGAACGCGCGAGGAGCCGGCACCGCCGCCCCAACCGCCCGGCGCACGGGATAACCAGGAGCCGGGCGAGCGGCGCGACGAGGCGGGCCGTGCGATCTACGGCGGCGTAAGCACCGGCGGCGGGAACGTCATGTTCGGCGACACCATCGACAACCGGTACCGGTCCTGATTGCCGGGCACGATGCGACCTCACACACCGGACCAGAGCCCCGCTGCCGCCGGTGGGCGGCAGGAGGCGGCTGCGCCCGGCGGCACAGGCGACCCCGCGACACCGCCCCAGGTCGGCGGGAGCCCCAATGAGAATGGGGACGGCGGCCGCGACGCGTCCCACGGAGACCAGCCACCCCAGCAGCAGCCACACGCTGTGCGGGATTCCAGAGAACGGCGCGAGCGGGAGGAGTGGTACGACGCCGACTACGGGGCCAACGCGACCGAACGTATCCGGGACATCCGCGCCGAGCGCCTGATCAAGGGCTCGGTGAGCACCACAAGCGGCAGCGTCACGCTCGGGGACAACTACCGGATCACCAACTCCGTCTATCTCACCGCGCCATCCACTGGCGATGGGCCGTCCGACGCGCCATTCGGCCCGGACGAGGTGGATTCCCTGCTCTGCGTGCGTGTCGCCACGAAGGGCGAGACCGAACTGGCGTGGCGGCTGCGGACGGACGACCAGATCGTCCTCCTCAAAGGACGCCAGGACAGTGGGCGCCGCACGGCGGCGCTGTGTGCCCTGGCCGACGTCGGCGCGCCCACGAAAGACCGCCCCCTCCGACAGGTCCAGTCCTCGACCCCGCTCGGGACGCTCGCGGAGCGGGTGGACGGCGGGGCGAGCGGCTACCTGCTCGACGCCACCGGTATGGGCTCCCTCCGCGAGTGCTCGACGACCGACGTCGCGAAGCTGCGGTCAGCCCTGCGCGAGCACGATGCCCACCTGGTCGTCCTGGTCGACGAGGATGACGAGCTCGGCGCGGTGCGGCTGCACGCCGTTGAGCACGACCCGCCCGACAAGCACGCGGTGTTCGAACGGAACCTGGCGTGGTTCCTGCTCCCGCGCGACATCACCACCCCCGCGCGCTCGGGTGTCGACTCCGCTGCCGCCGGGCGTGTGCCGCGGCTCCTGGAGCAGGTGGGGACGATTCCCAGCGTCCGGTCGTGGCGGGCGACCTTCGAGTCTCCCGCTGACGCGTCCACCCTGGCACACCTCCTCGCCGAGGAGACCGAGCGAGGCGCGGCCGTCGTCGCCGACGAGCTGGACGCGCGCGTCGCCGGGGCACGCATCGCGCGCCTGCGAGCCCAAGCCCAAGGGCTGCTCAGGGGCGGGTCCGCCGCGCATTCCCCGGTTGACCAGGCCTACGTGATCGCCGGCGCGGTCCTCGACGGTTGCCGGCTCGCCACGGTCATCGACGCGGCCGAGAACCTCGCCACCCGGCTGCAGAAAGCGGAGCTGCCGGACGGAAAGTGGCGCCGCAAGACCTTCGCGCGCCCCCTGGCGCGCCGGCTCCGGCACGTCGAGACCCAGCAGGGCCATATCGAGACCCAGCAGGGCGATGCCGGTTCGGACGCTGACGGCGCGGTGGACACCATCGTCACCCTGCGGCAGCCACCCCTGCGCAACGTGCTCATCGACGTGGTCTGGCAGGAGTACGAGGCGGCGCGGCGCCCCCTGCGGGAGTGGCTCGTCCACCTGTGCGAGAAGTCCCCAAAAGAGTTCGGGGACGATGCCCTGAACGTGCAGATCGGCGTCGACCTCGCCCTGAGCCGGCTGGCCCAGCACGACTTCGAGCAGATCGCCACGGAGGTGCTCGACCCGTGGGCGCGGCTGTCCTCACCGTTCGCCAAGGAGGCCCAGAGCCCGTCGGAGCGGCAGCGGGAGGCGTGGCGCGTACGGCACTGCCCCACGGTGGTCGCCTGGGTTATGGAGCACCTGGTCGTGGGTGGTGTGCAGCGCACCAGGGCACTTGAGCTGCTCGAACGATGGATGCGTGACCGCGACCAGGCTCCGCGGCACACGGCGGTGCTGGCCTTTGGTACCCGGATCGCCCAGAGCGAGCCCGACCGCGTGTTCACCGCCATCAAGGACGCGTTCCAGCGCCTCGATCTCGACCCCATGACGCGCTGGGGGAGCCCCAGCTACTACGTGGCCGCGGCTCTGGAGGGTGCCTACGACGCCGGAATGCGGTACCGGGCCGTGCATCTGCTCACCACGCAGGCGTCCACCCAGGGGCCGGTGTCCACGGTGGCCGCGGTGCAGGCGTTGTTGCGGATCTCCTCCCTCGACCGCAGCTACGGGGAGGCGGCCCCTCGCGGGGACCAGCCCGACCTTCTGGCCTGGCTCGATGCCCCCTACCTCGCCCCTGGCGACCGCCCTCCTTCTGGAAGTGCCACTCCCGACATCGAGGAGTTGACCGGGGGGATCGCGCGGCTGTGGGCGATCGCCCTGGCCACGCGCGAGGACAAGAACCTTAGCCGCAGGGCGTGGAACGTGCTGCACGACTGGGACAGGGTCGCCAGGTCACCCGAAACGGGAAGCCCCGGACTCCGCGGACGTATGAACCGGATCCTGGATCACCTGCGGCGCGCTGGACCGGGCCTGCGGGAGCAGATCGAGAACTACGAGAAGGTGCGCGACCACATAGCCGCCTACCGCCGCACCGGATCCAGCGGCTCTGACGAGAGGAGACGAGGCGAGGATGGCACGGACTGACCAGCCACGAGACTCCCGCACCGGCCGGTTCGCCCGGATTCGGCCGGGGCATCGGCGCGCGCCCGGCGCCCCGACCTTCTGGGAGCGCATCCGTTCCTGGTTCTCCCCCGCGGATCGGGAACCGGCACTGCGGGAGGGCTGGATGCCCGACGAGCACGGCGACCCCGACACCATCACGCTCGCGGTCCCCGACACGCTCCTGCCCCCGTTCGCGACACCCGCCAGGGACGACGCGTTCACCTTCAGCGTGAGGGTGCGGATCGTGTGGCGCGCCACCGTCACAGACTCCGATCCCGAGCGCCGGGACGAGATGCAGCAGGAGATCAACCGGTTCATCGAGAACCGCAAGGCCGTCATCCGCTCCGAGGTGATGAGCCAGGTCCGGCCGCTGGGCCGCGGCCTGGCGCCCCACCGCGCGGCCGAGCTGGAAAAGAGCATCGCCGACGAGCACGCCCGGGTCCACTTTGTGATGCCCAAGCGGCCCGACCCGCCCGTGCACGGCCCGGAGGCCCGGCCCGGCCGCGACCGCGCCGTGGTCGACGCGCCCTACGACCTGGTGGATGCTCAGCTCTACGCATGGGTGGACGTCTGCGACGAGATCCGCGCCAAGCAGCAGGAAGCCTGGCTGCACCGGATGGACCAGGTGGGCAGGCACGAGCGCAAGCTGCAGCACATCGACGAGCTGTCCGAGCGCCAGGAGCGCTGGCGCTCGCTGCTGATCGGTGCCATGGAGCAGTTGGGACGCGTCGACGAGCGCAACGCAACATGGATCACGGCCGACGCGCTCAGCTTGGCGTCGAACCCCGAGCTGAGCCCCGCGAAGGTCCTCGAAGACGCGATCAACGCGCGTGCACGCGAAGGCGAACAGCTCACGGACACCCTCGCCGACATGATCCAGACCGCCCAGCGGCAGGACGCCGGCCTGTTCGAGTTCGCCTTCTCCAGTGACACCGCCCTGCGCCGGGTCCTGGAGCACCTCGGCGTCCCGGTCCAGGAGCTCGACGACGCGCAACGCGGCCGGACCTAGAAGACCCCGTACTTCTACCGGATCCGTGCACCCGGCGACGACTAGTAACGGAACCAACGGAGAACCCCTCCGTCCCGAAGGAGAGAATCCGTGCCTGCCGAACACCCCCCGCCCGTCGGACGCCGTCCCCGCATCATGGCCGCCTGCCTGGTACTCACGGCGCTTTCGGCCTGCTTCCCCGAAGCCGAACAGGTCAGCAGCGACCTCTCCTGCGACGAGGCGCTCGGCTCCACCTACACCGGACCCGACGAGGACGTCAGCGCCGAAACCGTCGTACTGGTCGACGTGAGCGCCTCGATGTGGCGCGACAGCGGGGAGTTCCCGGACTTCTCCGATGACGTCAGCGAGCTCGCCGTGGACGAGAACGTCTTCGGGCAGGGCGGGGAGCGGCTGCTCTCCGTGGCCCGGTTCAGCGGAGGCGAGAGCACCCCCGAGTACCTGCTGGACCGGACGCGGATCGCCGAGGCCGTCGGCACCGCCGACGGCCAGCAGCACGAGGACCTGGGGCGGGTTCGCGACTGTTTGGGTGAGCGGCTGGCGGACCTGCCGCGGCCGTCCGCCGCGAGCGACGGCAGCGATGTCCTCGGCGCCATCGCCAGCGGGGCCGGCAAGCTCACGGGCTCCACCAAGGCCCCCGATCCCGACACGGTCCGCAGGCTGCACGTGTTCACCGACGGTCTGGTGAACACGGGATGCCTGGACCTGAACCGCTACTTCGACGAAGGGTTGGGGCGCGACGAGATCGTGGCGGACTGCGCGTCCTCCGGTGAGGAGCCCAAGGAAGGGCTGGACGGCGTCAATGTCACGGTCTTCCTGCAGAACAGCCCCGAGCACGGCTTTGACCGGACACAGCGCGGCACCGTTCAGGACGTCTGGACCGAGGTCTGCGGGATCTACGGGGCCGGGGAGTGCGCGACGTCCCCGGGCGAGGAACGCGCGCCCACGGAGACTGTCGATGCCGATCCCCCAGAGGTGGCGGACACCGAGGTGATGGTCCCAAAAGCTGACCTCGCGGACCGGAGCGAGCTGGAGCTGCCCTCGCAGTTGCTGTTCTCCTTCGACTCCGCGAAGCTCCGCCCTTCGGCCAACGACCTGCTCGACGAGGCGGTCGACGCGGGCGGGGGCGGGTTCGAGCAGAGCGTGGCCGTCACCGGGCACACGGACTCCAAGGGCTCCGCCGAGTACAACAAAAAGCTCTCCCAGCGGCGGGCCGAGGCGGTCGCCGACTACCTGGAATCCCTGGGCTTCGCCGACATCACGGTCGAAGGCAAGGGGGAGAGCGACCTGGCCTGCGCGGACGACTACAAGGACGGCGAGCTTGCCGATGCCGAGTGCGCGCAGGACAACCGCCGCGTCGTCATCGGGTTCACCGACTGACCGCACCACCCGCGAAAGGAGGAGAGATGCCCCAGCGGCCCGAGTTTCCCGGTGACGATCCCAACGGCGAGCACCCGGCCGGCGACGCGGCCGGCGCGCACGGCGGTTCCGCCGCGTCCGCGTGGAGCGGCGGCGACGCACCAGAGGAGTTCCCGGCGCCACCAGGAATCGGCTTCATCCCGCTTTCCTGCCACGACGGGTGCAACTGCCCGCAGCACGAGATGACCGCGGGGAGAGGGCACTTCCCGCCCGAAGGCTCCCCCGACACCGTCAACAACTACGAGATGGCCCAGCAGTTCAGCGGGTCCATCAACGCGACCCGCGTCATCGTCAACCGGGGCGGCGAGCTCGGCGCGCTGATCAACGCCGTCATGCGGAACGACTCGGCGGTGGAACGCGGACTGCGCGCGCTGCGGCTGCGTGCCACGGGCCGCCCCATCACCGAGGCCCGCCGCAAGCTCGACTCCCTCGACGACGCCTACGCGTCGATCCCGCCGGACGAACGCACGAAGACCCACCCCGTGCTTCAGGGGTTCGTGTGGACGACCATCGCCGCCATCGCCGCCATCGAGTCCTGGTTCCTCTACCGGGTGGGCCTGGAGAGTCTGCAGATCCGCGAAGGGCACTGGAGCGGCTACCTCGGCTGGCTTCTCGGCCCCATTCTGGCGTTCCTGCTCTACGCGCTCGGGCGTTCCCTGTCCGAGTGGTCGATGCGGCTCCGCGCGACACGGCACCTCAGGGACGCCCCCGCGGACGCGGACGCCCCCGAGCCGTTGCGCCGGCGAATGGGCCGCGCCGCGGCGGACTACGTAGCCCGCCGGCCCGGCCTCGTCCCGATCGTGTTCGGCCTGGGCGGGTTGATCTGGATCGGCTACCTGTTCCTGATGCTCGCCTACTACCGCGCGGAAGGAGTGTTGCAGGTTCCCCCCTTCGCGGTCATGGCGCTGCTCGGGACCTTCGCGGTGGGCGCGGTGTTTCTGGAGTCCCTGGTGCACAACCCCTACGCCGCGGCGCAACGGCGCGCACGGAAGGTATATGACCAGGCGCTGCGCGAGTGCGAGGCGCGCTGCGACGAAGTGCAGGAGTGGTTGTCCCGGCACCGGCAGGCGCACTCGACCCTGCGCTCGCGCCGCGACGAGCTGCTCGGGATCGCCCGCATCGAGGTCGTCCGGGCCTGGCAGAGTGCCAACCTTCCGGCGCGCTTCCGGCACGGGATGACGTCGCCGCGGGCCCCGGCAACAGCGAAGCCCACCGACGTGCTGCCGGAGGAACCGTTCTCCGCGCGGCTGACGCCGGGCGAGGTGGAGCGCTACTTCCGGGTGTTCGAGAACGTCGACACCCCGGCCCCGGACCTCGCCGGGCTGTGGGAGGTCGGCCGGGTGCTTGCGGAGTACTCCCCGGACCGCCACGTGACCGAGCTCGACGCCATAATCCGGGAGCTCCGGGCCTCGACCATGCCGTCGGGAGGCGACGGCGCCGCCGCTTCGACGGAAGGAGCAGTCCGGTGAACGCCGGCACGGACACCGCCACCCCGAACACCCAGCACGACTCCGGCGAGCCGGCCGGCAGCCGGTACCGCCTCGCCGGGCAGGCCAAGCGGTTGGCCGGCAGCCATGCCGCGACGCTCGCGCGGCTCGACGCGTTCGAGGACACCCTGCGCACCCCCGTTCCCGTTACCGCTCCCGAACCGAGCGCCCGGAATCCGAACCGGCCGGTACCCGTGTCTCCCCGGCCGACCCCGATGCCCGGCTTCTCCGGGGATGGGCGCGGGCTGGAGGCGGCCCCGCGGCGGCCGAACCCGTCCCCGGACGACCGGCGGGTGGGCGCCGTCGCGCCGTTGCTCACGCTGCTGTTGGGCGTACTGCTCTCGTGGACCGGGGCGGACCTGCTGCGACCGATGGTCGAGGGAACGCCGCTGTGGCGGGCGGTGCTGCACGTGCCCGGAATCCTGCTCGTCCTCGCGCTCCTGGGGGCCGGTGCCGCCGTGGCCGCCGCGCTCGCCGCATCCCGACCGCACCCGCCCGCGCCCATGCCGGGGAAACCCGAGGAACCCGCGGATCAGGAGCCACCCGTGTCCCGCGTGCGACTCACCGCATCGCTCCTCCTGTACCTGGCGGTACTGGGCAGCATCATGCTCTGGGCCGTGCTTTGGGTGGTGGCCGCCGTACCCGTCGCCGCGCCGGCGGGTGCCATGCCCGCGCTCGCCGGGGCGCTCCTGGTGGGCGTTGTTGCGCTGGCCATTCTTCCCACCCAGCTCCGGCACGCCCGTATCGCCGCGCGGGCTGGGCGGGAACAGGGCGCGCCGTGGGACGGAGGCGGCGCGCCCCCGGACTTCCCGCCGCCTCCGTTGCTGGATGCCGCCGCGTGGTGGCGGTCGCTGCGACATCAGCGGCGCGAAAGGCGGCGGCGCCGGATGCGCGACCGCGCCCGAACCGCTGTGGTGGAGCACGCGCGGGCGTGGGAGGACGTCTACCACGAGTGCCAGCGGCACGCCGACACGCACGACAGCGACAGCGCGCCGGCGAGGGCGGTACTGCGCGAGCTGGGCTCGGTGCGTCCCGTGGCACCGGAGGCGGAACCCGACTCCGTGACCGTGGAGTTCGCCGACCCGGACCTGGTGGGCAACATGGCCACGATCGTTCGCTGCCTGGCCCGCTACCACCCGAGTGTGCTGGAGGCCCGCTTCGAACGGGTCAGCCGCGCGTTCCGCGCCGAGACCGGAACGCGTTTCGAGAGCGGGGCCGAATGAGCTCGGAGTGCGCGCGGTCCGACCACCGCAGGGCACTTCTGGCGCGGATCCGGGACGGCCGCCGCCCGCGATCCGCGGACCCCACCAGGGAGCACGCGCTGGCCCTGCTGGGCGAGGCGCGAAAGGAGGTCGTGCACGCCGACCAGAAGGCGGCCATTCTCCTGGCCGCCATCGGCGTGGTGGTGAGCGTGTTCCTCAGCGCTCTGCTCGAACAGAAGTGGACACCAACGGCGCTGGCGCAGCCGTGGCAAGGGCTCTGGTGGGGCGGCGGCGCCGCCTTCGGCGCCGCAATGCTCCTGTTCGCGATGGTGGTGTTCCCGCGGCTCGGCACGAAGAGGGCGGATCAGGGCGCCGGGGTTTCCTCGTTCATTGACGTCGTCCGCTGCGCGGACCGGCACGAGCTGTACTGGTCCCTGGAGCGTTCGTGCGCGGCGGACCTCGACGCCGTCACGCACCAGTTGCGCGCGGTGAGCCGGATCGCCTACCGGAAGTACCTGCTGCTGCGCGTTGGGCTGGTACTACTGGCGTCCGCGGCCGCGTGCTCCACCGCGGCCGCGCTCGGTCCGGCACTGGCCTGACGGGGCCCGCAAGGGACGTTCCCCCGTGCCCGCCGCCCGCGCGGGCTCACCCCGGTGCGGGAAAGGCCCGGTCCAGGACTCGTGCCGCGGCGCCGTAGGCCCGCTGGGCGGCGATGCGCGGCGGCAGAGCGTCCAGGCTGTCGGAGAGCACTTCCACCGCGATGGGTGCGGTAACGCCGTGGTCGCGGAGGGCGCGCAGCAATCCGGTCAGGTCGACGCTGCCCATCCCCGGCAGCAGGCGGTGGTGCCGCCCCTCGCGGCGCAGGTCGATGTGGGAGTCGGGCAGGCAGTCGCAGAGTTGGACGGCGGCGACGCGCTGGGGCGGGATGCCGGCGAGGTCGGCCGCGCTGGTGCCGGCCCGATGCCAGTGCCAGGCGTCGACCAGCAGGTCGGTGTGCTCGCTCCGGGAACGCTCGATCAGGTCGTGGGCCGCCCTCAGGCTCGGGATCGCGCTGTAGGGCATGAACTCCAGCGCGACGCGCACCCCGGCGCGTCCGGCTCTCTGGTCGAGGCGGGCGAGGCGGCCGGCGAGGTCCGCGCCGGCGGACCGCTCGAACAGTCCGGCGTGCACGCGCACGGCACCGTACGTCGCGGCGATGTGCAACGCGGTCCGCTCGTCCTCGGTGGCTTCGGGGCTTTCCCCCCAGGTGGTGAGGAACTCGACCTCGGTGACGCGCAGGCCGAGGTGGTTCAGGCGCGCACGGAGATCGGAGTCGGTCCACCCGTCGGCGAGGGCCGCACGGTAGTCGTCGAGACGCAGCCCGACCCCGCTGAACCCGGCCGCGGCGGCGGCATCCAGGCGCTCGGCCATAGGGGTTCCGCGCAGGGTCAGCGCGCTGAGAGTGATGGTGCCGTCGAGGTGGTGCGGTCCGGGTTCGCGGTGTTCCCGTGTTCGGGTGCCCATTGGTGCGCTCCATTGGCGGTTGTCGAGCGGTGGCTGGTGGTGCGCGGGGGACCCGGGCCGGAAGAGGAGTCACGGAGGCCGGTTTCCCCCGGGCGCGTGACCAGTACGGCCTTCACGCCGGCACCCGCGACCCGAATGTGCGGCGCGACCCGTTCATCTGATCCCGCTCCCCTCTCCGGCCCTGGCTTCGTTGTAAATTGGTCCGCTAGATGGACCAATAAAAACCGACTGACGGTCTACTTGGGAGAGTAGGGCAGCAACGAGGGGACTTCAAGGGCACGAGTGCGCGAAAGCCGCGACGAGGCCCAACCGCCGGAGGGAACCGGCAAGATCGGTGATGAGCGCGCGCAACCGTGTGATGCCGGTACCGCTAACCGCTGGACGGCACCTTCATCGGCGGCGACTGCGCGCCGGCACGTAACCGCGAAATACGCGCCGGTGAAGAGGGAGAACTCGCGACCGGCGGGGGTCAGCGCGCCTCGCCGAGTAGGCTGGCGGCTTCTTGCAGGGCCGAGACGAAGACTCGGACCCGCTCGTCGGTGAACCGCGAGGTGGGGCCGCCGAACGACAGGGCCGCGCCCACGCCGCCCAGTTTGTCGTGGATCGGTACGGCCACGGCGGACAGTCCTTCCTCACGCTCGCCGTGGCTGACCGCGTACCCGTTCCGGCTCGCGTCCGCCACCCAGGTGCGCAACGTCGCCATGTGCGAGTCACCGAAAGGGGAGCGGCGGGCGACCCGCGCCAAGAGGTCGTCGGGGGCGTCGGTGAGCAGTACCTTGGCCACGCCGCCCGCCCACAGCGGCAGGGCGTCGCCCACCTGGACCACGTGCCGGAGCGTGCGCGTTCCCTCGGCCTGCGCGATGCACACGCGATCGAGGTCCTGGCGCACGTAGACGTGCACCGTCTCGTGGTGTTCCCGGGCGAGGCCGCGCAGCACCTCGTGCCCGTCCTCCGGCAGCCGCCACCGCTGCTCCGCGAGTCGGCTCCAGCGCAGCAACCCGGCTCCGGCGCAGTAGCGCCCCTCGTCGCTGACGCTGAGCAGTTGATTGCGCTCAAGGGTGTGCAGCAGGCGCAACACAGTCGTCTTCGGTAGTTGCGTGGCCTCGACGATCTCCCGGATGGACAGTTCCGCGTGGTTCTCGTCCAGCAGGTTCAGGATCTCCAGCGCCCTCTGGACACTGCGTACGCCGCCCGCTCCCTCCGGCCCGGTCACTGCGTTCGGTTCCCTTTCCACGCTGCCTCGATCCAGGAGCTGCCACGCTCGCGACCGAAACCGTTCCGCGTGACGGGTGCGTACTCGGGCGCGCAGCGGTTCGCGCGGCGTGTCGCAGACCCCGCGATGCCGTTCCGCGTGCACTGGGTACTTTAGGCCATTGCCGCCCCGGACAGCGAGGCGACCTGGCCAGCGCGGACTATCCGCCCAGGCGCGAGCGCAGCGCTGCTTCGGCGAGCCGCATCGGCTCCGCGCCGAGGGCGCGGGCCTCCTCCTGATCGGCGGCACCGAGGCGGTCGGCTATCTCCGTCCAGGTGGTTCCGCCGGCGAGCAGGGCGTGCAGGGACGCCCCGAAGGCGATGGCGGACTGCCGGTGTACATCGGCGAGCTCGGCCATCGAGTCGATCAGCTCCGGCGCCGTGTTGGCGTCCCCAACCCCTCGCTGTATCCGGTCATAGGTCAGTCCGGCCGTGACCCACCAGTCGTTCTCCGACACCCGGCCTCCGTTGCGTTCGAGTCGCGCAACCTCCAGTGTACCGCCTGACGGTTTTGTTCGAACCGTACAATGGACCAATTTGGTGCCCGAAAAGGCGCGGGCATCGTGCACAGCAGGACTTACTGCAGGGTGAGCACACGCGGGCCACTCGTGGTGACGGCGACCGTGTGCTCGCAGTGCGTGCTGCGGCTGCCGTCGGCGGCGTGCACGGTCCAGCCATCGGGTGCGGTCCACGCGGCGTCGTCCCCGCCGGTGAGAACGGGCTCAATCGCGACCACCAGACCCGGCCGCAGCTTCATCCCGCGTCCGGCCCGCCCTTCGTTGGGTACGTACGGCGCCTCGTGCATCTCGTGCCCGATCCCGTGCCCTCCCTGGTCGTCGAGGATCCCGTACCCGGCGCCGCGCGCGACACCGGCGATCGCCGCCGCGATGTCGCCGATCGTGTTTCCCGGCCGCGCCGCCTTGATCCCGGCGCGCAGCGCCCGTTCGCCCGCCTCGATCAGGGCGGTGTCGGCCGGCCCGGCGGTTCCGACCACGAAGGTGGTCGCGGCGTCGCCGCACCAGCCGTGCAGGCGTGCCCCGCAGTCGACGCTGACGAGGTCGCCGTCCCGGAGCCGCAGGTCGGTGGGGATGCCGTGCAGGACAGCGTCGTTGACGCTGGCGCAGATGGTTCCGGGGAACGGTATGGGCGCCCAGTCCGGGTGATAGCCGAGGAACAGCGGTTCCGCGCCGGCGTCCGCGATGACCTTGGCGGCGGTCTCGTCGAGTTCCCGGAGCTGGACACCGGGGGCCGCGCGCTCGCGGACGGCCGCGAGCGCCCGCGCCACGATCCGGCCGGCGGCGCGCATCGCGTCGATCTCGCCGGGGGTCTTCAGTTCAACCATGCCGTTCTCCCATCTTTACCAATAACTATACCGGTATTAGTATCACAGGTATGGTTCGAGTCCCGTTGACCGATGACGAGCGCGACCGTGGTGAGCGGTTGGGCCGGATGCTGCGTGCTGCGCGCGGCGAGCGCAGCATGGCGAGCGTCGCGGCGCAGGCGGGGGTCTCCGTGGAGACCCTGCGCAAGATCGAGACCGGGCGCATCCCCACCCCGGCGTTCTTCACCATCGCCGCGCTGGGGGCGGCGCTGGGGCTGTCCCTGGACAGCCTCGTCGGTGCCCTGGACAGCCCCGCGCCGGACCCCGCCCCCGCCGCACCGCGGGTGGCGTGAGCCGCGGAGGCCGCACACCCTCACCCGGACTCCGGGGCGCCGAGCAGGTCGCGAACCTCCTCGGCGGTGGTCTCCCGGAGGTCTCGGTCGAGGAACAGCCAGCGGGTGATCCCCACCGATTCGAGGAACCGCACGTCGTGGCTGGCGACCAGGAGCGCGCCCTGGTACGAGCCGAGCGCGTTCGTCAGTTGCCGCACGCTGGCGAGGTCGAGGTTGTTGGTCGGTTCGTCCAGCATGAGTAGTTGCGGGGCCGGCGTGGCGAGCACCGTCGCCGCCAGGGTCGCCCGGAAGCTCTCCCCGCCCGAAAGCGTGCCCGCGAGCTGTTCGGCGCGTGCCCCCTTGAACAGGAACCGCGCGAGCTGGGCGCGGATGTGCTGGTCGGTGGCCTCGGGCGCCAGGCGCGCCGCGTTCGCCGCGACGCTCAGCTCCTCGTCCAGGACGTTCAGCCGCTGCGGCAGGAACCGCAGCGGCACGGACACGGCGGCCTCCCCGGACAGCGGTGCGAGCTCTCCGGTGAGGACGCGCAGCAGTGTGGTCTTCCCGGCGCCGTTGCCCCCGACCAGGGCGATGCGCTCGGGACCGCGCACGTGCAGGGTGCCATCGTGCAGCTCCCCGAACGGGAGCCGAAGCTCCTCAAGACGCAGAACGGTACGGTTCGCGGGGACGGCGGTGTGCGGCAGGTCGACGCGGATCTCGGCGTCCTCGCGAACCGCCTCCGCGGCCTCCTCGCGTTGCTCGCGCGCCTTGCGCAGCTCGTCCTCCTGGACTCCGCGGAGCTTGCCCGCCGACTCCTGCGCGGCCCGCTTGCGCAGCCCGGAGACGGCTCCCGGAACCCGTTTCTGGGCCTGCATCTTCGCGCCGAACCGCTGGCGGCGCGCCAGCTTCGTCTGGGTCTCCTCCAGTTCGCGTTTCTGCCGGCGGACGTCCGCATCGGCGGTGCGCAGCGACCGCTCGGCGGCTTCCTGCTGGATGGCCAGCGCCTCCTCGTAGGCGGACCAGCCGCCGCCGTACACGCTCACCGCTCCGGACCGCAGTTCGGCGATGCGGTCCACGCGCTCCAGAAGCTCCCGGTCGTGGCTGACCACGACCAGGGCACCAGTGCGCCAGGAGTCAACCGCGTCGTAGAGCCGGCGGCGCGCGAACACATCGAGGTTGTTGGTCGGCTCGTCGAGCAGCAGGACATCGGGGCGCTCCAGCAGCAGCGCGGCCAGGCGCAGCAGGACCGTCTCCCCGCCGGACATCTGTCCCATGGGGCGGTCGAGCCCGACGTCGCCGAGCCCGAGGGAGCCCAGCGTCGCCAGCGCCCGCTCTTCGACGTCCCAGTCATCGCCGATCGTCTCGAAGTGGGCCTCGCTGGCGTCGCCGGCCTCGATGGCACCCAGCGCCGCGCGCCGTTCGGCGATGCCCAGCGCCTCGTCGACGCGCAGCGCCGTGTCGAGTGGGGCATCCTGCGGCAGGTAGCCGAGTCCGCCGCCAACGGTCACCGACCCCCGGGCGGGCCGTAGCTGGCCGGCCAGCAGGCGCAGCAGGGTGGACTTGCCGCTGCCGTTGGTGCCGACGAGGCCGGTGCGGCCCGGCCCGATGCCGCATGAGAGGCCGTCGAAGACGGTAGTGCCGTCTGGCCACTGGAAGGACAGGTCGGAGCAGGTGAGGGACGCACTGGGTGTAATGGGATGGGTCATGGTGGTTCTCGCAGTCACAGGCGCGATGGGCAGGGACGTACGTATGCGAGCACCACGCGACGGCGAACCCGGGAAGAGAGGTTGGCTCTTCGGGGGGCAAGGACGGGTCGTCCACTGAGGTCGCATCCACGCGGGTCACGGGCGGCGGGAACGCCGGCTAGTACCGTGACGGGCTAACGGCGAACGCCGTACCGCGTGGTGATCGCGGACCTCAGATGCGCACCAATCCACCTCCACCGGAGACAACAGAGCCGTTTCGGAGAGTAGCGTCTCCCATTACGAAACGCAAGGATCCCGGAGCCGGATGGGTTCCGGCGACCGGTGGCCGCGGCACTCTCCCGTGCGGAGCGCGGGTAGCCGGGCGTCGCCGGCCCCAACGGGCCCGCGTCCCCGGTCACCCGCATCGGCCCGGGACATCGGCGCGTTTCGGATCTCCGCGGCACCTCGGCACCGGCCGGTGGGGAGCCCTCAGGGGGCGGAGTTCGGCTGGAAGACGCGTTCCGTGCCGGCCATCCAGGCGGCGAGTGCGAGGCAGCCGGCCTCGAAAGCGACCAGTTCGCCGCCCCAGTGCGGGCCGCCGCCGCGGTGCGACCGGGCGAGCAGCGCCAGCCCGCCTATCAGGTTGACTCCGCCCCAGACGGCGTTGACAGCGGGACCGGAGTTCCGGCCGGCGAGCGGGGTGAGGTGGCGGCGGCCGGTGACGGCGGTGGCCAGGTGCGGGGCGCTGTTGGCCACCAGCACTCCGGCGACGAATGACGAGACTCGCGTTGAACCCATGCCGCAACCCTAGAATCCGCGAAGGTTCCCCGCCAGGAGCCGCTGGGCCGGAGCCGCGGCCGGACGTGCCCAGCCGTCCCGGCCGGCCGGACTACCCGTGCCGCTGGTGAGCGGGACCGCGCAGCTCGGGCACCGATGGGGAGTCGGGCATGCCCAGCAGGCCGAGTACACCGGCGACCGGGCTCGGTCCCGGGGTACTCGGGTCAGGAGCACTGGGCGAGGATGCGGTTGAACAGGTCGAGCAGTGCGGTCCAGTGGCGTTTGGCCGCCTCGGCGTTGTAGGCGGAGGTGTCGGCCTGCGTTTGACGCCCTCCTCGGGGTGAACCTCGAGGATTCCCACAGCCTCGCGGCTGTAGGCGCGGTGCGCCTCGCGGCGTCCGCTGGTTCCTGCTTCGCTGGCTGGTGCCCCACCCGGGGGTGGTGGTCTTACCTGGCCTCCACAGGCGTTTAATGTCTCCGCCCGTCCGGCGGCGACGGTCACCAGGGGCGTGGTTCTTGCCACTGGCAGTAATAAGCGTACAGGAGTTCGACGCACGAGGCAAATCGAAGGATGCGATTCACCTCCGGCCTATAAGACCGGAGCACTCTCGCACGCTACTCGGTACCCGGTGACGCCGACCGGTCCGTCAGCGGTCTGCGGGTGGTCGGAAAGCCAGCGCAGGTAGGACCCGGCGTCGCGCATCGCCAGCTCGGGGGTCAGCGCCTGCATATGCGGGACGAACTACTCCAGGACTTCCGGGCGTTCCGCCGTGTCGATGAACCCGGGCAGCTCGAACAACGGTGCGCGTCCGGCGCGGTAGAAGACGTGCGGAAGCAGGACGGTGTACCCGGCCTCCGCGAGACGGTCCGCCATGCCCCGCAGGTGCGGGCGCGGTCCGAAGGCGTCCATGTAGAACAGCACACCCGGGTGGGCGGCGCCGTCGTCCGGATGGGCCAGGTAGGTGTCGGCGGTGCCGTCCCGGGTGGGGACGTCCACGGTCGTACCGCGCACAGCAGTCATCGTTGGTCCTTTCCCTGTCTGCGACAGCGCGTGGGGGCCGCGATACCGGCGGCGCACCGAACGCCGCTCATCCAGTCGGGGTGCGGGAGTCCTCCTCTGCCGGAGGCGGCAGAGGCCGCCGGGAACGCTAGACCGCCGCGAGAACCAACGCAAATACCGCCTCCACCCCGAAACCGGGTCCCGCGCCGCTCTGAGCTGGATGCCTGTCCGGGCTATGCCGCCCATTGCGGGTCGCTCGCGGCGGTCAGCAGCGCCAGCGGCGCGGTGGTGGACCACGCCTGGGGCGAGCAGGAGTGCGGGTAGCCCGCCGGTTCGGGGTGCTCGTCCCGCCCGTATCCGGCCAGCAGCTCCGGCAGGCGGTAGCCGTGCCGGGCCGCGGCCCGCACGAGGCCGGAGGTGAGCCGGTCATGCTCCTCCCGCAGGCCGTATCGGGCCAGGCCCAAGGCGATGAGCGCGTTGTCGTGGGGCCAGACACTGCCGCGGTGGTAGCTGAGCGGGTGGTAGGGATGCTGGCCGGCGGCGAGGGTGCGCACTCCCCAGCCCGAGAAGAAGTCCGGTTCCAGGAGCCGGCGCCCCACCGCCGCCCCCTCGCGCGCGTCGAGGATCCCGGACCAGAGCAGGTGGCCCGCGTTGGAGGCGAGCACGTCGGCCCGCTGGCGGTCGCCGTCCAGCGCGAGTGCCGGGAACCCGTCCTGGTCCGGGGATGGGAAGTCCGCCAGGAAGCGGTGCCGCAGGGAGGCGGCCGCCTCGTCCAGGTCGCGGGCGTACGCCCGGTCGCCCCAGACCCGCTCGGCCAGGTGCGCGGTCCGGCGCAGCGCGTCGTAAGCGTAGCCCTGGGCCTCGCACACCGCGATCGGGCCCGCCGCCGGGGTGCCGTCGGCAAAGCAGATCGCGTCCGCGGAGTCTTTCCAGCACTGGTTGGCCAGGCCAGCAGGGTCGGGGGAGTACACCAGGTAGCCGTGCTCGTCGAGCCCGCCGCTGGCGAACAACCAGCCAGCGGCGGCGCGGGCGTGGGCTTCCAGCCGCTCCGCGAGCGCGGTGTCCCCGGTCTGCTCGGTGTAGGCGTGCAGCAGGACGAGGAAGAGGGGGGTGGCGTCCACCGTGCCGTAGTAGCGGGCGTAGGGCACCTGGCCGAAGTGGCTCAGTTCGCCGTGGCGGACCTCGTGCACGATCTTGCCGGGTTCTTCGAGCCGCGCCGCGTCGTGGCCTTCTCCTTGGGTGGCCGCGAGCGCCCTGAGGGTGTCCGCGGCCGGAGCGGGTTGGTAGGGCAGCGCGAAGTACGCGGCCAGCAGCGAGTCCCGGCCGAACAGCGTGAGGAACCACGGCACCCCGGCTCCTGGCACCAGCGCCGGCTCGCCGTCAGGGCCGGCGGCCGGCACGCGCAGGTCGGCGAGGTCCGCGAGGCCCTGCTCGCACGCGCGAGCGAGCTCGGGGCGGCCGGTGAGCGCGCCAGGGCGCCGGGCGGCCTCCAGGAAGGCGCCGGTGTCCGCGGCGATCCCCGCGGAGACGGTACGGGGCGCGACGACGGCCGCCGGGTGTGCCGGCTGGTCCGCGACCGGCCCGTGGGGCGGTAGGAGGGCTACGGTGAGCGTCAGCTCCGCGGAACCGTGCGCCGGGACCCGCGGCGTCCAGTCGAGCGACGCCCCATCGGCTACGACCGTCACCCCGTGCGGGGCCGGGTCGGTGTGCAGAACGGTCGCGGCGTGCCAGGAGCCGCGGTGGTAGTCGAACCGGACTCCGGTCGGGGTCGGCTCGCAGGAGCGGTGCGCGCCGGGCTTGGCGTATTCGCGGTCGTCGGCGCGCAGCTCGAACTGGTCGGCGAAGTCCGCCGCGGCGTGGTAGCGCACACGCGCGGTGCGGGGTTCGCTCGTGTGGTTGACCAGCCGCAGCCGCTCGGCCAGGACCCCGGATCCGACCGCCTGCTCGCGGAACACGGCGTAGCCGGGAGGGCGGCCGCGCGCGCCTTCGGGAATCAGAAGACCGGGCGAGAGCACTTCGAGGTCGGCGTCGTCCACCCGCAACCGCCACATGCTGAGGTGGCGCGCGTCGCGGACGAACAGCCCGTCGGGGGACCGTCCGCTGGTGCCGCGGATGTCGCCCACATCGTCCAGCACGGCGAACACGCCCTGATGGACCAGCGTGGTACCGCCGGTCATGCGCTCTCCTGGGCCAGCAGGTCGAGGACGGTGGCCGCCGTCCAACTGAAGTCCCGCGCTCCCCGGCCCGCTCCGTTGAGCGGGTCCACGTACTCGGCGAAGCCGGTCTCCGCGGCCGAGGTGCGGATCTGCTCGCGCAGTGCGGCCGCGTCGGCGGCGGCTCCCTGCCGCAGCAGCCCGCGGTGGATCACCCACGAGACATTGAACCACCCGGGCCCGCGCCAGTAGCGGCCCGGCTCGAAGGCGTGCCCCGTGCGGTCGTAGCTGGGCACCAGGTGGGAGTGTCCGAGCCGGAAGCGTTCGCCGCGGGCCGTGCGCAGCAGCTCCCCGGCGACCGGAAGCCGCGGCACGGCCAGTGGGACGAGCCCCGCTGCGGAGCACTCGCGGATCCGCTCGCCGTCGACCAGGTCCCGGGCCAGGAAGTGCCCCATGTCCGGGTCGTAGAGCGTGTCGACGAGCGCCCGGGTGAGCGCGGCCGCGCGCGTCTCATGCCGCTCGGCGGGCAGGCCCAGCGCCCCGGCGATCCCGGCCAGGGCGTGCTCCGAAAGGATCAGCAACGCGTTCAGCGCCGGATCCTCGGCCGCGAAGGTGTGCGGCGCCGTGTCGTCGTAGCCGTGGTCGCGGTAGTCGGCGGCCAGGCGCAGGTAGCGGCCGTAGTCGAGGTCCGTTGGCCGGTCTCCGCTGGCCGCGTGGTCGAGGTCGCGGCGCTGGAAACTGCCGGGCGACCACGGGGTGACGCGGTCCAGGGGGCCGTCCCAGACCGGGCTGTTGTCCATGCCCGACTCCCAGGGATGCACGATCGCGGCCAGCCCGCGCCCGCCGAGGTCGCGCCGTTCGCCGAGGTAGCGGTGCCAGGCGACCAGCCGGGGGTACACCCGCGAGAGGAACCCGCGCCGCGCGGACTCCGCCGGGTTGGCGCGGTGCGTCTCCCACGCCGCGAGCGCGTGGACCGGCGGCTGGATGATGCCCGAAGTGCGCACCCCGGCGGGTGGCCCGGCGGCGGAGGCGCCCGCGTCCCAGAACTCGGGGCCGGGAAAGTAGGCGCCGGACGGCGTCGCCGGGTCGAACACGATGTGCGGCAGACGTCCGTCCGCCCACTGCGCGCCGAGCAGGGACTCCAGCTCCTGCTGCGCCCGGCGCGCTGAGACGTGCCGCAGCCCCAGCGTGATGAACGCGGAGTCCCAGCTCCACTGGTGCGGATACAGGCCGCGGGAGGGCACGGTCGATCGCCCGGTCCAGTTGCGCAGGAGCACGGCGGTCGCGGCCCGGCGCAGCTCGGCGGGGTCGGCGGGCGCGCCGCTGCGGGAGAGGGCGGGGTGTGTGCTGCTGGCGGTCATGCGGCGGCCGTCCGCAGGAAGGAGGGGATCGAGGCGACCGCGGCCCGCGGCTCGCCGCTGAGGCGGCACTCCACGGCGAGCTGACCGCCGTAGCCGATGGTGTCCAGGGCGGACAGGAACGCGGCCCAGTCGATGTGCCCCGCGCCGGGCTGCAGCCGGTTGGAGTCGCTCACCTGGACGTGCCCGATGAGGGGCCCGGCCGCGAGCACCGAGGCCGCGGGGTCGGCTTCCTCGATGTTCATGTGGTAGCTGTCGATGCCGATGCGCACCGCGTCGGACCCGGCCGCGCGGATCAGCTCGGCCGCCTGGTCGAGCCGGTTGACCATGTGGTCCTCGTAGCGGTTGAGCGGTTCGAGGAGCAGGGTGACGCCCTCGGCGGCGGCGTGCGCGCCCAGCTCGGCCAGCCCGGCAAGGAGGACCTGGCGGTCCTCTTCCTCGCTGCGGGGCGGCTCGAACGGGGGCAGGCGCCGGGAGAACATCCCGTAGGAGGCGGGTGTCTGCGCCGCGGTGCCGCCGATCTCGGCGATGACGCTGAGCTGGGACTTCATCTGCTCGATGGCGTCACGGCGCAGGTCGGCGTCGAAGGCGCCGAAGAAGTGCGGCATGTCGACGCACACAGTGGGCATCTCGACACCGTCGCGGCGGGCGGCGCGCAGCTCGGGCAGCCGCCCGCGGAACGCGAGGTCGGCGCGGCCGCGCAGCTCGATCCCGTCGTAGCCGGCGCTGGTGGCGAACTCCCACTTCTGCTGCAGTGTCTCGCCGGGCAGCAACTGCTCCTGGCAGGAGACGCGGAGGGGGCGGGGATGGGTCATCGGTTCAGAACTCCAGAACGATCTGCAGGGCGTCGGCGGGCCGCTCGTCGAGCAGCCGGTAGGCGCTCTCAGCCTCGGTGACCGGGACGCGGTGGCTCACCAGGGAGCCGGTGTCGACCCGGCCGGCGGCGACGAGGTCGAGGAAGGTCCGTTGGAGGCGTTCGACGGTCCAACGCCCGGCCAGCGCCGGCGGCACGCCGCCGATCTGCGAGCACACCAGCTCCACCCGGTTGTGGTGGAACTCCTCGCCGAGCCGCAGGCCCACCCCCTCGTCCTGGTAGAAGCCGGCGGCGACGACCCGGCCGCCCACCGCGACGCAGCGGAGCGCCTCGTGCAGGGCGGGGTAGGCGCCACTGATCTCGATCGCGGAGTCGGCCCCGGCGCCGCCGGTGAGTTCGCGGACGCGCTCGGCGACGTCGCGGGTGCGGGGGTTGAGTGTGGCGGCCGCGCCGAAGCGGGCCGCCGCGTCGAGTCGTACGTCCAGCGTGTCGACCCCGGTCACGGTGGCGCCGCTGAGCCCGGCCAGCCGGGTGGCGAGCAGCCCGATGACGCCCTGGCCGAAGACGGCGACCTGCTCGCCCAGGTGGATGCCGGCGGCGAGGGTGGCGTTGAGCGCGATCGCGCCGACGCGGGCGAAGGAGCCCGATAGGGGGTCGAGCCCGTCGGGGAGCTGGTGGCCGGTCAGCCGCTCGGCCGGGACGATGCCCTCGCTGCGGTGGCCCCAGATGCCCCACACCTGGTCGCCGACCTCGGGCACGCCCGGCGTGCCGGCCACGTCCGCGGCGACCTCCACGACCTCGCCGGCCTCGGAGTAGCCCCAGCCGGCGACGGGGTAGCGCATGCCGGGGTCGCCCTCGTGGAACAACCGCGACTCCGGGTCCCACGTCCGGGTGAGGTAGGGGTTCGTCCCGCGGTAGGCGGTGAGTTCGGTCCCGGCCGAGATCCCCGAGTACCGGGTGCGTACGCGCAGGTGCCCGGCTGGCAGTGCGGCGCGTTCGCAGTCGGCGACCTCGACCTGGCGCGGTCCGGTGAACTGGACGACTCGTTCCACGGGCTCCCCCGAGATAGGCGGCGTCCCCGACACAATGCGTGTCCGTCAGGCGTTAGTTCGGCAGTTTAGCGTACATTTTTCCGAACTTAAGTCTTGTAAGAATACAAAAGTCGTGGTTGTATACCTCCACGGTCGATGGGGGTGTGGCGCGCCCCACACCCCCCGGCCGCTGGTCCGTCTACCGATGACTGCCGCAAAGGGGAGCTGATGCGCCGGACAGCAGACCGGGTGAAAGCGCTCGCCGTGATCGTGGCCGCTGCTGTGCCCGTCCTCGCTTCCTGCTCGGCCCCGGAGAGAGACGGGTCCACCATCACCGTGTGGAGTCTGGAGAACCTCACCGAGCGGATGGCGGTCACCCAGGAGATCGCCGACGAGTTCACCGCGGAGACCGGGATCAGAGTGGAGCTCGTCGCGGTTGAGGAGAACGACCTCAGCCAGATGATCATGTCCGCGGCCGCCGCCGGGCAGCTTCCCGACGTGATCGGGGCGGTCCCCCTCGGCTCGGTCCGGCAGATGGCCTCCAACGACCTCCTGGACAGCAAGACCGCCGGCCGGGTCGTCGACGACCTGGACCCGGCCACCTTCAGCGAACGCGCCCTGGACCTCACCAGTGACGGCGGCGACCAGCTCGCGGTGCCCTCCGACGCCTGGACCCAGTTGCTGGTGTACCGCACGGACCTGTTCGAGGAAGCCGGACTGCCCGCGCCCACCACCTACGACCACATCGAGGAGGCGGCGCGGACGCTGCACGGATCCGAACTGAACGGGATCTCGCTGGCGACCGATCCCGGAGACGCCTTCACCCAGCAGAGCTTCGAGTACCTCGCGCTGGCCAACGGGTGCGAGCTCGTCGGCGAGTCAGGGGAGGTCAGCCTGGACAGCCCCGAATGCCGGCGCGCGTTCTCCTTCTACGGCGACCTCACCACCGACTACGCGGCCAGCGGCGCCCAGACCGTCGACAGCACACGCGCCACGTACTTCTCGGGGCGGTCGGCCATGATCGTCTGGTCGTCCTTCCTCCTCGACGAACTGGCGGGCCTGCGGCAGGACGCACTGCCAAGCTGCCCCGAGTGCGCGGACGACCCGCGGTGGCTGGCGGAGAACAGCGGGGTCGTGAACGCGATGCGGGGGCCGGACAGCGACGAGCCCGCGCAGTTCGGGGAGGTCACCTCATGGGCCGTCACCACGACCGCGCACAGCGGGTCAGCGCGCAAGTTCGTGACCCACATGTTCGACGACGGGTACCCGGACTGGTTCGGCATGGCCCCCGAAGGCAAGTTCCCAACCCGCAACGGCACCCCCGACGACCCCGAGCGGTTCCAACGTGCGTGGGAGAACAGCGAAATCGGGATCGACCACCGAGAACCGCTCTCGGAGGTGTTCTCCGAACAGACCGGCGAACAGCTACGCCAGGGAGCCGAGCGCATGGGCCGCTGGGGAATCCCCCAGGGACAAGGCGAGCTCGTCGGCGCCACACTCGGCGAGCTCCCCGTCCCGCGAGCCGTCAACGCCCAGGCCACCGGCCAGATCGGCGCGGCAGAGGCCGCGCGCCAGGCCAACGAGGACGTCGCCGCGATCCAGAACTCGCTTCAATGACCGTGCCCATGTGCCACGACCGTCCGAGGCAGTGTTTTCTGGGCTCGCTGGCGCTCGCCTGGTCGGGCGCCTGGAGGCCGGGAACCTTCGGGCACCTCCGGTGTGGCGCCCAATCGGCTCCGCCACTCGCGGGCGCCCCACCTGCGGACCTTCCAGAACCCCGGCGGCGCCCGACTGTGTTTTTTGGGCTCGCTGGCGCTTGCCTGGTCGGGCGCCTGGAGGCCGGGAACCTTCGGGCACCTCCGGTGTGGCGCCCAATCGGCTCCGCCACTCGCGGGCGCCCCACCTGCGGACCTTCCAGAACCCCGGCGGCGCCCGACTGTGTTTTTTGGGCTCGCTGGCGCTTGCCTGGTCGGGCGCCTGGAGGCCGGGAACCTTCGGGCACCTCCGGCGTGGTCGCTCGTCCCTCGCTCCCACCCCTCCGGACCCTCAGAACCCCGGCGGCGCCCGACCCACCCTCAGCGGCCAAGCACTCCGGAAAACAGCCCCGAGACGTAGCGGACCCCCAGCCGAGGACACCCGATGACCACGAAACTCCCCGAACCCCGCACCCACGAGCGGCGGCATCCGCCGCAGCGCACCCGCCGCGCTACCCTGGCCGCGCGGGAGAACCGCGCGGGACTGGCGTTCGTCTCGCCCACGTTCATCGTGGTGCTGGCGGTCGTCGTGCTCCCCATCGCCTGGACGGTCCTGCTGGCCTTCCAGCGTGTACGCCTGGTGGACATCCAAACCACCGGCCTGTTCGGGAACTGGACGCTGGACAACTTCGCGCAGGTCTTCCTCTCGCCCGGCTTCTGGACGTCGCTGTGGACCACCCTCGCCTACACGGTGGGCACCACCGCCGGCTCCATCGCCCTCGGGCTCGTCGCCGCACTCGCCCTGCGGCGCCCGTTCCGCGGCCGCTCCCTGCTGCGCGGGTCGATGCTGCTGCCGTTCGTCGCCCCGGTCGTCGCCATGGCTTTCGTCTGGGAGGTGATGCTCAGCCCGGAGTACGGCATCGTCAACGAGTGGGGTGCGCGCTATCTCGGTTGGGACGCTCCCATCGCGTTCCTCAGCCAGCGAACGGCCGAGCTGGAGATCCTCGGCCTCAGCATCCCCATCCCCGTGGCGCTGCTGACGGTCATCGCTTTCGAGAGCTGGCGCTACTTCCCCTTCGCGTTCCTGTTCCTGCTCGCCCGGCTGCAAGCGGTACCGAGCGGCATCGAGGAGGCGGCCATGGTCGACGGCGCGACCCCGCTGCAGCGCTTCCGGCACATCCTGCTGCCGCAGCTCATGCCGGTACTCGCGCTGCTGGGCGTGCTCCGGTTCATCATGTCGTTCAACAAGTTCGACGACGTCTACCTGCTCACCGGAGGCGGCGCGGGCACCGAGGTCGTCGCCGTGCGCGTCTACGACTTCCTCACCGCGCGGTTCGACGTCGGAGCCGCGGCGGCCCAAGCGCTCGTCCTCGCCGTTGTGCTCATGGTGCTCCTCGGCGTGTACTTCCGGTTCTTCGCCGCCAAGGTGCAGGAGGAAACCCAGTGACCCGCGCCCAACTCGAAGACAGGATCCTCGGTGTGCTGCGGTGGGTGGTGATCGCCTTCCTCGCGGTGATCACCCTCTTCCCCTTCTACTACATGCTGATGCTGTCGGTGCGCCCCATCGATTCGCTCCTGCTCGACCCCGGCCGGATCTGGGTGTCGACCACGGAGTTCACCATCGAGACCTACCGGGCCGTGCTCACCTCCACCGAGGAGGGGGGTCAGGGCTTCCTGCGCCTGCTGCGCAACTCGGCGCTGGTCTCGCTCGGAACGGTCGTGCTGACCCTGCTGGCGGCGATTCCCGGCTCCTACGCGGTCAGCCGCCTCAGGTTCTTCGGCGGCCGCAAGGTGAGCACGCTCTTCCTGGCGCTCTACCTCTTCCCCGCCACCCTGCTCGCCGTGCCGCTGTTCGTCATCTTCGCCAAGATCGGCCTCCAGGGCAGCCTGGTAGGGCTGGCGATCGTCTACATCGCCCAGACCGTCCCGGTGTCCATATACATGCTGCGGAACTACTTCGCGACGATCCCGAAGAGTATCGAGGAGGCGGCCGCGCTCGACGGCTGCTCCCGGCTGGCCATCATCACCCGGGTGATCCTGCCGCTGGCTACGCCATCGCTGATGGCCACCGGCCTCTACATCTTCATGATCTCCTGGAACGAGTTCCTCTTCGCGCTGCTGTTCCTGGCCGCCGACCCCGAGGTGTGGACCGTGTCCCTGGGACTGCAGCAGCTCGCCGGCGGCATCGAGGTGCCCAAGACGGTCCTCATGGCGGGCTCCGTCGTGCTCACCCTCCCCGTTGTGCTTCTTTTCTATCTGGCCGAAAGGATGCTCACCGAAGGGCTCACCACCGGAGCCGACAAGAGCTGAGCCGCACGCACCACACGATGGACAAGGGAGTCCCAATGGCCGAGGCACCCGCGAGTGCCGGACACATGCTGGAGCTGATCCGCTCGGGGAAGGCGCGAACCCGGCGGGACCTGCAAAGCCTCACCGGGCTTTCCCGGTCAACGGTGCTGCAGCGCCTCGACCTGCTGACCGGTGCCGGCTGGGTACGCGAGCACGGCGTGGCCTCGTCCACGGGCGGGCGCCCGCCCACCCGGCTGGAGTTCAACGAGGAGCACGCGGTCGTGCTCGCCGCCGACCTCGACACCACGCACGCCCGCGCGGCGGTCCTCGACCTGGCGGGCCGCACCCTCGCCGAGCACACCGCTCCGTTGCGCGTCTCCGACGGGCCGGTCCCCGTGCTCGACACCCTCGCCGACTGGTTCCGCTCGCTGATCGGCCAGGCGGAACGCGGGACCACCGAGGTGTGCGGGATCGGCCTGTCCGTCCCCGGGCCCGTCGAGTTCGCCACCGGCCTGGTGGTGCGCCCGCCGATGATGGCCGGCTGGGACGGCTACGACATTGGCGCGCACCTGAGGTCCGGTTTCGACGTGCCCGTGCTCGTGGACAACGACGCCAACATGATGGCGCTCGGCGAGCAGGTCGCCAGCTATCCCGAATGCCCGGCGTTCGTCCTCGTGAAGGTCTCCACCGGGATCGGCGCCGGCGTCATCATCAACGGGGAGGTGTACCGCGGAATCGACGGCGGTGCCGGGGACATCGGACACGTGCGCATCACCGGCGCGGCCGACGCGCTGTGCCAGTGCGGGTCGTACGGCTGCCTCGCGGCCGTCGCCAGCGGCAGGGCGCTCGCTGCCGCACTGACCGACGAGGGCGTGCCCACCCCCTCGGGAGCCGGGGTGCGCGAGCGGCTGCGGGCCGACCACCCCAGCGCGGTGCGCATGGCCCGCGAAGCCGGGCAACAGGTCGGCGAGGTACTGGCCACCGTCGTCTCCCTGCTCAACCCGGAAGTGCTGATGATCGCCGGCGACCTCGCCGACACCCACTTCGTCACCGGGGTGCGCGAGTTGCTCTACCAGCGCGCCCTGCCCCGGATCACCCGGAACCTGAAGGTCGTCACGGGCGAGCTCGGCGACCGGGCCGGGCTCCGCGGCACCGGGCACCTCGTTACCGAGTACCTGTACGCCCCCGCCCAGGCGGACACCCGACTCGCGGAAGGACACGCCACCGGATGAACGACACCCCCGTGCGGGTCGGACTCATCGGCGCCGGCCCATGGGCCGCGGCGATGCACGCCCCCATGCTGGCCACCGGAAGCGAGACCAGGCTCGCGGCGGTGTGGGCCCGCAGGCCCGAGGCGGCGGACGCCCTGGCCCGGCGGTTCGGGGCGGCCGCGGCCGGTTCCGTGCCCGAGCTGCTGGAGCGCTGCGAGGCGGTGGCCTTCGCGGTGCCGCCGGCCGTGCAGGCCGACCTCGCGCCCACCGTGATCCGCGCGGGACACGCGGTACTGCTGGAGAAACCCCTGGCACCCACCCTGGAGGGGGCGCGGCGCATCGCCGAGGCGGTCGCCGAGGCCGGCGTGGTCTCGCAACTGGTGCTGAGCAAGCGCTACCACCCCGCCACACGCGACTTCCTCACGCGGGCGAGGACCCTGTCCCTCACCGGCGCCCGCTCGTGTTACCTGCACGGAGCCTTCCTCGGCGGCGAGTTCGCCACCGGGTGGCGCATGGAGCACGGCGCACTGCTCGACCTCGGCCCGCACCTGTTGGACCTGCTGGAGGCGGCGGTGGGGCGCGTCGCCGAGGTGCGCGCGGTCGGCGATCCGCGTACCTGGACCGAGCTGACCTGCCTGCACGAGAACGGAGCGGTAAGCCAGGGGTCGCTGTCGGGCGCGGTGCGGCTGTCCGGCGCCCGCACCCGCGTGGAACTCTACGGCCCCGACGCCGAGCTGGAGTTCGACAGCGCGCACCTCGACCCCGCCGAGAGCTGGCCGGTGCTGCGCCGGGAGTTCGCGGCAGCGGTGCGGACGGCGAACCCGCCGGAGCTGGACGCCTCCCGCGGGCTGCGGCTGCAGGAACTCCTGGACGCGGCGTCGCGGAGCATCGCCGGGAACGGTTAGCGCCCGCGCTCCGCCCGCCGCGGCGGCACAGGAGCGGTCCGGGGAGTGCTCACCGGTCGCCGCCCCGGGTGTGCCGGGCGCGGGGCCCGCTGGTTCCGCGGAAGCGGCCCTGGGGCGCATTGAGGGTGTCGGGAGGGCCATTCTCGGCGCCGGCGGGGTCCCCGCAGCCACCTTCGGTGCCGAACCCGTACAGCTCGTGACCGTCCGCCCGGTACCTCGTGGTCAGCCCACCTCGCCCCCGCCCGCCCTGGAGCTGCCGTTCTCCTCGGGCGCTGCCGGGCGGCGCAGCATGTCGCCCATTCCCGTGCGCAGCCACTCGAAGGTGTTCTCGGCCGTGACCACGGCGTCGGGGTAGACGTCATCGGGCGACTCTCCCCCAGTGACGCGGCGGAAGTTCTCGCCCGCCAGTACCTGCTGGGTGGCGTGCAACTGGGCGGCCACCAGCCGGGCGCTCAGGCGCGAACTGTCTTCCTCCAACAGGGCTTCGGCCAGGCGCGCGCGCGTCATCTCGGTGTACTCCATCTGGCGGACGGCCAGCGCCGGCGTGCGGTCGACCAGCCGCTGGATGCGCATCACCAGCGGGTGCGCGCTGAGGCCGAGCATGGGCTGGCGTTCGGCCAGGCCGGTCAGCACGTAGTCGCGCATGGCGTCGAGCGGCGTCTGCCCGGGTGCCCTGGTACGTACAGCCTCGGCGGGCTCGTCGATGTGGTGCTTGCCGAAGCCCAGGACCAGGTCCTCCTTGACGGTGAAGTAGTTGAACACCGTCTTCTTGGAGACTTCGGCGGCCTCGGCGATCTCCGCTACGGAGACGTTGTCGAACCCGCGCTCCTCGAACATCTCCAGGGCGGTGAAGGCCAGGAGTTTCCGGGTCGCTTCCTTCTTGCGCTCGCGCAGGCTCTGGTGTGTGTCCACAGCGATACTCTACCAAGGATATTATTCCTCTCAATATAAAATTATACTCGGAGTAATTTCTAGTGCTAGGGTCGGATCCATGCCGACAACGACCCCCGAGGGGGATCCTCCCGCGGCCCTGGTGCCACTCCTGCGCGTGCGGTTGCGGCCCTACGCGGCCCCCACCGCCCTCCTCCTGCTGCTCCAGCTTGTCCAGGCCCTGGGACTGCTGTTACTGCCCACGCTGCACGCGGACATCGTCGACAACGGGATCGCCGCGGGAGACACCGGTTACATCCTGCGCCGCGGCGCGGTCATGCTCGCTGTCACGTTGGTCCAGGCCGCGGGAGCGGCCGCGACCGTCTACCTGGGCGCCAAGGTGGCCATGGGGCTCGGCCGCGATCTGCGCGCGGCGCTGTTCGACCGGGTCCAGGGGTTCTCGGCCCGCGAGTTCGCCGGCTTCGGCGCGCCCACGCTGATCACCCGCACCACCAATGACGTGTACCAGGTCCAGACGCTGGCGTTCACCGCGCTCACTCTGATGGTCACCGCGCCGCTCATGGGCGCGGGCGGGGTCGTGCTGGCGCTCCGCCAGGACGTCGCCCTGACCGGCGTACTGGCAGTGGCGATCCCGGTGCAGGTCGCGGCGATCAGCCTGATCATCCTCCGGATGGTCGGGCCGTCGCAGCTCATGCAGGGCCGCATCGACGCGGTGAACCGGGTGTTGCGCGAGCAGATCACCGGTATCCGGGTGGTCCGCGCCTTCGTCCGCGAACCCCACGAGCACGAGCGTTTCGCCAGCGCCAACACCGACCTGATGGCCGTGGCCGTACGGCTGGGCCGGCTCCAGGCGTTCTTCGGCGCGTCCGCCATGGCGGTGGCCACCCTCGCGTCCGTCGCGGTCCTCGCGCTCGGCGGCCCCCGGATCGTCGAGGGCGCGATGCAGCCGGGCGCGCTGATCGCCTTCCTCACCTACCTGTCCCAGATCCTCGGCGCCGTCATGATGGCGATGAGTGTGTTCGTCCTCGCGCCTCGCGCCGAGGTCGCGGCGGGCCGCATCACCGAGGTGCTGAGCACCGAGCCCTCCCTTCCCGAGCCGAGCGAGCCGGCCCGGCGCGCGTCCCGCCCGCGCGGACCGGCCGGCTCGGGAAGCCTGGACATCGCAGGGGTCAGCTTCGGCTACCCCGGCGCCGAGCAGCCGGTGCTGCGCGGTGTGGACCTCATCACCCGGCCGGGAGAGACCACAGCCGTCGTCGGATCCACCGGCGCCGGCAAGACGACCCTGGTCAGGTTGGTGGCCCGGCTGCTCGCCCCCGACGAGGGAACGGTGCGCCTCGACGGCACCGACCTGCGGGACATGGACCGGCGCACCCTGGCCGCCACCGTCGGTCTGGTGCCCCAGCGGGCCTACCTGTTCTCCGGCACCATCGCCTCCAACCTGCGCTACGGCGACCCGGACGCCGATGAGGCACGGCTGTGGCGGGCTCTGGAGACCGCGCGGGCCGCGGACTTCGTCCGGGCGATGCCCGACGGCCCGGACACCGCCGTCGGCCAGGGCGGCATCACGGTCTCGGGCGGGCAGCGCCAGCGGCTCGCGATCGCCCGCGCCCTGGTCGCCGAGCCACGCCTCTACGTCTTCGACGACGCGTTCTCCGCCCTGGACACCGCCACCGACGCCGCGGTCCGTGCCTCCCTCGACGCGGCGGTCGGTGATGCCGCCCGGCTGGTCGTCGCCCAGCGCGTGTCGACCATCCGCACCGCCGACCGGATCGTCGTGCTCGACGCCGGCCGCGTGGAAGCGGTGGGCACGCACGACGAGCTGCTGTCCGCCAGCCCCACCTACGCCGAGATCGTCGACTCCCAGCGCATCCCCGAGGAGGCCGCGTGAGCACAGCAGAGCAGCAGGACAAGCAGCCCACCGACTTCCCGCGCACCGGGCGGCGGCTGCTGGCCTGGCTGGGGCGGGAGCGCGCACCGCTGATCGCGGTGCTGGTCCTGGTCGTTGCGGTCAGCGTGGTGAACTCGGCGTCGCCGCTGCTGCTCGGGCGGGCCACCGACAACTTCATCGGCGTCGCCCGAGGTGAGGCGGATACGCTCGCGCCCGCCTGGTGGATCATGGGTGCCCTGACCGTCATGGCGGTGCTCGCGGCGGTGGGCCAGGTGGCCCTGGGACGGGCGACCACCGCGGTCACCCAGCGGGTCGCCTTCCGGCTGCGCGAGGAGGCGGAGGCGAAGCTCGCGCGGCTGCCACTGGCGCACTACGACTCCCACTCGCGCGGCGAGGTGCTTTCCCGCGTCACCAACGACATCGACAACCTCGCCCAGACGACGCAGGGGATCCTGACCCGGCTCCTCAGCTCGGTGCTGATGTTCGTCGGGTCGTTGGCGATGATGCTGGTGATCTCACCGCTGCTGACCGTGATAGCGCTGGTGGTGGTCCCGGTGACGCTGTGGGCCGTACGGGCGGTGGGGCGCCGCGCCCAGCCGGAGTTCGACCGGCAGTGGGCGGCCACCGGGCGGCTCAACGGGCACATCGAGGAGGCGTTCACCGGCCACGAACTGGTGACCGCCTTCGGGCGGCACGAGGAGTCGGCGCGCGACTTCCGCGAGCACAACTCAGCGCTGCACGCCTCCGCCGTCCGGGCGCAGTGGGTATCCGGACTGATCGCCCCGGTGACCACCCTCCTCGGCAATGTCGGCTACGTCCTTGTCGCGGTCGCCGGTGCGTTTCGGGTGTCCTCGGGAGCGCTCAGCATCGGCGACATCCAGGCGTTCGTCCAGTACGTCATGCAGTTCAACCAGCCGGTGCGGACGCTGGCGGCGGTGGCCGGGCAGATCCTGTCGGTGGTGGCCTCGGCGGAACGGGTGTTCGAGCTGCTGGACGCCCCGGAGGAACGGCCCGCTCCGGAGCGTCCCGCGCGTCCGGAGGGTGACGCCGGACGGGTCGGCTTCGCCGACGTGTCGTTCCGCTACACCGAGGACGAGCCGCTGATCGAAGGGCTGTCACTGGAAGTCGCGCCCGGCTCCACGGTGGCGATCGTCGGCCCCACCGGGGCCGGAAAGACCACGCTGGTCAACCTGGTGCTGCGGTTCTACGAGCTGGACAGCGGAACGATCACGGTGGACGGCGCCGATACCGCCTCAATGGACCGCGCCGAGCTGCGCGGGCGGATCGGAATGGTGCTCCAGGACACCTGGCTGTTCGGCGGCACCATCGCCGACAACATCGCCTACGGAAGGCCCGAGGCGACCCGCGAGGAGGTCGTCTCCGCCGCCCGCGCGGTGCACGCCGACCAGATGATCCGCACCCTGCCCGACGGATACGACACGGTGGTCGACGACGAGGGCGACGGGCTCAGCGCGGGCGAGCGCCAGCTCATCACCATCGCCCGCGCGTTCCTGGTGGCGCCGTCCATCCTGATTCTGGACGAGGCCACCAGCTCGGTGGACACCCGCACCGAGATGCTGGTCCAGCAGGGCATGGCCAACCTGCAGCACGGCCGTACCTGCTTCGTCATCGCCCACCGGCTGTCCACCATCCGCGACGCCGACCAGATCCTGGTGATGGAGCGCGGTCGCATCGTGGAACAGGGGTCGTTCCGCGAGCTGCGGGCCGCCGGGGGTGCCTACGCCCGGCTGCACGACGCCCAGTTCGCGGCGGCGACGTAAGGGGCGCGTTCGGGTGTCTGCGGGGCCGCTCTCGGCGCTGCTCATCGCCGACGCTTCTATGCCAATTGGTGGGGTGGCGGGTGGTGGGGTGAGAGGGTGCCCGGTTTGGTGCCCATCGGTGTGGCGGGGTGTGGGGTGCCGCATCCGACGAGGGCAGCGAGGACGGTGGTGGGTCAGCCCGCGGTGGCCGGTACGGGTGCCCGGTGGTGGGGCTTCCAACGAAGCAGCGACGAGAGCGGGTGGGCCAGATGGGCGGTCACCGGTGCGGGCGCGTGTGGGGGCATCCCGCACCGAAGGTGACCGTGGGGACATGTTCGGCGCCGAGAATGACCACACAGTCACCCTCGATGCGCGCCCCGCCGCCGGACGGGAGCACCGGCGCCCTCCGGGGCCACTATCCGCAGGACCTGCGGGCCTTCGCCGCCCCCGTTACGTGCCCCACCACCGGGCACCAGCTACGACCACCACGAGCCGGCCCACCCACCGTCCTCGCTGCCCCCGTTGCGTGCGTCACCATCGGGCACCCGCACCGATCACCTGGGGCCGGCCCATTCGCCGCCTTCGCCGCCTCGTTGGATGCGTAACCACCGGGCACCAGCTACGACCACCACGAGCCGGCTCGTTCACGGTCCTCGCCGCCCCCGTCTCGTGCGCGACCATTCGCGGCCAGCACCGGATGAACGTACCCCTATCCAGGGCGCTCGCCCCGCCACACCAAAAACATGAAACTCGACAAGCGGACCCCCGCGAACAGCGGCGGCCGACGGGGCCTCTGCTCCGGAAAGTGTGCCGGGCCGCGACCGCGGCCCGGCACCGCTCAGGGGATGCGGGCCCCACTACCACTCGTGGGTGTGGCTGACGATGATGCTGTCCGTGGGCGCGCCGCCCCCGGCGGGTTCCATCACGACGCCGTCAGGGCGCTCGCTGTACCCGGGGACCTCCGCCAGGCCGAAGCTGACGTCCGAGACTCCCAGTTCGGGCCGCTTCTCGTCGGTGAACCGCAGGGTCAGCTCGACGTCGCCCTCGGGCGGGTTGTGCATCGTGACCTCGTAGGGCCATTCGGCGGCGTCGTCGCCGGCGGCCTCCATTTCGGACAGCTCCGTCGCGGGGAGGTCGGGAACCGTCACGGTGCCCTCCGCGATGGGCCGATCCAGGTGCAGGATCAGCATTTCGGCGGAGCGCTGGGTGTGCAGTACCAGGTCGAGGGTGAGCGTGCCGTCCCCGGTACGGGTGTCGGCGACCTCGATCTCCGGGGCGGGCAGGGACAGCGCCGGCGCATCCCCTGTCCAGGCGGGGTTCGACCGCGTGGGGGCGGGTATCGAAAGCGGGTCCGGGTCACGCTCGTCGGTCACGTAGTCCGCGGCCCACGCGTGCGGCCGGGAACTGTCGCTGGCCCACACGGCCTGCTCGGTGTCGGCGTCCAGGACGTAGTACAGGTTCGCTGTGTAGGGGTGCTCCTCGTCGAAGGTGTCCACGGCCAGCCCGGTGGCGGTGAGCGCGGCCGTGAGCAGGCCGGCGGTCAGTGGGACCAGGATCGGGCGGGGGCCGCCTGATGCGGGCACGGCCATTGAGACGAGCGGTGCGACCAGGAGGGCCGCCATGGCGAAGCACAGTGCCCCCGCGGCCCCCAGCCCGATTCCCATGACCGTGGTGATGATGTATCCGGACAGGGTCAGCAGCAGGGCACCCGGCAGTACCCCGGTGGCGAGCAGGGCGCAGCGCAGCACCGGGCGGTGCGCGCCGGCACGCCAGGCGGCGAACGCCCCGGTACTGGCGGCGAGCGCGGCGATGGTGCCGAAGTAGGCCATGGGCGGAAGCGCCACGGCCAGGGTGAGTCCCACCAGCGCTGGCCACAGCAGCGCACCCACGACCAGAGCCTCCTCCCGGAGGCGGCGCCGGGCGATGAAGTAGCCGGCCCAGGCGACGGTGGCGCTCAGCGCCAGGATCGCCCACCGGTAGAACTCCGGCTGGTAGGGGTCTCCGGAGACCATCCCCGCGTAGCCCGGCCGCACCTGCAGTAGGAGCTGCCACAGACCCCAGGCGGCTCCCATGCTGACGGCGATCGCGAGCAGGCCCGTGAGTACGCCGCCCAGCAGGTGGGACACGTTGACTCGGGCGCGCAGGCGGGTCAGTACGGCCAGGGCCGCCACGCCGGCCACGGAGAGCAGCGCCAGGGGGAGGACCAGGAACCCGGGGTAGCCCAGAACCTGGCCGAAGACGGTGAAGAACGTGGTGTCGGACTCGGCGCGCAGCTCCGCGATGTCGCGGTCGACGATCGTGTCGGCCATCGCCAGGGCGTTGACGCCCTGGTGGTGCAGCGTCTTGGGGGCGAAGTTGTCGAGGGTGTCGCTCGGGTGGTGGTAGTAGGCCCGGCCGTCGAGCGGGCTGAACTCCATGCCGATGAAGCCGGCTTCCTCCAGGGCGGTGAAGTCGCTGTTGAACGGCGCCTCGGCCCAGAGCGCGGCGAAGCCGGACTCGCCGGCCGGGTACGGCACCGTGTCGGCCCATTCGCTGACCAGTTCGGCGTTTCCGGAGGAGGTGTTGTACAGCGCCGAAGGCCCGGCGTTGCCCGCGCCCTCCAGGTTGAGCACGACACCCCCGTCGGGGGCGTCGGGGTGGTGCTCGGCGAACGCCTCGGCCCCCAGAAGTCCGGGCTCCTCGCCGTCACTGAGCAGGAAGACAACGTCGTTGCGCGGCTGCTCGCGTTCGGCGAGCACCCGGGCGATCTCCAGGATGGTCGCCACACCCTGCAGGTCGTCGGTGGTGCCGGGGGTGGTGGGGGTCGTGTCGTAGTGCGCGGCCAGGTAGACGCGGCCGGTGGGGTCGGTGCCGGGCAGGGTGGCGACGACGTTGTCGACCCGTCCGGTCTCGGCGACGGTCCGGAAGGTGCGTGCCCCGACGTCCTGCTGGACTTCGGTCTCCAGACCGAGGGACTCCAGGTGCTCGACCAGGTAGTCGCGGACCTCCGCGCTGTTCTGGCTGCCGATCGGGGCCGGTTCCTCGCCCACGATGCGTTCCAGGTGCGTCCACGCGCGGTCGGTGTCGAACTCCGTTTCGCTCGCGGGCGGCGCGACATCAGGGAAGCGGTGGTGGGCGACCAGGCCGGCAGCCACGACGGCGGCCACGGCAAGGAGCGCCAGCATCGCGGCGATCCGTGCGCGGCGCGAGGGGGAGGCCGGTTCCATCAGTCACCTCTCAGGTTGGAGTGCGGCATGAGTACATAGTGAATTATGCACAGATATCTTTGCAAGCTTTTTTGTGCACCTCTCTGAGGTGCGGAGAAGCGTAGAGTGTAGGTCTTGCACAGATAGCTGTGCACAGCTAGCGTTGCGGCGTGGACGATGCGCCCGAGATCTACGAGCTGACCGACCCGGCGGCACTCAAGGCGCTGGCGCACCCCCGGCGCCAGCGCATCCTGGAACACCTCGCGTGGTACGGGGCGGCGACGTCCGCCACCCTGGCGCGCGCCCTCGGCCTGAACACCGGAGCGACCAGCTACCACCTGCGGGAACTGGCCCGGCACGGATTCGTCGAGGAAACCCATTCCGACGGCGCGCACGGCCGGGAGCGGTGGTGGCGCCCGGCAAACCGGGACATCCGCTTCCCGGCCCGCAGCGAGCAGGACACCAGCGTCCGATCGGTGCTGGACGAGATGGGCCGGCTTGCCATCGCCCGGGACATGGCAGCCTTCCAACAGGCCCAGGAAGCCCAGGAGGCGGAGGACGCGTCCAGCCCGTGGCTGGACGCGTTCCCCTACTCGCGCGGGCTGATCCGAGTCACGCCGGGGGAGCTGAAGCAGTTCTTCGAGGACTACATCGCGCTGCTGAACCGCTACCGCCGCCCGGCCGAGGAGATGCCGGCCGACGCCCGGGTGGTACTCACCCGCTTTCTGGCCTTCCCCGCTCCTCCCAAGGAGCCCGACGAACCCGACTGAGCGGCAACCGCGACCGGCGACCTGAAGCGGCAATTCCACCACCCATGACGCGCCGGCCTCACACTCGGCCGGTGCCGATCGTCCCCTCGGGCAGAGAGCGCGGAGCGGCCGCGCTTGCCACCAGGAGGTCGACGCATGAGAGTCGCCATCTTCGGTGCCAACGGAGGCACCGGTCGCATCCTCACCCGCCAGGCCATCGACGCCGGGCACGACGTCGTCGCCGTTACCCGGCACCCCGGTGAGTTCCCCCTTGCGCACGACCGGCTGGCCGTTGCCGAAGCCGACGTCCACGACCCCCGGGCTGTCGCCCGGGCAGCGGAAGGAAGCAACGCGGTGCTCTCGACGCTCGGTGTCCCGTTCAGCCGCAAGCCGATCACCGTGTACAGCAAGGGCATCGCGAACATCACCGGGGCCATGGCACGGCACGGGATCCCCAGGATCGTCGCGGTCAGCTCCTCGGCGACCGAGCCGCACCACCACGCCGAGGGCGGCTTCCTACTCAACCGGGTCGTGCAGCCGCTGGTGACCCGCACCATCGGCAGGACGACGTATGCCGATATGCGCATCATGGAGCGGCACCTCGAAGAGTCCGACCTCGAATGGACAGTCATGCGGCCCAGCGGGCTCTTCCACACGCCCTCGGTCACCGCCTACCGGCTGCAAGCCGACCGCGCCGACGGCGTTTTCACCTCTCGGGCCGATCTGGCGGCCAGCATGCTCGCCCAGCTCGCCAGCTCAACCTGGGTCCGGCGGAAGGTCGCCGTCACCACCACGGAGGGCACGCCGACACTCCTCGACATGCTCCGCGGCGAGGCGCTGGGCCGCGCCCCGGAGCAGGGCGGCCCGGCAGCGGACATCCACCATGCCTGACGCCGCCGTGCCCGGTCTGGCAGCGTGGTGACCGTGCCGAGCTCCGAGGAGCGCATCGCCGCGGTCTGGTCGCGCGACCGGCGTTACCTGCACGCCGTCGCCGCGCGCGTGCTCGGCGACCGCACCGAGGCCGAGGACGTCGTCCAGGACGCGTTCGCGCGCCTGGCCCTGCAGCCGGTGGACGCGCTCGACGACCCGCGCGCGTGGCTGCTCGTTGCGGTCCGGCGCCTGGCGCTCGACCGCCTCCGGTCGGCGCGTCTTCGGCTCTCCGAGCCCACCGACACGGCTGACCTCGCCGCGCGGACTCCGGACAGCGGAGCGGACCCCGCCGACCGGGTCACGCTCGATGACGAGGTCCGCAGCGCGCTCGGCCTGGTTCTCGACCGCCTCACACCAGCCCAGCGGACCGTGTTCCTGCTGCACGACGTCTTCGGTGTCCCCTTCGACGGGATCGCCGAACTCGTCGGCCGCACACCGGCCGCCTGCCGGCAACTCGCCCGCCAGGCCCGCAAGTCGGTCCGCGGCGGTGCCCGCCAGCCGGCGGCGACCCCGGTGCCCTCGGAGGCGTCGACGCTGTCCGCGGTCGCGAAGCGGTTCGCCGACGCGTGCGCCGGCGGTGACCTCGACGCGCTTGCGCGGCTGCTGGATCCGCGGGTTTCCGGCTGGGCGACCATCGGCGGCAGGCGCGTGGGCCTCGCCGAAGGTATCGCGACGGTCGCGGAGCGAACGCTGCGCTTCCTCGGGCCGGGAAGCGGTTGGCACCTCACCCCGATCCCGCTGGACGAGGGCGTCGGACTACTCGTGACCCGCCGCTCCGAGCCCGTCGCGGTGGTCCGCCTCGACGTGCGCGAGGAGCGGGTACGCAGCCTGCACGCCGTAGTGCTGGAGCGCTGACCGGCGTGCCCGGCGCGCCCGCCACCGGCCCGTTCCGTCCGGGACCAGGCCGGCTATCGAACGTTCCGCGAGACACGGCCGTGACGTGTCGGCCGCAACGCAGCCGTGCCAACGTGCATCGAACGACATATGCCCCCTTCCCGGAACCTGTCCTGGAAACTCACCCAGTTGGTGCGTTTCGCCTGGCTGGAAGCGCAAGCGTGTGCGTTCGCGGTAGCACTGTTCGCGGGACTGGCGCTCTCGGCGGTCGTGCCACTGCCCATCCCCCGCTACGACGCGCTGCTGGTCTACGGGGTCGCGCTGACCCTCGCCTTCTGGCTGCTTCGGCTGGAGACCGGGCGGGAGGTACTCGGCGTCCTGGGATTCCACGTGGTGGGGCTGGCCTTCGAGCTGTTCAAGGTGCGGGCGGGCTCCTGGAGCTACCCGGAGCCGGCCTGGACAACCATCGCCGGGGTGCCGCTGTACAGCGGCTTCATGTACGCCGCAGTGGGCAGCTACGTCGCCCGGGCCTGGCGGCTACTGGACCTGGACCTGGTGCGTTACCGCTCCGCGGCCACCGGGGTGCTCGCTGTGCTTATCTACGCCAACTTCTTCACCCACCACTGGCTGCCCGATGTCCGGTTCCTGCTCGCGGCGGGGATGATCGCGGTGACATGGGGAACCTGGGTGTACTTCACCGTCGGTGGGGTGCGCTACCGGATGCCGCTGTCGCTGTCGTTCGTGCTGATCGGCTTCTTCCTGTGGGTGGCCGAGAACGCCTTCACGATCTTCGGGGCCTTCCGCTACCCGCACCAGCTCGACGCCTGGGCCATGGTGCACCCCGCCAAGTTCGGCGCGTGGGCACTGCTGGTCACGGTGTCCTTCGTGCTGGTAGCCGCGTGGAAGACGCGGCGCGGCCGCACCAGCGCCCGCGGTACTGCCGCCCCGCGGGCGAGGGTGCGGCCGGCCGCGCCGTAAAGGTGAACCGCGTGCGACGCCGCGGTGCGTGTGCGCTGGTCTGGAGAGAACCGCCCCTTTCAAGGCGCCCTGGGGCACGCGCGCGGTGCGGGGCACGTGTCCAGGGCCTTGGGCCACTGGTCTCCGCCCTCGGCGGACGACTCGGCCAGGGCATGGGCGTCCTCCACGGTCTGGCAGGCTCCTTGGGCCAGGTACTGCGGCGTCTTCGACGTGGTCACAGCCAGTTCGGCAGGTCAGGAGGGACCGCGTCGCCGGGGTCGACACCGGCGGGAGGCGGGGCGCGGCCGGTCAGCCAGGCGGTGAGCGCGGCGGCGGTACCGTGGCAGGTGACCGGGTGCCTCCCCGCTCCGGGGGCGTCGCGCCCGGGCCAGCCGGGAGAGCGGTCCAGGGCGTCCAGCGCGATTCCGGCACCATGGCTGCGGCGTTCCCACAGGTCGAGGACGTCGTAGGCGATCGCGTCGAGCAGGTCCGCCGGCAGGTCGGCGAAGCCGGCCCCACCCAGGTCAACAGTGTGGATCCAGACCTCGCGGCAGCGCATCCAGGGGATCTCGGTGGCCGGAACGGTGCGGCCCTGGGCGGTGACGACCCGGGACTGCCACCGGTCGTCGGGCAGGGAGGCCAGGTCGGCGCGCAGTTGCTCCGCGGACTCGACGGCCAGCGCGCGCAGCTCCTCCGCGGGCAGGGCAGCACCCTGCTCGATCTCGGCCGAGCGCGTTTCGGCGTCGGGGTACATGGGAGTCTCCACCCCGGTGCGCGCCCAGTGCACCAGGCGGTCCAGCGCACGCGCGTTGTATCCCACGTGCGCGACCACGTGCCGCCGGCTCCAGTTCGGCAGCAGCGAGGGGCCGTCCAGGTCGTGGTCGGACAGGTCCGCCAGGGCCGTGTTGAAAACCTCGGTGCCCCGGTCGAGCCAGGCGAGCCGGGTTCTCGTGGCGGGGTCCTCAGCCATTGCGCTTCTCCCTGCGAGCGGTGTTCGCCGGTTCACCGATGCCGCCGACCCGGGTGACGACCTTGGAGCCGTCCTCGATGTAGCGCGGGGGCGTGCGCGCGTGCCCCACCCCACCGGTGGTGCCCGTGGCGATGACGTCGCCCGGGTTGAGCGTCAGGATCGAGGAGATGCACTCCACCAGCGCGGCCGGGTTGAAGACCAGGTCGTCGGTGGTGGCGCTCTGGACGGTGTCGCCGCCGGTCCGCGCCGCGGTGGTCGTGCCGTTCAGGCGCAGGCTCGCCAGTCTCATTCGGTCTCCTTCTCGGCAAGGACGTGGTCCTGGTGCGGGGCTTCGAAGGTCGGGGTGTCGCTGAACCGGAAGAGGTCCAGTGGGCTCTCGGCGCCCATGCCCAGTCTGACCCAAGAGAGCACGATGAACAGGTCACCTCGGGTGACGGCGCGTTCCTGGCCGCCGAGCCGGACCACCCCCTCTGCGTACACCGGGGGCCGGAACCTCCACATGGATGTGCGCCGGGCGGTACGGGTGGCGTCCGGCGGCCCGCAGCAGCCGACCGACCGGGCATGAACCCGAAGCGGCCCCAGGACCAGGCGCGGACCGGAAATTTCGAAACTTTTCGGTTCCGTAGGAAATGTATGGGGCGGTGCACTTCGCCACAGTGCCATTGCGGCCGGGGAATGCGGCATGCGTGCTGTGGTCGACCCTTGACGCTTTGCTGGGTCGGAGCTTAATGTCCGTTGGATAATTGTCGGAAGTTTTTCGGAAACTTTCGAGTTCCCGGCGGAACTGGAGTCCCCCAATGCACACGGTTCGCCTTGTCACCACCACACTCGCCGCCGCGGCGGTCTCGCTACCGCTGGCAGCCGTCCCGGCCGCGGCTTCTCCCCCCGACCACTCCAACGCCAAACACAACAGGCTGCGCGTGGCCGCTCCTGAAGACCTCGTCATCGGCACCGCGATTGCCGGCGGCGGCCACCACGCTGACCAGGACTACCCCGACCCCTTCACCTCCGACAAGAAATACCGCAAGACCGCGGAGCGCCAGTTCAGCTCGGTTACCGCCGAGAACCAGATGAAATGGGAGTACATCCACCCCGAGCGGGACAGCTACAACTTCGACACGGCTGATGCCATCGTCGACTTCGCCGAGCGCAACGGCCAGGACGTGCGCGGGCACGCGCTTCTGTGGCACAGCCAGAACCCGGATTGGCTGGAGGAGGGCGACTTCTCCGACGAGGAGCTGCGCGCAATCCTGCGCGACCACATCACAACCGTTGTCGGCCGCTACGCCGGCCGGATCGAGCAGTGGGACGTCGCCAACGAGATCTTCGACGACGACGGCAACCTGCGCACCGAGGAAAACATCTGGATCCGCGAGCTGGGACCGGAGATCATCGCTGACGCCTTCCGCTGGGCGCACGAGGCCGATCCCTCCGCGGAGCTGTTCCTCAACGACTACAACGTCGAGGGCATCAACGCCAAGAGCGACGCCTACTACGAGCTCTCCCGGGACCTACTCGCGCGGGAGGTGCCACTGCACGGATTCGCTCCCCAAGGGCACCTGAGCATCGAGTACGGCTTCCCCGGCGATCTCGAGGACAATCTGAGCCGCTTCGACGAACTCGGCCTCGCCACGGCCATCACCGAGATCGACGTGCGTATGGAGCTACCCGAAGACGGCCGGCCCACTGAGGCGCAGCTGGAGCAGCAGGCCGACTACTACCAGCAGGCGCTGCGGGCGTGCCTGAGCGTCGACGGCTGCGACTCCTTCACGATCTGGGGCTTCACCGACAAGTACTCCTGGGTCCCGCACACCTTCGAGGGGGAGGGGGCCGCGACGGTGATGAACGACGACTTCGTACGCAAGCCCTCCTTCTTCTCCCTGTTGTCCACGCTGAAGACCGCCAAGTAGGGCGGGAGTGTCGCCTTCAGGGGGTTCCCCAAGGGAGGGCCGGCGCGTGCTCGGTACGCGCCCGCTCTCCCCGCCGGCCGCCACTGGCGGCGTTCCGCCTCCGCCCAAGGCTGAGAATCCCGTTGCGGTATCTTCTCGCCCCGGTTAGGTTCCTTCCTTATGCGTACCAGCTTGCGCCGTGATCTCAAGGCGGCGCTCAAAGCCCGGGACCGCGTCTCCATCACCGCGCTCCGTTCGGCGTTGGCGGCCATCGAGAACGCCGAGGCGCTTCCCGCTGATCACCTGCGGCGAACCACCGAGAACGAACATGTCGCGGGAGCGGCGGCCGGCGTGGGGGCCACGGAAGCGGAGCGCCGTCAGCTCACCGATACCGAGCTGCATGCGATCGTCGAGAAGGAAGCGCACGACCGGTCGGCTGCCGCCGGCGAGTATGAGCGACTCGGTCGGCACGACCGTGCCGAGAGCCTCCGATCGGAGGCGGACGTGCTCAGCCGCTACCTGGGCTGAGCCCGGCAAGTCCCGCCATGCGTCCGAAGGGGAACCTTGCCGCCCGCTCGACAGCAACCCGTCGCGGTACTCCACGGGCTCCGAACAGGTCCGCACTCCGCCCCGCCGCATGGGATGAACGGCGCGGGGAACCACGGGCCCCGGCCTTTCCCAACGGAGTCCTTTAGGACCGAGAAGCTGACATCTGCACTGTGGCGGTGACGAGGCGGTGGTCGGTGTGTTGGCGGCCAGGGGCCGGGATGTGCACGCGGTAGGTGTCGGGCACCAGCTCCACGAGCTCGTTGCGCAGAATCCAGTCGATGAGCAGTCCGCCGTCGCGCTCGCCCCTGGTGTTGGTGGTCCCCACCAGAGTGTCGTCCGGGCGGGCGCCGCGCTGGTGCCAGTCGTCCTCGGCCAGGGCGTACAGGCCGGGATTGTCCTCGCGCTGGCCGGTCTCCGGGTTCCAGGCACCGATGAGGGTGTCCACTGCGCGCGTGTCGGCAACCCAGGGGGTGCCCGCACCTCCGGGCTGCCATGCCTTGCGGCGTAGCCGTTGGGGTGCTCTTTCCCGCACCCTGTCCCAGTCCCTGTCGGGCAGGTGGGGCCCGCTCGCGGTGGCGTTGAGGTCGCCGGCCACGATCGTGGGCACGTCCTGTCTGGCCTGCGCGGCGAGAATCTCGGCCTCGGCGAGGCGGCGCGTGGCCGAGGAGAAGTGGAAATGCTGCAGGCGCACCCGCAGATCGGGGGGATCACTGGGCCCTTTGCCGCTGTCCGCGAGAACGAACTCGGCGGTGTTGCGGAGCGCGGTGTTGGTGCAGGAGTGCTCGTTGGCCCACGCGGTCAGCTGCAGCCGGGCGGTGTCGTAGACGAGCGCGGGCGGGTGGTCGCTGCGATCGAGCCAGCCGATCTCGATCGCGTAGTGCACACCGAACATGCGGGACAGGGCGAGCGCGGCGGCGTACTTGCCGCGGCCCAGGTTGGCCCACCATTGCACCGCCTCGTTGATCATGATCAGGGCGGGAGGATCGGATACGTCGGCGAAGACGTCGCCAAAGCGGGTGAAGTCGAAGTCGCTCGACCATCCCTGCTGGATGTTCAGTAACGCGAGGGGCAGGTTCGTCATCGTGAGCGCCTCTCATGTCGGCTGGCGGAACCAGAACGGAATCCTCGGATGACCTGGGTGCGGGCGGAGGTCGTACCCGGTTCGGGTAGCAGCGTGCAGTCCGCACGCCGGGGTGTCCAGTCTGCTGGACATCGGATCGGCCTGCTTGCGGGATCGTACGCAGCGCCGCGCCCCCGTACTTTCAGTACAGTCACCACGAGCCCTCGGTGCCCCACCAAGGGCCGCAGACCCCCGCCGCGGATTCCCTTGGAGTAGTCATGTCCGACCCTTACCGCCTGGATTCCACCTCCGACCCGACGGACTCTCCCAAGGCCGCCAGCAAGGGCGGCGCGGCCCGCATCGCGCTGTGGGCGGTGCTGGTCCTCAGCGCCGCGGGGAGCGCCGTCTCCACCCTCGCCGGCCTGCCAATGGCGCTGGACATGGCCTTCGGGGTGGTCGCGATCGTCTGCATCGTCGCGCTGGTCATCCAGTACGTGCAGGGCCGGAAGTGAGCTCGCCGCTCAGCCGCGAACCGGTGTCGGCCCTACCCGGGACTGACACTGGTACCGACACCGAAACCGCGGTGCTGCTCAGCGAGGTACACCGCGGCTACTCCGACGGTGACGGGCTCGTCGCCGCGCTGGCGGGGGTATCCCTGCGGGTACCGCGGGGTTCGTTCCTCGCCGTCATGGGGCCATCCGGATCGGGCAAGAGCACCCTCCTCAACTGCGCCTCCGGTCTGGACGCCGTGGACTCTGGGCGGGTCATGGTCGGCGGCACCGACATCAGCACCCTCAAAGAGCCCAACCGCACCCAGTTCCGGCGGGACCGGGTTGGCTTCGTGTTCCAGGCCTACAACCTGGTGTCTACCCTCACCGCGGAGGACAACATCACGCTTCCGCTGCGCCTTTCCGACCGCCGCATGGACCCCGAGTGGGTGCGTGGCCTCGTGGAACGCATGGGTATCGGTGAGCGGCTGCGGCACCGGCCCGCGGAGTTGTCCGGTGGGCAGCAGCAGCGGGTCGCGATCGTGCGCGCCCTGGCCACCCGCCCCGACATCGTCTTCGCCGACGAGCCAACGGGCGCTCTGGACGCGGAAAGCGCCCGGCGCACCCTGGCACTGCTCCGCGACGTTGTCGACGACCTCGGCCAGACGGTCGTCATGGTGACCCACGATCCCCGGGCCGCGGCCACCGCCCACACCACCGCCGTCATGGCCGGCGGGCAAATCGTGGACCTCATGCGCCAACCGAGCGCCTCCGACCTCGCGGAGCGGCTGGCCTCCTTTGAACAGAGCTGAGCCCATGTCATCACCGGCCGGTACGCGCCCGGATCCCGCGACTGGCGGCAGCGCCGCCCGGCGCGGACCGGAGCCCCCGCCCTTCTCCGAGCCCTCTCGCGGGGCCAGGGGAGCTGTGTCGCTGGCCGCGAAGCTGGCGCGCGGCCAGATCAGCGGACTCCTCGCAGTCGCCATCGCGGTCATGGGCGGAGCCGCATTCGTCACCATCGGCGGGGTCCTCGCCGACACGGGCCTGCGGTCGCACCCGCCAGTGGAACGGCTGCCGGGGGCGGAGGCGGTGGTCACCGCACCGCAGTCCCTCTCTCAGGCGGAGGACCTCGACGTCGCCCTACCGGAACGGCGAGGTCTCCCCGAAACCCTCGTCGAGCGGCTGGACGACCTTCCCGAGGTCGACACGGCCGTCGGCGACATCGGTTTCCCCGCGGCGGTCGCCACTGCGGAGGGTGCCACCTCGGGCGCGGACCCCCGGACCGCGGGCCGCGCGTGGTCCTCCACCGCGCTGTTGGGCAGCACCGAGGTAACGGGCACGCCTCCGCGGAACGCGGATGAGGTGGCCCTGGACGCCGCCACCGCCAGCGAGGCGGGAGTGGAGGTCGGGGACCAGGTGCCGGTGACCGCCGCCGGACAGACCAGCGAGTACCGCCTCTCCGCGGTGGTGGACACCGCCAGCTCCGGAATCTTCCTCGCCGACGCCGCGGCGGCGGAGCTCGCCGGGCGCACCGACGGCCCTCGGGAGGGCACGGTGGACCTGGTCGGCGTGAGTGCCGCGCCGGGGGTCTCCAGCGACGACCTCGACGACGCGGTCCGCGGCAGCATTGGCGCGGCGGACAGTACGGAAGGCGAGGTTTACAGCGGCGCGGCGCGCGGCGACGCGGAAACGCCCGCCGCCGCCTCCGCGCGCACGCTCCTGCTCATGCTGGCGGGCTCGTTCAGTGGTGTCGTACTGGTTGTCATCGGCTTCACCGTCGCGGGCGCCGTGTCGATCTCCGTGGCGGCGCAGCGCCGCCAACTCGCCCTGCTGCGGGCGATCGGCGCCACCCCGCGCCAGATCCGCCGCCTGGTCCTCACCCCCAATCTGCTGGCCACGCTCGTCGCCCTGCCGTTCGGCATCGGGGCGGGCTATGTCCTGGCCAGCCAGATGCACGGCCTGCTTGCCGGGTTTGGCCTGTTCCCGCCGACGCTGCCGATGAGCCTCGGCCCGCTGCCCGCGGTGGCGGCGGCGGCGCTGCTTTCCCTCACGGTGTGGATCTCGGTCCTGGCCGCATCGGCGGGGGCCTCCAACGTGGAGCCGGCCACCGCCCTGGTGGAGACCGCGGCGGAACCGCGCGCTCCCCGGCCGTGGCGTCTCGGCGCGGGCGCGGCCCTCCTGCTGGCTTCGGTGGTGCTGTCGGTCTCGCCGCTGCTGATCGGCTCGGAACTGGCCATCGTGGGCACGGCGATAGGGAGCCTCGTCGCGGTCATCGGACTAGGGCTGGCCGGACCGGCGCTGCTGCGGATGGTGAGCGGCGCGCTCGCCCGCCGCCTGCCCGCGACGGCCTCCCCTCTTACCTGGCTGGCGGTGCGGAACCTGCACGGCCACTCCTACCGGGTGGCGGGCGCTGTGGCGTCCCTGGCGATGGTGGTCACGTTCCTCCTCGGCTACGGCTACTCGCACACCACTCTGCTGACCGCCAGCGCGGACCAGAAGACCGCCGGAGAGCTGGCCGACTACCAGATCAGCGCGTCCCAACTCGGCGGGCTGCCCGACGGCCTCGCCTCCTCGGTGCGGGACGCCTCAGGGGTCGCCGCGGCCGTCACCAGCACACCGACCTCCGTTGTGTGGCCCTCCGAGGAGTTCGGCGACCACGTTCTGGAGGAACGATCCGTCCAGGCCCTGGGGCCCGACGCGGGCGAGGTGCTTGACCTCGGGGTCACGGAGGGCGACCTCGACCGCCTCACCGGCGACACTGTCGCGCTCGGCGCCTCCTTCGCCGGTTCCAACGACGCGGAAGTCGGCGACCGGGTGTCCTTCCACATGGGGGACGGTGCCGAGGTCGAGGCCGAGGTGGTGGCGCTCTACGAACGCGAACTCGGCTACGGGCCGGTCACGCTCTCGCGGGACCTCGCCTCCGGGCACGTCACCGGGGACCTGGAAGCCAGCCTGCTGGTGCGGGCGGAATCCGGGGAAGAACCCGGGGAAGCGACCGAGACGGGGCAGGCGCTCGCCCGGGTGGCGCAGGAGCGTCCCGGCGTGGAGGTTACGCCCCTCACCGCGTCGGGCGACGCGGCCGGGGGTGGTCTCCAGGTACCGGCGGAGACCATGATCAACCTCGTCGTGCTGGTTGCGTTGTTGGGCTACATGCTGCTGTCGGTGGCGAACCGGCTGGCCGCCCAAACCCTGCAGCGCGGCCCCGAGGTGACCACACTCCGCGCGGTCGGGATGACACCGGGCCAGGTTCGCTCGCTACTGCGCCGCGAATCCCTCATCATCGCCGTGGGGGCGATCGGCGCTGGCGTCCTGGCGACGGCGATCCCTCTCCTCTTCGCCGGTATCGGTCTCCTCGGCCGGCCGTGGCCCGGCGGGCCCGTATGGCCGCTGCCCACTATCGTCCTCGTGGTGGCGTTGCTGGCCTGGCTGTGCGTGGAGTTCCCGGGCCGGCGGCTGGCCGCGGCCACGATCCGGAGGTGAGGCGGAACCACCGCCCGCCGCCGGGTTCCTTCCATGGCGGGCGGCTCCCTCGCCGGCTCCGGGTGGCGGGCACCACCCGCCCGGGTATCCGCCGGCCGTTCGTCTGGCGCCCCTACCTGCCCAGGTACGCCAGCACGGCCAGCACCCTGCGGTGCCCGACCGCGTCGTCCGCGAGATCGAGCTTGGTGAAGATCCGCCCGATGTGCTTGTGGACGGCTCCCTCCGACACCACGAGGCGCCCCGCGATCTCGCCGTTGCCCAATCCCTCGGCCATCAGAGCCAGGACCTCCCGCTCGCGGGGAGTGAGACGGGACAGCGGATCCTCCTTGCGGGTCAACATCTGCCCCACCACCTCGGGGTCGATGACGGTTCCCCCGTCCGCGACCCGGTCGAGCGCCTCCAGGAACTCATCCACCCGGGCCACCCGGTCCTTCAGCAGGTAACCCACGCCCCGAGCGCCGCCGGTGAACAGCTCCGCCGCGTAGATCTCCTCCACGTACTGGGAGAAGACCATCATGGGGAGGTCGTGGTGGACCCGGCGCGCCTCGACCGCCGCGCGCAGCCCCTCGTCGCGGTAGGTGGGGGGCAGCCGGACATCCGCGATCACCAGGTCCGGCTTCTGCTGGTCGACAGCCTCCACCAGCTTCTCGGAGTCGCCCAAGACCGCTACCACCTCCCGGCCGGACGTGGTGAGCAGCAGTTTCAGCCCTTCCGCGAAGATCGTGTTGTCCTCCACGATCATGACTCGCACGGCAGCTCCGTCCTGATCACAGTGGGTCCGCCCGCGGGGCTCACTACCGAGGTTGTTCCGTCCAGGGCCGCCACGCGGCGGCGGATACCGTCGATTCCGCTGCCCCGCGAGTCGTCCGCGCCGCCGATCCCGTCGTCGGCGACCTCCACCCGCAGCGTCGCTCCGTCCCGGCTCACCTCCACGTCCACGGAGGTAGCGGACGAATGCTTGGCGGCGTTGGTGAGCGCCTCGGCGATGACGAAGTACGCCGCCGCCTGCACCGCGGCCGGAAGTGTACCCAGCTCCGCGACCCTTGTCCGCGCCGGGATCGCACAGCGGGCCGACAGGGCCGAGATGGCGCCGCCAAGGCCCCGGTCGGCGAGAATCGGTGGATACGTCGTCCGAATGACATCACGTAGTTCGGACATGGCCTCCTCCGCGCTGCCGCTCGCCTCGCGCAGCAGCCGTGCCGCCTGCTCGGGGTCGTCGGCGACCAGGCGCTCGGCGACCCCGATACGCATGGCCAGAGCCGCGAGCCGGGCCTGGGTGCCATCGTGCAGGTCCCGTTCGATCCTGCGCAGTTCGGCGCTGTGCGCCTGGAGCGCCTCCGCCCGGGTGTGGGACAGCTCCGCGACCCGCTCATCGAGCCGGTCGGCGCGCAGTTCCACCTCGGAAGGCGCGAGCGTCCACGCGACCAGCCGCGCGTAGCCGTTGGCGAGGGTGGGAGCCCCGTACAGGAACACCGATCCGAACAACAGGATCTCCGCGAGCCCGCCGATCAGGGCGGTCCCCCACCCGTGCGCCTCCACCCCCATGAAGGTCAGCGGTACCGGAACCGCCCACCACACCGCCGTCTTCAGCACCGCGGCCGGCGCCCCGAACAGTGCCATCAGCCCGACCAGGCCGGCCAGCACGCCCAGGAGGGAATGGAGGACAAGCCAGCGCACCGACCGCCAGGTACCGGGGTCGCGCAGCGTGTACCGCAGTTGCTGCCGCAACCCGCTGGGAAGCGGCGCTGGCTCCCGATAGACGTATTCGAGACGGGCGTACTCGCACGCCTCGCTCCGCGTGCGTTCGGCCCACCGCCGTAGCTGTTCCAGTGCGCCGGGCAGCGGCAGCAACCCGGCACCGCCGAGCGGGATCAGGGAAACCAGGAACAACAGCAACGGCATCACCGACAGTGCCGCCGCAGCGGTAGCGAACGTGAGAAGGAGGTAGCGGGTGGCACGCCACCCGGGAACCAACCGTTCGAGCACGCCACACCTCCCCAACACGCCCGTCCCCGCCATCTTCTCGCGTTTCCGCCACCCACCAGTAGCTGTGCCGTCCGCAGGCGCCGCTTCGGCGGTGTCGGCGGGGTGTGGGATCGGGGTACCGGGCGGAGGGCCGTGCGCGCCTACCCGGTGGGCGGAAGCGCAGCTACCCCCTGGCCGTGGGCCGGGAGCCGCGGCCGGTCCGCGGCCCTCGCAGGCGGCCTCGGCGAGGAGCAGCCAGGGAGCCGTGAGTTTCGCCACGCCAGTGGTGGGCGCCGGGCGCTCTTCTCGGGGGCGCGGTGGGGCGTCCGATGCTGCTGTTGCGGACTCCGGGGCTTCAACGCGGCCTCACGGCGTGAGACCCCGGAATCCGCGCCGGCGGCGCCTCCTCTTGAGGTCGCTCGTTGGGGGCGCTCGGACGTGGTCAGCCGGCCGATCGCTCCTGTGCCTGTGTGGCCGCGAGGGTGCCGAGCAGAGAGAGGGCCTCGGCGCTGCCGGAACCGGGCTCGGCGTGGTAGACGATCAGCTCCTGGCCGGGCGTGGACTTCACGTCGAAGGCCTGCATGCGCAGCGTCAGCGCACCGACCTCTGGGTGGTGGAACCGTTTGCTCTCCAGCCGTTTGCGGCGAGCGTCGTGGCGTTCCCATATCCGCGCGAAGTCCGGGCTCTGTTCGGTGAGTGTGTCGAGAACGTCGCGGACGCGCGGGTCGTGCGGAGCTTTGCCCTGGAGTATCCGGAAGCCCGCGACGGCGTTCGTGGCGACGAGCTCCCAGTCGGGGTAGAAACCGCGCGCGTCCGGATCGAGGAAGATCTTCAGCATCAGGTTCGGCCCCTGGTGGAAGCCGTCGAAGAGCGCGTAGGCCAGCCCGTTCCCGGCCAGGACGTCATAGGCACGTCCGAGCACGATCGCCGGGTTCGCGGGCCACATGTCCATGAGGCTGAGTAGCTGCGGATCGACCCGCTCGGGTGTGGCGCCCCCACGCGTACCGGGAGTGAGACCGGCCACGCGGTAGAGGTGGAACCGAGCATCGTCGTCGAGCTGGAGCACCTCACTGAGCGAGTCCAGGACCTGCGCCGAAGGGCTCCGCTCCCGCCCTTGTTCGAGGCGTGTGTAGTAGTCGACACTCATCTCGGCCCGTGTCGCGACCTCTTCGCGGCGCAGGCCGGGCACTCGGCGCACCCCGTGGCTGGAGACGCCCGCGGCCTCCGGGCTGAGCTGGGCGCGCCGCGCACGCAGGTAATCGCCCAGTGGTGTTGCTGCCATGCACTCAGAGTACGCGCGGTTTGGGAGGCGTGCCCGGGTGCGGTGCTCCCAGGCACAGCGTTGCCTTCCTGGTGCCGGGGTCGTGGCCGACCGTGGTTGGCATGACCGGGGGCGGCGTCCCGGACACGCCTCCTGCCGGTATCCGCGTGAGCGCCGTCGAGCCCGGCGGTTTCGATACGGCCCGGGCCGGCGCGGCATCCCGGCACAGCGCCGCCCCGCCGCCGTACGAGGCGATGCGCGAGGAGGCCGCGGCACGCCGTGGGGGTCAGCGGCCGGGCGATGGACCGGGCCGAGGAGCACGAAAACACAGGCCCTGAGCCGGGTTCCCCGTGCTCAGGGCCTGCGTTGCGCTGTCCCAACGGCTGCGCACCCGGGTCATCGGGTATCCCCTTGCACATTAGTGTGTGCCGCACTGTATAGTGCCGCATGTGGTATCGGAAGACTTGATTCTCACCCAGGCCCAGGAACTGCGGCGCGGCACGGTCGTCCTGGCCTGCCTCGAACTGCTCCGCGAGCCCCAGTACGGCTACGCGCTGCTGGAGACCCTCAACGGAGCCGGCGTGCCCGTCGACGGGAACACGCTCTATCCGCTGTTGCGGCGCCTGGAGAAGCAGGGCCTGCTCGTCAGCGAATGGAACACCGACCAGTCCCGGCCGAGGAAGTTCTACCGGGTAAGCGAGGAGGGCGCGCAGCTGCGCAGCGCGCTGGTGCGCGAATGGCGGGACGTCGTCGCCGCGATTTCGCGGGTGGCGAGAGAGGACTAATGGACACCTTGTCGTTGACCGAGCAATACGTCCGGGAGGTCGTGCGGCGGCTTCCGGCCGACCTCGGCGACCTGCCCGGATACCGTCCTCCTCCGGACCAGCTCTACCTGTCCTTCAGCCGGGTGGCGGTGACCCGCGCCTACGAGCTCTGAGGGGGCTCCGGCCGGGCGGTGCGTCGTTGTTCCGCGTGGCACCGCCCGGCCGGAGGGCACCGCGACCACCCGGGCCATGGCGATGAACCAGGAGTGGTCCTCGGTACCGGTCACCGGCTTGCACCGTTGTACTGCTCCGCGCCGGGTCGGGTGCGCGCCAAACTACCCATGGGCCAACTGTCCGCCGTGGGTCACCGCGAGACGCTGGGTGGTGCCCAGGCGGGTGCGTAGCTTTTTCTGGAAAGGGGATCGCACGCGGGGCGTGTTCCTGCTGTACTACACCCACGGGCCACCCGCACCAGAAAGGAGCACACAGTGACAGCGTCCGAGCCCCCTCAGGTCAGCTTCGAGATCCCCTCTGTCGCACGTATCTACGACGCGGCCCTGGGCGGCAAAGACAACTTCGACGTGGACCGCGGTGCCTTGGTGTCCATGGAACAAGAGATGCCCGGAATTCTGGATCTGGCCAAGTCGAATCGTGCTTTCCTGACGCGGGCGGTCCGCTACGTTGCCCAACTGGGGGTTGACCAGTTCCTGGATCTGGGCTCAGGTCTGCCCACAGTGGAGAACACCCACGAGATCGCGCAACGCACCCACCCGTCCGCGCGGGTGTTGTACGTGGACAACGATCCGATGGTCCTCGCGCATGGTCGTGCGCTTCTAGCTGACAACCCCACCACGGATGTCATTACCGCCGACCTGCGGGAAGTGGACCGGGTATTCGCCTCTCCCGAGGCTCGGAGACTGCTGGACCCGGACAGTCCGGTGTGTCTGATGGCGGTCAGCGTCGCGCATTGCATCCCGGACGCGGATGATCCGTTCGGAGTGCTCCGGGCCTACATGGACCGGTTCCCTTCGGGGTCGGCGCTCATCTACTCGCACATCGTGTCCGATAATGCCGAGGCCAGGAACTGGCTGACTACCAAGATGAATGATGAGTTCGGGATCGAGTGGGGGCGGGTCCGTACTCCTGAGGAGGCCGAGCAGGTCGCGGATGGGCTGGAGGTGGTCCCTCCCATGGAGGGGCGGCCGGCCCGGTTCGCGGAGTGCTCGACGTGGCGCAGCGGACTGGAGCCGGTGGCTGACGCGCGGCACAACGAGGGCCGCCAGTTGTGGGAGCACGCGGCGGTTGCCGTGAAGCGCTGATGTCCTTGAGGTTGCGGCTGGCAGGCGGCGGTAATCGCGTGATCTGCGTTCTCCCAGGCCCCTTCCGCCGCGTCAGCAATGTGTCGCCGGACCGCCCGGCGCGTCGCCGAGGGCCGAACCAGGAACGCCCCGCCGCGCGAGGGGCACAGAATTGTCCCTCACTGACCTGCAGTTGGAGAGGGCACGACTCCTCGTGGTGTGCACCCCATCTTCTGTTTCCAGGCCAGAAATCGGGGCGCTGAATTGCTCGATGCGGACGCGCGGGTGCGGTCGCGCCCGGTTCGGCTACGCCGGCCCGCTGGTTGGGGGTGCCTGTCTCCCTCGTATGGGCAACATTACGTTTACCCGCCAGGGGCAAGCTTTCGCTAACCCGGCACGGCCGCTGAGAAGTATTCGGTAACAGTGAGGATCACCGTGGCCAAGAATGTGTCTCTCTTCCGTCCATGCTGGTCAAACGCTTGAGTCCACCGAAGGTGGTCATGTTGCGGGTCTTGCGGGTGCTGTCCACGTGGGAAGACGCTATCTGGACATTAAATCAAACAATAGGATAAAACGGTCATTGGTCACTGAAGTAACATAAACTTCACGACTCCCATGTCTGGCTGCGCCGGGGTAGCATCTCCCAGGATTTGTTGTTTCTATGGAGAGGCTGGGTCCCTTTGCCCCCCCGAACATCTGTCCCACAGGCGCAGCCGCCAACGATCACGGAGCACACCGAGGACGGTGGTCGACCTGGTGTGCACGGCGGGCTTGCCATTGGGTGCGGCCAAGGCGGACGTCCGCCAGCCGAGCGTCGAGAGGCGGGTACGGATGAGCCCCACCATCGTGACCATCGGCCCAAGCGATGACCACGCCAGCGGCATCCCCGAAGGGTGCGACTCTCGCGCGGTGCCCCACGCGGCCGGCGCTCGCCGGCGGTGATGGCCGCACACCACCTGAGCTCGAGGCCTGGGCTCGCCGCGCACTGGCCACTGCTCCCGAGATCTCCGTCGCGCCGATGCGATCTGGTGGGGTTGACGAGCTGCTGACGCTGATGGACGCGGCGATTCAGAACCAGAAGCAGAAAAGGGTCCAGTGATGCGCAAGATTCTGATTGTCGGGGCAAGCCAGGCGGGTTTGCACCTGGCTCACGGCCTGCTGGATTACGGGTACGACGTCACCCTCATGACCAGCCGGGACTCGAAGGAAACGTGGGATTTCGAGACCCCCTTGCTGGGATTCAGCCTGCCGCGTGCTGACGCCGCTGAGGCCAGCCGCGGGCTGAACTTCTGGGACGCAACGGCGCCCCGAATCGACAACGTGCACATGTCGTTCCGCCCGGATTCCAGTGATCCCATAGAATTCACCGGGCAACTGTCCACCCCGTTTAGTATGATAGACACGCGAGTGAAACGCTCGTACTGGCTGGACTATTTCGAAGACGAGATCAAAGGGCACGCCGGCAGGAAGGAAAAGCGTGCCGGAAAGCTTGTCATCAGGGGAGTCACCACCCAAGAGCTCGAATATTTCGCGAAGATGTTCGACCTGGTGGTGGTCGCTGTCGGCGGCGGGGAACTGGGGCAATTCTTCGATCCCGAGCCCTCGCGGCTCGCGGGCACGCCACGGGTGGTCACCCAGGTGCTCATCGAGGATGAGCACGCCAGTGCCGAACCTGTGCGGGTGATCACCGCCCCCTACGGCGAGATTTTCGCGACTCCGGTGCTCACCCAACATGGAATCGCCCGCGGTGTGTTTTTCGCGAGCGCCCCTGGAGGGCCCTTGGACTGTTCCGAAGAGGGGCGCCCGCCGGGGGCCGGCTTGGTGCTGGACCGCATGCGCAAGAAGGTGACGTCCCAGGCCCCCGATGTCGTCGAGTGGTTGGACGGCGATCTGGTTGACGGCCGTTCGGTCACGACACGCCGCGTCACTCCGGTGGTGCGCCGCCCGGTGGGCGTCCTGCCCAATGGCGGAAAAGTCCTCGGGATTGGTGATGTGCTGTGCCGCTCTGACCCTATTACGGGACGCGAGATCTCCGATGAGACGCTGGCCGCGGAGATCTACCTTGAGGCGATCATCGAGCACGGTGACCGGCCATTTGATGAGGCCGCGATAAATTCCATTTTCGAGCGCTACTACAAGAGTAACGGGTGGGCGTCTGCCCGTTTCTCGGAACTCGTGCGTACGTGGTGGGACGGTGAAACACCCGAGCACGTGATGGCACTATTGGGCGCCGCACAACAACATCAGATGGTAGCGAACCAGTACGTCGAGTCATTCGACAACCCTGGGAATTTCATAGATCTCCTCGAAAATCCAGAAAAGGCATACGCGCTGCTCAACACGCTGTAACCGGGAGATCCCCCCCATTTCGGATTTCCTTTTTTATCGGCACTGATGTCCTCGTCAACCCCCTTCTCGGAGGTCGCTCGTGTCGTCTAGCCCCATCAGAACCGAGACGCCAAACCCGAAACTGTACAGCCCCACGAGCCTGAGGTTTTACGACCTCGTAGTGCAGATCGCCAGCCACAGGTTCATCTGGCACTGCCCGATGCCGCTGATCGAAAAAGAGCTTTATCACCCCCACATCGGTGAGCGGCATTGTGAACTGGGTCCCGGAACCGGCCGTACTCTGCGGCGTCTTCCTAAATCCACCCCACTGCAAGAGCTCCATCTGGTAGACCTCAACCCGGCTTGTTTGGCGCGTTCCTCATCGCGGCTGCGCCACCGGTTCAATGTTCACCCGCATGAGGTCGGCGCGTTGGGTGAGTGGCCCATCCCATCGGGCAGCTTGGACTCGGTTTCCGCCACAGACGTAATGCACTGCCTGCCCGGAGACAATGTTTTCGACAAGAAAGGAATGGTGGACAACGCCGCCAAAGTGCTGCGCCCCGGCGGAATGTTCTTCGGCGCAACGTTTTTGCAGGGCCACACCGGCGCCGCCCGGTCGTTGCTGAACTTCTACAACAACAAACGCAACACCATGCATAACCGCGGTGACACCTTTTCCGACCTAGAGCGTCTATTTTCGGACCACCCTGGGTTTGCAAATGTGCAGACGAAGCTAGTTGGAACCGTTGGGCTGTGGGCGGCCACTCGTGTGGAAGGTGACGCGTGATGACCTCATTCTCTGGTGAGCAGTGGAACTCGGCGCACGCGGCGGTGGTGGGGATCGGATGCCGTCTACCGGGCGGAATCCGCGGCCCACGCGCGTTCTGGCAAGCCCTTATGGAGGGCCGCGACGCGATCGGTGTCTACCCGCCTGAGCGGTGGGAGCAGATGGAACCCTTACTGGCCGAGGAGGACCGCTCCCCGCAGCAACGGTCCGCCGGGCTCATCGACGACTTCGAGGCATTCGACGCCGGATTCTTCGGGATCGCCCCGAGCACGGCCGAGCGCATGGATCCACTGCAGCGCCACCTCATGGAGGTCGTCGTCGAGGCGCTCTATGACTCCGGTACGCCCCTCGACCAGATCAAACACAGCCGTGTCGGGGTATATGTCGGCTCGTGCAACGTTGATGCCCCCTCCATGATATTCGCGCCGGGTGCGCAGCCCGACATCACTCAGATCTCCAGTGCGGGGCCTGGCATGCTCCCGGCGATCCTGGCCCATACTCTGGACCTCCGCGGGCCGAATTTCACCATCGACAGCGCCTGTTCCAGCACGGCCACCACGATCCATCAGGCGCGGCGCGCCTTACAGGTCGGCGAGATCGACCAAGCGATCGTCGTCGGCGTCAACTCCTTGGTCAATCCCGTGATCAGCCGCGGCTTCAGCGGGGGTGCGGGCGGCGCCGGCGGCGTACTGGCCCAAGACGGCCGGTGCAAGCCGTTCGACGCTGAGGCTGACGGATACGGGCGCTCCGAAGGCGCGGCCGCGGTCGTACTGCAGCGCGCTGAGGACGCCCACCAGGCGGATAAGCGTATCTACGGCGTGGTGGTCGGCAGTTACCTCAACCATGATGGCGGCCGGACCCGATCAGTCGGGATTCCCAGTATCGCCGCCCAGGTGGAACTGATGAACGGGGCGTGCGCGGACGCCGGCATCACCCCGGAGCAGGTGGGCCACGTGGAGGGCCACGCCACGGGCACCTGGACTGGCGACGCCAGAGAGATCAAAGCGCTTGCGGAGGTGTTTGCCCGCCCCGACCATGATCCGTTGCTGGTGGGCAGCAGCAAGGGCAGCATCGGCCATACCGAGGGGGCCGCCGGTCTCGTGGGGCTGATCAAAACGCTTCTGGCCCTGGAGAACAGGCAGATCCCGCCCACGGCCAACCATCACACGCCACGCGAGTCGCTCACCACACGTGCGATTAAGGTGCCCGCCGACCCCACCCCATGGCCCACCAACCGCGAACCGTTCGCGGTCGTCTCCAGCTTGGGGTTCAGTGGCGCCAACGGGTGTCTCGTTGTGACCGAGGGCCACACCAGCCCTTCGCCGCATCCCGTTGATGAGAGTGCTCCCGTGGTGGTGCCGCTGTCCGCCCACACCGCCGAGGTGCTTGAGGGCACCGCCACCGACTGGGCACACGCCCTCACCGAGGACGGGGTGCACCTCGCACACCTGGCCGCGACAGCCGCGCACGGACGCGACCACCACCTCCAGCACCGGGCAGCCATCGTCACACGCGAGCGCGACCACGCGGGCGCGGCCCTCACCGCTCTGGCGAACCGCCCAACTCATCATCCCGCGCTCCTCGGCCCCCACCACCCCCCGGGCCAGCCGCGGATCGTGTGGGCATTCGACGGACACGGCACCCAAACCCCCAACATGGGACAGGACCTGTACCGCGGTGAGCCCGCCTACGCGGCGGCGATGGATGAGGTCCTGGCCGCCATGGCCGCACAGCCGGGCTACGCCGGCTGGCACCCGGACACTACCGACCCCCCTTGGGGGGTCGACGCGATCCAGCAGGCGATTTTCGCGACCCAGGTCGCCCAAGGGCGCGTCCTCCAGCAGTGGGGCCTGGGGCCCGACGTGGTGGTGGGGCACAGTGTGGGTGAGATCGCCGCCGCCCACCTCGTCGGCATTCTCGACCTGGAGCAGGCGGCGCGGCTGGTGTGCGCGCGCAGCCGTGTCCTGGCCGCGGTGTCCTCGTTCGGGGGGATGCTCGCCACCGGAGTATCCCTTGAGTACGCGAAGAGCGAGATCATCGCCGTCGAACCGGAACTGGGCATCGCGGCGGAGAACGCCCCCACCATGACCGTCCTCACCGGACCTGAAGAGCCGCTGCGACGGGTCCACGGCCGGTTGGAGCAGGACGGGATCTGGGCGCGGCGGGTCGCTGACGATACCCCTGCCCATTCGTGGATGCTCGAGGAGCACCTCAGCGGTTTCGCCGCCGACATCGACGGGCTGAGCCCTGCTGACAGTGCGGTGAAGATGGTCTCCACCGTCGACGGGACCACGATCGAGGGGCACCGGCTCGACGTGGACTATTGGAAACGTCAGCTCCGCAACCAAGTGCAGTTCCATACCGCGCTGGTGAACAGCGTTCCCGCAGAGGGGCGGTGCCTGGTACTGGAGCTGGGATCACTGCCGGTGCTGGAGCGTCCCTTGCTGGAGGCGTTCGGCCGCTACGACCTCCCCGCCACCGTCGTCAACGGCGGGGTGGCGCAGTTCGACGAACGCACCAGCCTGCACAGGATGCTCGCCCAGTGCTACACCCACGGCGTGGATCCGGCGTGGCCGCATCCGCCGGCCTCGCCAGCCCCGTTGGAGCCGCCGCGCTGGCACCACACGCCACACGAGAGACCCGAAGTCCCCGACCTGGAATCACTACCGGTCACGGAGGTGCCCACCCGGCTGCGGGAAGAAGTGCACCGCATTGTCGCCGAGCTGGCCTCCACCGCGATCACCGCCGAGGACCGCGACACTGAACTCGAAGTTCTCGGGGTCAGCTCGCTGCAACTCGGGATTCTGCGGGCCCAGCTCGCTGCGCTGCACCCCGCGATCCGCGGGGCCCTCAGTGCCGATATCAGCCACATCCCCACCATCAACGGCATGACCGACGCGGTCCTCGACGTGATCGCGCCACGGGAAGCCGACCCGGCGATCTAGTGGGGTGGGAACGTCCCAAGGAAGACCGAATGCCCGGATATAAGTTCGTCTTCACCACGACCGCGGTAGCCGAACAACCGGGCAGTCTGTCTTGCTGCCCCACCGAGAGCCCACGTCTTTTTAGGTGCTCGCGGTACCCGTCGTAGAACACTTCGACCGACGGTGCGCCCTATCGCGTGATCAGGGGTGGACTGTTCCTCCAGGGGCGGTCCACCCCAACTGACGCGACAGGAGCGGCGATGCCCCGCGACGACGCACCCGCGCGGCGCATACCTCCCGGACCCCCGTCCGAGCGTCCCCGGGGCGACCGCGCCTTGGATTCGGGACACGCGCGGTCCAGCCAACAACCCCGCACACCACAGGGTGGCCAGGACAGCACCACCCCCTCCACTCCCGCCCCCCTCCCCAAGAAAGAATTCGGCACGATGAGTAAGATCCTCGTCGTCGGCGCAGGACACTCGGGTCTTCATCTAGCCCACGGCCTGCTGGATCACGGCTACGACGTCACAGTCATCACCAACCAGACTTCGACCGGGGTCCGCACGCGCCGCCCCGCGATCACACAACTCACTCCGCCGACCGCACTGGAGCACGAACGGGAGCACCATCTGGACTTCTGGAGTGCCCAGGCGCCGCAGATGGAGGACTGCAAGCTCCTGCTCTACCCATCGGGTGCGGACCCGATCCGTATCACGGGCAGGATCGGCCAGCCCGGGCAGTACGCCGTGTCCGTCGACCGCCGTGTGAAGATCGCGGACTGGCTCGAGTACTTCGAGGACCGCGGCGGCAAAGTGGTCATCCACAGGATGACCCACACCGACCTTGACTACTTCTCCCGGATGTTCGACCTCGTCATCATCGCGGTGGGGGGTGGCGAGCTCGGAGAGCTCTTCGACTCCGAGACCTCCCGGTCCAGTGGTGCGCGCCCGCGCGTGGTCGCCCAGGCCAACATCCGCAACGTGGCGCCCGACCCCGAGAGCGAGGCAATCGCCTGGGCGGGGGCGACCGCCGATGCCGGCAACGCCATCCTCATGCCGATGCTCACCCCCGAGGGCCCCTGCTACTCCCTGTCTCTGGGGGACAAGGAGGGCGGGCCCATCGACGTGTGGCAGGATCAGCCGACCCCGGCCGAGCAGCTCCGCCGGATGAAGGACCTGCTCCGCCGGTACACCCCCGAGTTCTACGAACGGTGCAAGGACAGCGAGCTCGTCGACGGCAACAGCACGCTGGTCGAGCATCTCACTCCCCAGGTGCGCAACCCCGTGGCCGCCCTTCCCTCGGGAGGGCTCGCCCTCGGTACCGCCGATGTCGTGGTCACCATGGACCCGTTCGGTTTCCAGGGGTGGAACAACTCCATCCGCTGCGCTGAGAGCTATCTGCACAGCATCATCGGCCATGGTGACCGTCCGTTCACCCGCGAGACGCTGGTCGGGATGTTCGAGAAGTTCTGGGAGTACGGCCTGCCCGTGCAGCAGTTCACCGAGATGATCTCCACAATGTGGGACGCGGAACTGCCCAAGCACTTCCAGGACATGATCGGTGCGGCCGTCGGCTCCCCCGAGGTCGCCAACCGGTGGATCGCTGGGTGGGACTATCCGCCCGACTACGCGAACTGGCTGCTGGACCCCGAGCTGGCGCGGAAGTTCATCGCCGAGGTCGGAGAGACCTGACACCGCGAGGGGGATCCCCACCCCAACCAGCACCTGAACCGTTTGGGGCTGGTGGAAACGCACTCCACTGTTCCCGTGCGGGTGGAGCGTGTCGTGTACCGGGTAGGTCCCGGTGAGGAGGCGCCCGCCCGCGGAACCGTAGGACGGGGGTGCGATGACATCGGCGCGGATCACCGGTACCGGGACGGCTTTCCCCCCGACGGCGCTGGCGCAGGGCCGCCTGCCCGAGTTGCTGCCGGCCGGACACCCCAACGCCGACGTGCTGCACAGGATCGTGGAGAGTTCCGGAATCCGGCGGCGCCGCCTGGTCGTCGATCCCGATACCGAGGACGTCTCCTCGTGGGGGACCCGGGCCCGAATGCGGCGCTTCCAACAGGAGGCGCTCCCCCTGGCCCATGATGCCCTCGCCGATGCCCTCGCGGCCGCTGGCACCGAACCCGGTGAGGTCGGCCTGCTGTGTGTCGTGTCATCCACCGGTTACCAGTCTCCGGGCGTGGACTCGCGGCTGATCCGCGAGCTGGGGATGTCCCCGGCCACCCAGCGGATGTTCGTCGGACATATGGGGTGCTACGCGGCGCTGCCGGGGTTGGCCGCGTGCGTCGACTTCGCGCGTTGCCATCCGAGCCCGGCGGCGCTGCTCAACGTGGAGCTGTCCTCGCTGCACCTCCAGCCCCCGCCGTGGGACACCGAGCAGCTCGTCATCAACACGCTGTTCGGCGACGGCGCGGTGGCCATGGTGGTACAGGGTGCGGATCGGCCGGGCCGCGGGCCAGCGGTGGTGGACGTGGCCTCCTACACCGATGTCGAGCACGAGGACCATATGACATGGGAGGTGGGCGACACCGGATTCCCGATGGGGCTGTCGCCCAAAATCCCCGACCTGATCGCCGCGCGCCTTCCCGAAGTGGTCCGTGCTCTGCTCGGGCCGCATGACCTGACGGCCGCGGAGGTGGGTTGGTGGGCGGTCCATCCCGGCGGGGCGAAGATCATCGAGGCGGCGGAGGAGAGCCTGGCTCTCGCCCCGGAGGCAACGGCGGCCTCTCGCGCGGTGCTGGCCGAGTACGGAAACTGCTCCTCAGCCGGGCTCCCCATTGTCCTGGCCGAACTCCAGCGCACCAACCCTCTCCCTCCCGGCGAACCCGGTGTGGCCATGACGTTCGGTCCCGGCCTCACCCTCTACACCGCCCTGCTGCGGGGCGGGTGAGCCGAGAAGGCCAGCAACACGTCCGAAGGGAGCGCCGTGAGTGCCGACGCCCGACTGCGCCTACTGCTCGACCGCACCGAGATCAGTGATCTGCTGGTCCGCTTCGCCCGCTGCCTCGACGAGCGCGACTTCGCCGGCTACGCGGCCCTGTTCACCGACGACTGCTGGCTCCGGCTGCCGGGAGCCGAACACCGGAGAAGACCGGGACTGGCCGAGTTCGTCGCGGCTGACCTGGGGCGATATCACCGCACGCAGCATTTGAGCACCAACCACCAGGTGGAGGTCCACGAAGGAGGCGACGGTGATACCGCCTCCTCCCGCTCCTACCTGTACGCCGTCCATCTGCGCAGCGCGGAGGATCCGACCGACTGGTGGTCGGTTGGCGGCTGGTACGACAACACCTACCGCCGTGAGGGCGGTGTCTGGCGCATCCACACGGTCGAGGCCACACCAATATGGATCGGCGAGGGAAAACAACGGCCCGGAAACGCCGGATAGCACCCCCGGAACGGCCGCTCATAGCGGGCGGGCCTCAAGGATGCTGTAGGGGGAGGAGGTGGGAACAACCCGTTCCAACCGGAACCCGGCCCCAGCGAGCAGCTCGGTGAACTCTGCCCCGGTCCGTTCCCGCCCGCCCTGTACGACGAGCATTGCCACGTCCATGGTGGTGGAGGCCGGATGGCCGGTGTCAGCGGGACCTTCTGGCAGTACGGATTCGATGACCAACAGGCGGGCTCTCTCGGTCATGGCCTGCCGGCACCGGTGCAGGATCCTCCCGGCCGGCTCGTCGGCCCAGTTGTGCAGGATCCACTTCAGTACGTAGAGGTCGCCTCCGCGCGGGACTTCGGTGAAGAAGTCGCCGCTGACGACCGCGCAGCGGTCCGTGAGCCCGTCGAGGAGGATCGCCTCCCGCGCGCGTTCGGCCAGCCGGGGGGTGTCGAAAACCACGCCCGAGGTGCCGGACGTGGCGCGCAGCACCCCGCGTAGCAGCGTTCCGGTGCCCGCGCCGACATCGACCATGTGCCCCGCGAAGCCGTAGACCGCCAGCAGGGAGGGCAGCATCAGCTGTGTCAGCTCGGACATCGCCGTGTCGAACAGGTCCGCGTGTTCGGGAGCGTGTTCCAGGTACGCGTGGAAGCTCTCGCCCAGCACCGCGGGGAAGGTGGGCCCTCCGGTCCGCAGGCTGTGTTCCACACCCCCGATGACCAGCGGAACCACGGTGCCGTTCAGCCGTAGCGCGGAGCGCACGGTGTAGGGATGGTCGGAGCGCAGAGGAGCACCCCGGGCGGTGAGACCGAACGCGCCGGGGGCCGTCTCGGTGAACAGGCCGCAGGCGGCCAGCATGCGCAGCATGCGGTGGCAGGCGTCGGGGTCGCTGGAGGTCGCCGCGGCGAGATCATCCGAGGAACGGGGGCCCTCACTGAGGAGGTCGGCGATGCCCAGCTCGGCAGCGATCTGCACCGCCCGCGCGTGGACCAGCCGGTCATCCAACTCCAGCAGGTTGTAGGCATGCCCAGCTTCCCCGAGGTCTTCCGCCACGGCGATCCCCTTTCAGCCAGATTCCCCCACTGCCTGGTCAGGAGGGATTCCCGAGGTGCGTTGACACGAAGCCACTGAATATTGCGCATTGTAGTTGTCCCGCCGCCGCCCACGGGAATGCGTCCTGCTCACCGCCCTGTGCGTGGTGATGGCCGGAGCAGGGTCGCCGGCCGCGATCGTCGCGGTGCGGCTTCCGGCACTGCTTACTTGCGCTGTGCCAGTGCCTCCTCGACGTGAAGGTGGACGACCCAACACTTTGCTCTTGCGCTAAGTATCGCAAAGCCAGATAATTAGCCTCATGGCAAAGTATTTGGCCGAGCTTGATGAGGTCTTCCTCGCTCTCGCGGACCCGACGAGACGAGCCGTGCTCCACCGCCTCGGGCACGGTCCGGCGAGTGTCAGCGAGCTGGCCCGCGAGGCCACGATGACACTTCCCTCGTTCATGAAGCACGTGCGGACGCTTGAGTCGAGTGGGCTCATCCGTACCGCGAAGTCCAGCCGCGTGCGTACCTGCGAGCTCAACCGGGAGCGACTCGCGGTCGTCGAGGACTGGCTGGCAGAGCAGCGGCGCCTCTGGGATGAGCGCACCGACCGGCTCGATCAGTTCGTCACCAGCTCCACGGAGAGGAACACGACATGAATCCTGATCTCGACCTGGGTATCGAACGGATAATTCGCGCGCCCCGTAAGGCCGTATGGGACGCGTGGACCGATCCGACGAGCCTGGCGCAGTGGTGGGTACCCGCCCCCACACTGTGCCGCGTTGACCGTTTGGAGGTTCGCCCCGGCGGAGCTTTTGTCACGCGGATGAGCGAGGACGGCGTCACGTTCGTCCCGCACGTTGACGCGTGCTTCCTACTGGTGGATCAGTTCGAGCGCCTCGTGTTCACCAACGCCGTGGACAGCGGGTGGCGTCCGGCGGCCCCCGACCCCGTCACTATGACCGCCGAGATTACGCTGCACGACCACGCGGACGGCACCGACTACCGGATCACTGTGCGACACGTTGACCCGGCGGCGAGGAAGCGCCATGCCGAACTGGGCTTCGCCGAAGGCTGGGGCACCGTCGCCGACCAGCTCGCCCGATTTGTGGAGAGTGCGCGATGAAGATCACCATAACGCAGTTCGTCACCCTCGACGGGGTGAGCCAGGGGCCCGGCTCACACACCGAGGACACGAGCGACGGTTTCGGAGGTGGCGGTTGGCTAGTGCCGCATCTTGACGACGTATTCGTTCAGCGCACGTCCGAGTGGCTCGACCTCGCGGACGGCTTGCTACTGGGACGCCGAACGTACGAAGCGTTCGCACGCGACTGGCCACAGATCACCGACCCCAACGACCCTTTCACCGAGCGGATGAACTCCCTGCCGAAGTACGTCGTGTCGAACACGCTCTCGACCGGAAGCTGGCGGCCGACCACCGTACTTCGCGGCGACCCAACGAGGGCCATCCGCGAGTTCACAGAGCTGCCAGGACGTGAACTCCAGGTCCACGGCAGTGCCCGACTCGGCAATACACTGCTCTCCGAGGGACTCATCGACACCCTGCGCCTTGTCGTGGCACCCGTCGTGATCGGGTCGGGGCGGCGCCTTCTCCCGCATCCGAACGCGGCGACCGGCCTACGGCTCGTCCGGCACGAAGCCACGGCACAGGGCCTTTTGCTGCTCGAATACCGCACTACGGGCGCCGCCCGCACCGCCGACTACCAAGGCGTCCCGGACCCGCCGGGAGGAGAACACCGCTCTGTTCCGAACCGCCAAGGATGACGGAACCGTGGTGCTCGATCGGGGGAGGGCGGCATTCCGCGGCGCCTGATGCGGGGGAAGCTCGGATGACACCGCCCCTGGATCATGGGTGACAAGGGGGCCAGTCGTGCCGGGCCCGAAGCCCGGGAGTTCCCTTGCGGAACCGCTCTGGAACGTAATGGGGCGTAGTGGGCGTGGGCCCCGCCGCCGACCTCCCGCGGAGCCGTGCCGCCGTGTTCGCCGATGCGGTGGACGCGCATGTGGTCGGGCTTCGCCTTGTCCAGCGGTAGTTCTCCGCCGTGGTTGACCACGAGAAGCGTCCGGTGTGTACCGCGGAACAGGTCGAACAGGCCGCCGGCGAAGGGGCCCGGCCGAATCCCGGCCGCGGTCGGCCCGGCGGCCTTCCCGTGGATGCGCGTTCTCGGCAAAAAGGCGGAAACGCGGGGAGCGCGGCTTTTAGACTGGGGCTCCCCCGAGCCGTGAGGGAGCGTTAGTGCCGCTGCTCGCCATCACCAAGGACTCTCTGGCCGAGTACGCCAAGCTGGAGAAGTTGGCCGCCGCGCGGGACCCGCGAGCACGGACCATCCGGATCGACCGGTGAGGAGAAGACCGGGACGTGGAAGGCCGCCAACCTGGGCGCCGCCATGACCGAAGCCTACGCCGACCCGGCCTCGACCGTGCCGCACCGGAGCGGCGGGTTGCCCGGCATTATCGCCGGGCTGTTCAACAGCGTCGGCTTGGGAGCGTTGGGTGCCCGCCCCGGGTTCACGGGAGCACCCATAGGCCGGCACCCGGGAACGCCGGGCGCAGACCTCGCCGCCGAAGTCGCGGCGCTTCCGTGAAGCGACCGCCTGTGCCGGCCCCGGCAGTAGTGCCACAGCCTCGCCCGCCGTGCCGGCAAGGTGCGGCTGATCAAACCCGCGGACGTCTGGCGACCGGTGGAGCGGGACGCAGCCGCCCTCCGCGAACTCTCGGCCGGCCCCCATCCTCGACGCCGCCCCCAAGATTCCGAATTCCAACCAGGACCATAGGCGCCCTCGACCTGACCAGGAGAGCTGATGGGTTTCCAGACCCCCCCAACACCCGCTCAGTGAAATGCTTCCCAGGATCGCCAGGGGCGAGATCCAGCTGCCCGACTTCCAGCGCGGCTACGTCTGGGACGAGGAGCGGATCCGGTCCCTCCTGGTCACTATCGCCCAGGGGCATCCGCTCGGCGTGGTGATGACCCTGCAGACCGGAAACGACCAGGTGCGGTTCAAGCCCAAACCGATCGAGGGAATCGAGGTCGAGTCGGACCCGGTGCTGCTCGTCCTCGACGGCCAGCAGCGGCTCACTTCGCTGAGCCAGGCGCTTTCGGGTGACGGCGTGATGGAGACGCACGACACCCGTGGGAAGCTCGTGCGGCGGAAGTTCTTTATCGACATCGAACAAGCGGTGAAGGACCCCCGCAACCTCGACGAGGCGCTCAAGTCGCTGCCGGGTGACGGCGTCGTGCGGGAGAACTTCGGCAGGGACGTCGCCCTCGACGTGTCGACCACGGAGAAGCAGCGCGAGCACGGGTACTTTCCCGCCAGCCTGGTTTACGGCGACGAGGGGACCGCGTGGCTTTTCGAGTACGAGGACCCCGGCGTGGCGAAGACCTTCCTCAACACGGTGGTGACACCGATGAAGTCCTACGCGGTTCCCTCGATCGAGCTGGACCAGCAGACCTCGAAGGAAGCCGTCGCCACGGTCTTCGAGAAGGTCAACCAGGGCGGCATGAAGCTCACCGTCTTCGAGCTCCTGACGGCCAAGTTCGCGGGGGACGCGGACTACTACCACGCCACCGGTACCGACTTCCGGCTCAAGGACGACTGGGAAGAGACCACGCGCGTCATCCGGAAATATCCGGTGCTGGAAAGTATCGAGGAGACCGAGTTCCTGCAGGCGGGTGATGCTACTGGCCAGCCACCACGCCGAGACGGCCACCACAGCGCGCAAGGACGACATCCTCGATCTCCAGCTGGCCGACTACCGAGCCTGGACCGAGAGGGTGCGTGAGGCACTGACCTGGGTCGCCGGCTTCCTCGACAGGCAGCACGTGCACACAGCCAGTGACGTCCCCTACCCACCGCAGCTGGTGGCGCTCGCCGCCCTGCGCGTGGTCATGGGCGAAGACATCGACATCCACGGAGTCAACGCCAGGATCCGGCAGTGGTACTGGTGCGGCGTGCTGGGCGAGCTATACAGTTCGTCGACCGAGAGCCGGCTGGCGCGAGACACCGACCAGGTCCCGGCCTGGGCCCGGGGCGTCGAGGGCGCGGTGGCCCCACGCACGGTCGAGGACGCCAACTTCGTCGAGTCCCGCCTGCATTCCCTGAAGACGCGCAACGCCGCGGCCTACAAGGGAATCCACGCGCTACTGATGGCCGACGGCACCAAAGACTGGCTGCAGAACCAACCGTTCGATCGGGCGCACTACCTTGATCTGGCGGTGGACATCCACCACATCTTCCCCAAGGCGTGGTGCACCAAGAACGAGATCGACCCGGAGCTGCGCGAGAGCATCGTCAACAAGACCCCGCTCGCCCGTAAGACCAACCAGGCCATCGGCGGCGCCTCGCCCGCCGACTACATGAGCAAGCTTGACACCAAGACCAAGATCCCCCCGGCTGATCTCGACACAATCGTCGCCGCCCATCAGATCGATGTTGCCGATCTGCGGGCGGGGGCGTTCGAGCCGTTCTTCACCAAGCGCCGCGAGGCCCTGTTGGGACTCGTCGAGTCCGCGATGGGCAAACGCGCCGCACGCGATGTGGAACGCGACGCTCTCGGCGGCGGCAGCGAATCCGCCGACGCGTTCCTAGCCGAGCCCGACGACCCGCAGGACCCCGGCGACGGCGACTCGGCCGAGGAGGCCTGACCGTGGCGCCAACCGCACCAAGGGAGTGTGCGACCTGACGAACTCAAAGGTCACGGAGCGGCAGAGGCGGTCGATCAGTGGCGTGCCCCGCTCGCCACGTCGAGGCATACCTGCACGAACCGCTCCAGCGGGGTTGGGCGCCGGCCCGCCCGCAGATACAGGTAGGTGGTCGCGCGCGGAGCATCAACGATGGGAATGAACCGCAGACCCGAGCGGGCGTAGGTCTCGCGCGCCGACTCGCCGGCGATATTGACTCCCACCCCCGCGGCGCACAGTTCCAGGATCTCTTCGAAGCTGCGTGCGAGTGACAGCAGCCTGGGTGGGAGCCCGTCGACGTTCACCGCCGAGAACCACCGCGCGGAGACCTCTTCGTCCTCCACGGACACGAAGGTCTCGTCACCAGGTCGAGCTTCCACGCCAGATTGGTCGCGTCCCGCAGTCCGGAGCCCATGCCCTCACCGGCGAAGGGGGGCGTGAGGTGTGCGGCGTCGCCCGCCAGGAGCAGACGGCCCCTACGCCACCGGTCGCACCAGCGGGCCTGGAAGGTGTACACCGCGCTGCGCTCCACCGCACTGTTCTCGGGGGTGATTCCCCAAGGGGCGAGCAGCGCCCAGACGTTGTCATGAGCCGCGAGCGCGGCGGGAGTCTCGTGCTCCAGGCACATGAATTCGAAGCGGCGGCGGCCCGGGCCGCCCGGAACGAGCGTCGTGGGCCGCGCCGGATCACACAACTGCCACGCGGGAGGGGTGAAGTGGCGGTGGGCGTCGGCGCCGCAGGAGGCCAAGTCGACGACCAGCCAGTCGTGGAAGTAGCCGAGATCGCTCATGGGCGGGTCGATCCAGGACCGGACGATGCTGTTGGCGCCGTCCGCGCCGATCACCCACCGTGTCCGCAGCGTGGTCTTCGCCCCCTCCGCGGACTCCAGACGGAGCTCGACCGCGTCGGGACCCTCCCGGTGGCCTGTCGCCTGCCAGCCGTGGTGGACCGAGACGTTCGAAAGGTTCGAGACCTTGCCGTGGAGGAGCAGTTCCAGGTCGGGCTGGTGGAAGAAGTTGCTGACATTCCAGCCGGAGGGGCTGGGCCCGCCAGTCCAGACGCAGGAGGGCCGTGCCGTCCGCGGCGCGCCATTCGTAGAAGTCGTCGTAGGGCGCCACGACCTCGGGAAGGGTGTCGGGCACCAGTCCGACGCCCTGCAGGATGCGGCCGACCTCGTCGTCGAAGTGCACCGCTCGGGGCAGGGGATAGGCACGCGCCTGGCGTTCGATGACGACCACTGCCCCATGGTGGCCAGCTGGCCGCCCCATGACCAGTACGGATTTCCTCATGAGTGTTCGGCGGTTCCGGACGGTCCTTTTGCGGTCCGGTGCGGCGTGTCCTACGCCGGCCGGACGGACTCCGCCAGTGGCGCCGACCGGGGCCCGCGCCGCAGGCACAGGTCGCCTGCATTGTCCGGCAGCGTCGCGCCGTGCTGCGAGGTCGCGGATTCGGGTGGCGGCGTGGCGCTGGGCGTTGGACGACCGGCGCGAAGACGCCGGTTCCCGTACCGGGCGGGCGCGGAGCGAAAACACCGGAACACGCTCGGGGAGATTCCGGTTCCTGATCCTTGTGGACGGCGCGAGGTGAAATCTTAAATTGGACCTTGCCGAATTTTGGTGTTTCGTTTGTTTCCCGGGAATCTTGACTCGCGTTCCTGCTTCCCCCGTCGCGTCTCGTTGACGATCACCGCACGCCGGATTAGCTTCGCGGGAGATACCTGAGTTTCCGCGGGGTAGGAGAGTGTCCGAAACACGGAGGGAGCTGGACCGCGGGTTCGTGCATGAGTCGGATCTGAAGCAGGTAACGCATGCCCGTATACGAATACAAGTGCGGCCGATGTGCCTTTCTTGAAGTGCAGTATCCCATCGGTTCCGCTCCGAAAACCGAGGAGTGCCCAACGTGCGGGAGAGAAGCGAGAAGGGTGTATTCCTCGCCTTACCTCAATCGTACGCCGCGTCCGTTGACAACGGCGTTCGACCAGTCCCACAAGAGCGCCCACGAGCCAGAGGTGGTCGAACGTGGCAATTCGGGCGCCCAGCAGGGTGAACAGCGGCCCACGGTGAGCCCGAAGCTCAAGGAACTGGTGGGAGAAAAGGCCTGGACGAGTGCCCGGGAGGCGCGGCACCCGGCCGCTCCCAGTAACTAGCAGAGACCGCGAACACCGGCCGGCCGGAAGAAAAGACCGACCAACTGTTGGAGGAATTATGCCTGATGTCGTCTTTAAAATAGACCAGTCGAAGTCGATGTGGGATCAGGATGTTCCCGGGCACAACCGCTGGCATCCCGGGATCCCCGCCGTGACGGAGGTGCAACCCGGCGACGAGTTCCGGGTGGAATGCCGCGAGTGGACGGACGGCCAGATTCACAATGACGACTCCGCCAACGACGTTCGCGACGTGGTTCTGGACCGGTGCCACGTGCTCAGCGGGCCCATCGCGGTCCAGGGAGCCGAGCCCGGCGACCTGCTCGTGATCGACATCCTCGACCTCGGGCCCGTGCCCCAGGAGCGGGGCTCCGCGGCAGGGCAGGGGTGGGGCTACACCGGGGTCTTCGCCAAGACGAACGGGGGAGGGTTCCTGACCGACTACTTCCCCGACTCGCTCAAGGCGATCTGGGACTTCCACGGCCAGCAGGCCACCTCCCGTCACCTGCCCGGGATCCGCTACACCGGGATCACCCATCCGGGTCTGTTCGGGACGGCACCCTCCGCGGAGCTCCTCGCGAAATGGAACGAGCGGGAGCGCGCGCTCATCTCCACCGACCCGAACCGCGTGCCGCCGCTGGCCCTGCCGCCCAACCCCAACGAGGCCCTGGCCGGGCAGCTACGGCAGGGATCGGCGGAGTTCGACCGGGTGGCCAACGAGGGCGCCCGCACCGTTCCCGCACGCGAGCAGGGCGGTAACCACGACATCAAGAACTTCACCCGCGGGAGCAGGGTCCTCTATCCGGTGTTCGTGCCCGGGGGCAACCTCTCGGGGGGCGACCTCCACTTCAGCCAGGGCGACGGCGAGATCACGTTCTGCGGCGCCATTGAGATGGGCGGGTACATCGATTTCGGCGTCGACCTCATCAAGGGCGGCATGGAGAAGTACGGGGTGACGAACAACCCCGTGTTCCTGCCGGGGAACGTCGAGCCCAGGTACTCGGAGTTCATGTCGTTCATCGGTGTCTCGGTGGACCACGAGGCGAACACCAACTACTACATGGATGCCACCATCGCCTACCGCAACGCCTGCCTTAACGCGATCGAGTACCTCAAGAAGTTCGGGTACACGGGCGAACAGGCGTACTTGCTGCTCGGTTCGGCGCCGATCGAAGGCCGTATCAGCGGCATCGTCGACATTCCCAACGCCTGCTGCTCGCTGTACCTGCCCGTGGAGATTTTCGACTTCGATATCCGGCCGGGGGCGGCCGGTCCGACGAGGAGCGGCCGGGGACAGGCCGCCTTGACCTCCTGACCGGGAGAGAAAAGAACCGTGGGAAGGGAACACGGCCACGCCTCCCTTCTCACTGTTCCGCGGTGAAGGCACCGATCACGGAACCAACCGAATCGAGCCGCCAGGAGGCGCCCGGCGATCCGGGGGCACGGAACCGTGGGACGCGCCGTGATTCGAACGACACGAACAGGCTCCACCCGGCCGGCCACGGGTGGCCGGCGACCAGTGACGGCGGAACAAGGGAGATAGACCATGCTCGGGCTCGTACTGCTCTACGTCGGGGCCGTCCTCGTGCTCAATGGCATCTGGCTTCTGGGGCACATCGGGGACCGGGAGATCGGTGTCATGAACATCTTCACCGGCGGCACCGGGTTCATCGCCGCGGTGATCGCCGCCACGCTGGGAGTGCTCCGCGACGAGATCACCTCCGTCGCGTTGGGGGCGTTCGTTCTGCTGTTCGCGTTCACCTACCTCTGGGTCGCGATCAACCGCTACCTGAATCCCGACGGCCGGGGGCTCGGGTGGTACTGCCTGTTCGTCGCCATTACCGCGGTTCCGACGTCCATAATCACGCTGGCCGGTTCGGGAGGCGACACGTGGCTGGTGTGGCTGGGGCTCAACTGGGCGGCCTGGGCGGTTCTGTGGTTCGTGTACTTCTTGCTGCTGGCGATGGGACTCAGCATCACCAAGTTGGCCGGGTATGTAACGTTCGTCGTGGGGGTCCTGACGGCCTGGCTTCCCGGATACCTGCTGATCACCGGATACCTCGAAGCGCCCGTCATCTGAACGGCCGCCGGCCCCGGCAGTGCCGGGTCCACCGCGCAGCCGTCGGCGGACAGCCGTAAACAGCCGACCTCAGCCGCGGCCAACCGCACCCAACGACGAAGGCCCTGAGCGGGATTTCCCCTGCTCAGGGTCTTCGTCGCGCTGTCTCACGGCGGCGCGCTCGGGAGGAGCCGAACCCCCGACCTTCTGGTCCGCAGAGCGCGGAAATCCATAGGTTTTCAACGCGCCGACCTGCCTGGATGTGTACCCGAGAGGCCCGGATCGCAATTTTTGGCACGCATTTGCCGCAGCCCTCGGCTGCTCGCTGGGCGTGGTCGGCGGCTCGGAGTAGGCGAGGTTCCGCTGGGCGGGCAGCGGGATTCGATTGTTCCGGAATTAAAAAATGAATGACAAAGTACTCGCAGTGGCTCTGCGAGTTCTCTGCCGGGGGCCGGTTCCGTCGGCCTGAGCCCTAGTTTTATATGTATTTTTTGTGGACGTCCCTTTCTCGTGTGGGTAGCATTATCTCAATCGGTTGGCAGTGCGCTGGGCGACGAGTATGTGTATTTCTGTGCGGGGTGGAGGCGTATGGTTCCACTGCGCGAAGGTTTGATGGGAGGATATTGCGGTGAGCGACGAGAACGACCGCGAGTCACGCGGCAGTGGGGTGCAGAACCAGATAAACATGCCCTACGCCCGCGCCGGGGGAGACGTGGTCGGCCAGAAAAATAAGATCAAAACAACAAATATCTATCCTTCGGGCCGCTACAAGGGATTGCTCCCCATCACGAAGACGCTTCTCGGCCTGTTCATTCTCGACGCCGTATTCTTCGTCTACGGCTTGCTGGCCTACACGGGCGATCCCGGTGACAGTGGTGATCTCAAACGGGCCCTCATCGCACTGTTCCTGGGCCTGGTGACTGTGGGCGTCCTGATCAGGTGGCTCCGCCGCAAGCTCCTCGGTTGAGCGCACGGGCCAAGCCGCCCGGGAGGGGCGCCGTCTTCTCCGCCCTTCCCGGGCGCCACATCAGTCCGCGTCCGCCGGGCACCCGGCCACCACCTGCGCCGGCCGCAGTATCCGGTCGCCCAGGCGGAACCCCCGCCGCACCAGCGTGAGCACCTGGAGCGGCCGCTCGCCGCAATCCGGATCGCCGTGCACACCGACTACCTCGTGCACGGCCGGGTCGACCGCCCCATCAGCCGGGACCTGCGCCACCTGGTGCTGCTGCAGGACGGCCAACAGTTCCTCCCGGACGGACGCGACGAATCGCGCCGAGTCGGCCCCTTCCTCCGTGGGCCCGCCCTCGTCGGCGTCGAGGTACCGGTCCAGGCGATCGATGACCATCGCCGCTCGGTACACCAGCGGCCCCAGGTACTCCGCGGCCTGCCCCTGCTCCGCCGCGCGCACGCGGTCGTGCAGGTCCGCGATGAGCCGGTGCTTGTCCCCGTCGTCGCGGATCTTGCGGTCGAACCGCGCGGACAGCGCTCGCAACTCGTCGGCCACCGCCGCCCAGCCATCGACCCGCGGCGCCGGCTCCTCATCGCGGGCAGCCGCTTCCTGCCCGCTCATCGGACCCGCTCCCGGGACAACCGACTCGCCATCTGTTGGATCTGCTTCGGAGCCAGGTTGTTCGCGCGGTCGATCTGCACCCGCCCCAAGGGCTTGTCGGCCACCATGTCGTGCACGTCGACCTGCACGATGGCATCGACGTCGTAGGACATCGTCACGCGCACCGGCGACCCCTTCGGATAGGGCGGTATCGAAAGATCGACACCGTCCTGCTCGGTCAGCCGGCCGACGCTGTTCGGGTCCGGGCTGTCGCCGATTGTGATCTCGACGTTGACGACCGTCTGGTTGTCTTCGAGGGTGTGGAACACCTCGGACCGGGACGCCGGGATCTTGCTCTGCTCGGGCACGATCACGCTGTTGACCAGACGCCCGCCGACACCCTCCTGTGAGATCACGCCGAGCCCGTGGGCCGTCACGTCGCTGACCGTGTGCTCTCCCACTGCGGGCGCCCGCTCCTCGGAGCGGGCCTCGATGAGTTCGGCCTGCACGGCCGCCCCCAGCGCCACCGCCTCGTCGGGGTGCAGCGACTCTTCGGGCTGCTTTCCCGTGAGTTTGGCCAGCGCCTGCCTGACCATGGGCATCCGTGTCGAGCCGCCGACGAGGAGCACGTGGTCCAGGTCCGCCATCGTCAGTCCGGCCGAGGCCCGCGCGGTCTCCATCACCTCCTCGACCAGGTCCGTGGTGCGCTCCAGCAGGTCGTCGGTGATGTCCTCGAACACCGACCGGGTGACCGTCAAGTCAAGTGATCGGCCCGCGGAGTCGACGAAGACCTCTGCCTCCTCCATGCTGCTCAGCGTGTGCTTGGCGGTTTCGCACTGGTCGCGGAGCAGGGCGATGTCGCGGGTGTCGCCGTCGTAGATGTCCTGCGCGCTGGCCGCGATGACCTGTTCGTTGACCCAGTCCATCAGGCGGCCGTCGAAATTGACGCCGCCCAGCTCACGGTCGCCCGCGGTGGCGATCACGTCGAACACGCCGTCGCCGATCCGTATGACCGTCACGTCGAAGGTGCCGCCGCCCAGGTCGTAGACGAGGACGGTGCCCGCCTCCGCGTCCTTCAGCCCATAGGCCAGCGCGGCCGCCGTGGGTTCGGAGATGATCGCCAGCACCTCCAGCCCTGCGATGGTGCCCGCGTCGCGGGTGGCCTGACGGCGCGGATCGTCGAAGTAGGCGGGTACCGTGATGACCGCGCGGCCGATCTCTCGGCCGAGCGCGCGCGCCGCGTCCTCGCGCAGCTTGCGCAGTATGAGGGCGGCCACCTGCTCGCTGGTGTACTCTTCGCCGTCCTCGGTGACGTGGCACCAGTCGGTGTCGGCCATGTGGCGTTTGACGTTCTCGACGACGTCCAGGCTGAAGCTCGCCCGCTGCTGTTTAGCGGGGGTGCCCACGAGCACCGATCCGCCGCGGAAGAGCACCACCGACGGGGTGGTGTTGTGGCCTTGGGCGTTGCGGACGATCTCAGGGCGCCCGGTGGCTTCGACTGCCGCCAGGGCCGAGTTGGTGGTGCCGAGATCGATGCCCACGGCTCCGCTCTGTTCTTTGGACATCACAGCAGACCCTCCGCCTCCAGGCGCTCCAGCATCTTCTGCGTTCGCCGGTTCTGCTTCCAGCGCGGCACGACCATGTACAACCACCAGATGCCGACGGTGGCCAGGAGGCCGATCATGGAGTAGAAGGTGAACTGCCCATCTCCCACGGCTATGCCTCCGGCAACCATGTAGAGGAGGACGAACGGGAGGAAGTGGATGGCGAGGAGAAACACCCGCATCTCTCCTGAGGCGCGTGCCCGGGAGAAGGCGCGGAAGTCGACCACTCTGTCCGCGTGGCGGTCCAGGTTCGCGCGCATGTCCTCGACACCGTTGCGGATCTCGGGGTCGCGGCTCTTGACGGCGGCCGCCTTGTCCACGAACTGACGCATCCGTGCGATCTCGTCCGGTGAGGTGATCGTGTAGGAGTTCCCGTCCGAGTCGCTAGGCACTGTCTCCGCCTGGGCGAGGTAGGTGGCGGCCAACTCGGTCTTGATGTCCTCGTTTTCGGGGTGCTCACGGTGCAGGAAGCTGAGGACGTCGGCTGCGCGCTGAAAGTCGCCGGTGGCGGCATGGACACCAGCAATCATGCCGCGAGGCACGATGTCCTCCTCGGACAGTTCGGCCGCCGCCTGGAAGGCGGCGATCGCCTGCCCTGGCTCGTCCAGCACCATATGCGCCGAGCCCAGGTCGAGGTGGAAGAGGGGATCGTCGGGGCGCAGCGCGACCGCTTCCTGCGCGGCGACGATTGCCCGGGTGCCGTCGCCCAGCCCGGCGTAGGCTCGGGACCTCAGGTTCCACGCCTTGGCGGAGTTGGAGGTGCGCGCCGCCTCCTCGGCGAAAAAGGCTCCCTGGCGGTAGTCGTTGACCGCCAGGCACTGTTCGGCGCGCTCCAGGGGGTCGTAACCCTCGGGCGAGGTTGTCGGCCTGGGGGCGGCGGTCGAACGGTTCTTGCGGGTGCGGTCATAGCGGGCGCGCTTCTGGGCGTCCAGCAGCGTCTTGCGGGCCTCAGCCAGCAGCGCCATGCGGCGCTCCGCCTCCTGGCGGCGCTTCAGGTCGGTGTGCGCGATCCTGGCACGCCACTCGCGCTGGCCGTCCTTGATCTTCCTGGCAATGGTGGCTTCCTCGGCGTCCGGGGAGACACCGAGGAGTTCGTAGTAGTCGACGAAGCTCTCGTCGGCCTGCGGAACGATGGACATGGGTCACCGGCTCCTGCCCGCTGAAGGATGGGTAAGAGGGGCGCAGGCGGACCGGTTCCGGCTGCACCCGTTGACGTCTCCAGAATTCCAGCGGTATCGGCCGATCCACGGGTTTTTCCTGTTGCATCTTGAATATGCAACCCCTGAAACACCCTCAGCCGCCGTCGGGCTCCTCAACCTCTTCGGCCCGCTCTTCGACCCACCTGCGCACCTGCGACGCCGCCCGGGTCCACGGGTCCGCTGACCCCCACTCCTGTCCCAGGCCTTCGTGGGCGTCGCGGGCGAGCTCAGCGGCCCCGAATCCCGATCCCTGGAGCCCCAGGGCGTGCGCCGACAGGCACACGGCGACCATGGTGCGCGGATCGTCGGGCCCGTGTTCGGCGACACGAGCGTCGTGCAGGGCGGACGCTAACTCGTTGATGAACGAGACCAACTCCGCGGCGTCGGCGCCGGCGGCGTCGACCGCGGTGCCGGTGCGTGAGCGGATGCGGCCAAGCTCGTCGACGGTCACCGAGAACTCCAGCAGCCGCCGCAGCACGCGTACCGTGATCGGATGGTCGGGTTCCAGCAGGTGGATACCCCGGACGTACACCGCTTCCAGATGCGGCACGCCTTCCCGGCGCGACGGGCCGGTAACCGCCATGCTCTCCCGCACCACCAGCGTGTCCAGGTGGTCGGGCCCAAGCAGCCGTTCCAGCTCGCCGTGCAGTGCGGCGAGCATCGCGCGGGCCTGCTCCTGCTCGCCGAGCTTCTGCAGGCTGGCGGCGACGGAGTTGCGGGCGTCCAGGGAGATCGGGTGGTCCTCGCCCAGGATGGCCCGAGCGCGTTCCAGTACCGCCCGCTTGAGGCGTAGAGCCAGGGTGTGCCGTCCTGTGCGGGAGGTCGAGATGGCGTAGTTGAGCAGCGCTTGGAGCGTGGCGGGGTGGTGTGCACGCAGTAGCCGGCGCCGTGTGCGGTAAACCCGCGCGTAGGTAGCCCGGGCCGCGGCGTGCTCGCCGATGTCGGTGTAGGTGACTGCGAGGTTGTTCTGCGCGGTGATAACAGCGGGGTCGTTGTCCCCCAAAAGGTCGCGGAGGCCCCGGTAGGCGCGCTCCTTGTGCCGGAGTGCATGCTCGTGCTCGCCCAACAGCCCCTTGGCGGCGCCCAGTCCGGTCTCCACACGCAGCACGGCCTCGTGGTCATCGCCCAGCGTCCGCGCGAGGTGCTCGTAGAGGGGGCGGAAGCAATCGACCGCGCGTTGGAACTCGCCCAGTTCGGTGTGGACGTGCCCCGCCGCGTTGACCAGGTTTCGTTCCGCCTCCTCCTCCAGAGCCCCCGTGACATCGTGGACGTGGGGAAGGACCTCCGCCAGTGCCGTGTGCGTGACACCCGTCGGACTCGCGTCGATCTGTGCGGTGAGCTCCGCGACAGCGGCCAGGCGCATCCGCTCTCGCTGTGTGTGGTCGGTGTCGGCGAAACGCACCGTCCTGCTGACCATGCTGTGTGCGTTCCACCGGGTGGCGTGTGTGCCAGGGACCGCACCGACCAGCGATAACCCCGCGGCCTCGGCGAGGCCCTCCGCGGCGTCCTCAGCAGACCCGCTGCGGGCCACCATGCCGGTGAGAAGGTGTTCCGGCGTGGGGACGGGAGCCAGCAGACTCAGGGCGCGCAGAACGGCGCGCCCCGGTGCGCTCAACCGGTCGAGGCTGCGCAGCATGGTCGCGGCGATGCCGGCCTGGTGACCTTCGGGCAGCTCCCCCCACAACTGGGCGCCCAGTTCCAGGACGTCAGGACCGGGTTCGCGCGCCGCGGCGGCCACGCCGGGGAAACCGCCCTGGTCGGGCAACGCGATAAGACCAGCGGCAACAGCCAGAGCAAGAGGGTGGCCGCCGAGCAGGGTCAGGAGGTCGTCGAACGCCCGGCGCTCCTCTCGACTGAGAGGCTTGCGATGGCGGGAGAGCAGTTCCGTCGCGGCCGCCGGATCGAGCGGGCCGAGCGGCACCTCGCCGCCCCACGGGTAGGCGGGCTCCCGGGGTGCGTAACGTGTGGTCACGATCGTGTGGCCACCCGGGGTGGGGGCCACCAGTTCGGTGAACGTGCGATGGTCGAGGCCGGTGGGCAGGTCGTCCACGATCCACAGATACCGGCGGCCGTCGAGGTATTCCCGCAGCGCCTGGTCCACGACATCGGTGTCCATGCCGTCTGGCCGCAGTCCCAGGCCGCGGGCGAGGTCGCGCACCTGCTCTGCCCGGCGGGCCCGAACGTGCAGGCGGTCGGCGCGGTCGGCGAGGTGGCTGCCGAACCCGCCGAGGACGAAGACGCCGCCGGGGTAGTCGCCCGCGAACTCGCGCGCGTACTGCTCGGCGAGCATCGTCTTGCCCATGCCGCCCAGGCCGGTGATGCGGGCCACGGACGCGCCGCCCACACCGGGGTCGGTGCTGTTGTGCAGCGCGTCGAAGACCTGCCAGCGTTCGAAGTCGCGCCCGACGAATCCGCGCGTTCCGATCAGAGGGGCCGGATACCAGCGTGGTTCGGCCTGCCCTGGGGCGTCGCCGAAGACGCGCTCGTCGGTGGCCCTGACTCGGGCCATGATCGAGGCGACCAATTCGTCCTCTGTGGCATGGCGCGGATCGGGCAGCCGCGGATCTGTCAGGCGTCCGGGGCGGATGGCCTCGTAGGGGACGTTGCGCGGGATCGCCATCACCCGCTGCGGCGTGCCGTCCAGGGAATGGGCGGCAGCGAGCGCCACCCGGATCTCGAAGCGGCAGTAGGCGCTCTTGGGCAGGTTCTCCGAGTAGAAGGCGACCAGACAGCGGGAGGCCGCGAGAGCCGCGTTGACCTCGGGTGTGATCATGTCGAAGTCGTGGAGTTCGCGGTCGTCCTGGAAGACGCGCAGGGGCCGCCCGTCGAGCCGCTCACCGCGGAGCCGGGTGACAAGGGCGTCGGCCGCGGATTTGTCCTTCCATGAGTAGCAGAAGAAAAGGTCGTATCGGGCGCTGTCGGGCATGGCCCACCCTCTCTACCAGCGGTCGCCGTTCTCTGCCGGCGGGTTTCCGTCAGCGTCGACCGTCTCTTCGCGCGGTTGTCGGGCTCGGTGAGTGTTCCCCACGTCGGAGTACAGCTCTATGGCGCGCTGGGCGTGCATGACGCTGTCGCCGTTCCGGTTGGCCGCCGCGGCGAGTTCGGCCAGCCGCTCGTGTGAGCGGGCCTGTTCGTACCTGCTGCCGCTGCGCCGGGCGGCGTCGACCGCGTTCTCCAGTTCCTGTTTGGCCAACTCGTACAGCCCCATGCCCTGGTAGGCATCCCCGAGGTTGTTGAGGGCCATCACGGTGTCGACGTGCAGGCCCAGTTCGCGGAACGTGGTCAGGGCCTCATTCAAGTGTGCGATCGCCTGCCGGTAGCGGCCCAGGGAGATCGCGATGCTCGCGGTGTCCCGGTAGACGATGGCGCGGTTGCGGGGATTGCCGTGCTCGGCGAAGTACCGCAGGGCGGTGGTGCTGTCGCGCAGCGCCGCGTCCCTGTCCCCCCGATGAAAGTGGACCCACGCCATGTGCGCGATCGAGGTGTGCTCTCCGTAGGAGGACTCCGACTCCCGGAACAGCTCGCACGCCCGCGCGTAGTGCGTCTCCGCTGCGTCGAGGTCGCCCTGCTCCAGCAGCACCAGGCCCAGGTTGTTGCGGGTGATGGCCTGGGCGCTCGTATCGCCCTCTCGCAGAGCGGCGGCGAGGGCGGTCTCGTGAGTCTGCCGCCAAGCGTCCCAAGGCTTGGCGATGAAGAGAAAGCCACGCAGTGCGTAGGCGAGTTGCCAGCACTGGCGATCCAGGCTGGACTCGTACGCCAATGCAGTGATCTTGACGATGGTGTCCAGTTCGGTCATCAGCCACGCTAGGGCGGCGGTGTAGTCCGTCGGCGGCGGGCGCAGCAGCGGGTCGGTGGGTGCGGAGAGGAACCGCCGGCGGTTGGGCGTGAGCACGCGATCGGCCGCCTCCACCGACGCCAGGTAGTGTTCGACGATCCGTGCACGAGCGGCCGTTCGCTCCGCATTGGTGAGCAGCGCGTGTGCCCGCTGCCGGGCGAACAGGCGGACGAGGTCGTGGAGGACGATCCGCTCACCGTGGGCGAGGAGCAGGCCGACGTCGTCAAAGGCGCGGAGCAGGCGACGGGCCTCGCTGATGCTGACGCCGGCGAGGGCGGCCGCGGTCCAGACATCGAGGTGCGTGCCCGGATGCAGCCCGCACAGCGCGAACATCCGGCGGCCGTCGTCGGGCAGCCGGTCGAAGGAGCGGTCGAATGCTTCAGACACCCGGCGCTCACCGTCGTCGAACTCGGTGAGCCGCTGCCGTCTGTCTGCCCAGCGGTCGGAATCGGTGCCCTCTCCCCGCTTGAGGACGGTCGCGGCGATGCGGATTGCGAGCGGCAGTCCGCCGCACCAGTCGGCGACCTGGTTCACGTGTGTATCCACTGGCGTGGTCGTGTGTCCGGACACAGTCCCTTCGCGGCTCAGCGACTGCAGCAGGGCGATCGACTCGCTCCGCTCGAGGTGCCGCAGACGCAGTCGATCGGCCTCGTCCAGGGCGGGCAGGGTGCTGCGGCTGGTGACCAGTGCGCGGACACCGCCAGATGCGGGCAGTAGCGGGGAGATCTGGGCACTGTCCGAGGCGTTGTCGAGAATCAACAGTAACTCGCGCCCTTCGAGCCGCTGCCGAAGCATGGCGGTGCGGTCGTCGGGGTGCGGTGGGATCTGCTCGCCGGGCACTCCCAGGCGCCGAAGAAGGCGGTCTGCGGCCTGTTCCGCGGTGACCGCGCCGACACCGTCGTAGCCGTGCAGATCGATGAACTGGTATCCGTCGGAGAACCGGGAGGGGGACCTCCGCGCGGCCCGGACAGCCAGAGCGGTCTTACCCATGCCCGGCATTCCGCTGATGACGAGGACCGCCGCGGCGTCGACGGCGGGCCGGTCGGCGGCGAACCATCTGGTGATACGGGTCAGCTCATCGGAGCGGCCGATGAAGTGGGCGGTTTCGGGTGGCAGCGGCCAGGTGGTGGGCGCCGCGGATTCGCCTGCGGACGCATCTTCCTCGTCTGCGGTGGACTCGATGTGCAGCGCCGCGAGAACGCCGTCGGTCTGTATCGCCTCGTCGCAGACACGAGCGATGGTGGCGTTGGTGCGGACGTGCCCGTTCTCGATCCTGCTCAGATGTCCCTTGCTGTAGTGCGTCCGGCGTGCCAGTTCACCGAGGGAGATCCCCCGTTGTAGGCGCAGTTGGCGCAGTTCAGCCCCGAAGTCGGAGGGGGTGTCGCTCAATGCCGTTCCTCGCGAGCGGTGCGGGGGCGTGCGTCGGGACCTAACTAGTGGTCGCGGGTGCCGTAGTAGGTGTTGTCCTGGCGGCCGATGACATCGCGTCCTGCTGTGCTTCCGCGCATGTCGATGCTTGTGTTGTCCTTGACCGCGGAGCCGGAGCCTGCAGAGGGGGCGCCCTCTCGTGATGCCCCGGGGGAGTGGCCCGGTCCTCACGCGGGGCCTGGAACGCCTGCATCACATGCAGGATGCTGCCAGCGATCACGCAGCAGAGCAGGACCACCAGACCCAGCCACCACGCCATCGACCACTCCTGCGTCAGCACGCCGGCGCCGACGCTGCTCCCCGCACTCACCGCCAGCGATCCAGCGGCCACCATCGTCTGGGCGAACCGTGACATGGGCCTCTCCCGGAAGGTCTCGGCTGGCTTTCAATATAGCGGAGCCCGAGCTCGCGACGCTGATGTTTCCGAGATATCCGGCATGGCCGCGGACGGCGGCAGAGGAGCGGCAACGGTTGGCCCTCCTTGCTCTCGCCGGCGTAGGCCGTCGTTGTGGGCGAAGATCTGGTCGTGGCACAGCCACGCTATGGGCCGCCGCTCGGCTTCGTAGGTGGCCAGAAGTGCCGGTGCCGAATCGCCGGCGAGCACGGCGGCCAGTTTCCACGCCAGGTTGTGCGCGTCCTCGATGCCGGTGTTCGCGCTGTAGCCGCCCCGGTTGGGCGGCAGGGTGTGCGCGGCATCGCCGGCGAGGAACACCCGGCCCTCGGAGTAGCGCTCGGCGATCGAGGCGGTGACTTCCCACCTCCCGGTGGTGATGACCTCGACATCGATATCCCGGCGCCCGATGGCGCGCAGCACCATCTCCCGCAGCGTGTCCTCGTCGCGTTCGGTGTCGTCGCCTGTCAGGAACAGCGCCCAGCGGCCGTCGCCATAGGTTGTGAGCCCGCCGCCGAGTCCGGGCTGGTCGATCACGAACTGGCCGAATCCCGTCTCCAGGTATTGCTCAAGCGGCGCCCGGAACAGCACGCCGCGGCTGGTGCGCAGGTAGCCGCGCCCGCCCCGGGGGGGTGCCCAAGGCCTCGCGTACCGGGCTGCGGTGCCCATCGGCGGCGAGAAGATAATCCGCCGCCACCGCGTACGTCCGCCCGCCAGCGTTGCGCAGCGTGGCCTGCACGCTGTCGCGGCCCTGGGTGAAGGAAAGCAGTTCGGTGCCGAACCGGATGTCGGCACCGAGCTCGATGGCCTTCTGGCGCAGGATGGGCTCCAGCCGGTCCTGCGCCAGTCCGATCCCGCCGCAGGGCGAGTACTCGGTCCCCGCCTCGGGCGGTTGGTCCGACCGCGGCTGCGGTGACCAGCGCAGCTCCTCGAACCACTCACCGGCGAGGCTCTCGACGCGGATCCGGCGGGGGGCTCCCCCGCCAAGCCGGCCGGAGGGGAGCGGAAGCACCGGTTCCAACCCCACGGAACGGTAGAGCTCCCTCGTCCGGCGCGTGTACCCGATCGCCCGGGGATGCGGCGAGCTGCCCGCGTGGCGTTCGACGAGCACCGTGGGAACCCCGCGCCAGGCCAGGAACACCGCCGCGGACAATCCGACCAGTCCGCCCCCGACCACGAGCACCGAGGTTTGTTGCTCTGCACGCATTACCCTTCCTTCCATACAGCGTATTGTTATATACACCGTATCAATAAGGAACACTGTATTCTTGGGGGTAGTCGCGGGAGCTGAGGGAAGACGAGGTGTGATGGCGGCACGACACGACACCAACAAGGGCGAGCGACCGCTTGTCTGGGAGCGACCGGAACCACCCAACCGGCCGACGCCGAGCCCACTGAGCAGGGACCGCATCGTCCGCGCCGCCATCGAACTCGCCGATGCCGACGGGCTCGGTGAGGTGTCCCTGCGCAAAGTCGCCGCCGTGCTCGACGCCGGGCCGATGCGGCTCTACGGCTACGTCGCCACCAAAGAGGAGCTCCTGGACCTCATGGTCGACGCGGTCTACGCCGAAATCACCCCACCCGAACCCACAGGGGCCGACTGGCGCGCCACCCTGCGGTCGCTGGCGCACCGCACGCGCCAGGCCGCTCAGCGGCACGAATGGTTCGTCGACCTCCTCGGCGGCAGGCCTCATATCGGACCCAACGCACTGGCCCACCTGGAGGCCACCACGTCGGCTCTGGACGGCGCACCGAACTTCGATGACATCGACACCGTGATGCGGGCCGCCGGAATCGTGCACTCCTACACCCTCGGCGCTCTACGAGCCGAGATCACCGAACGCCGCGCCGAACGCGCCAGCGGCATGAGCGAACAACAGTGGCAAACCACCTCCGGCCCCTACATCACCCGCATGCTCGCCACCGGCCGCTACCCCACCCTCGCCAGGGCTCTCCACGACGCCACGCACCCGGGCACCGACGCCACCTTCGAGGTCGGCCTCGACTGTGTCCTCGACGGCATCGCCGCGCGACTCGGCACTCGACGCCGGTAGCAGGTCAGGTACCGCCAGCTCAAGACCGCGACACCGAACAGTCCAGGACTCAAGAGCCAGCCAGTAGCCATTCCTGCCGGCAGTGCACAACTACCGCCCCCGCTTCACCACCCGCGCCGACACCGCCATCGATGACGCTACTTTCACCGGTGACCTGTCCGACGCCCTGGAGCACGGCACCATCACGGGAGACATCGAGGCCACGTCGGGAGAGGTGTCCTACGAGGCGCCCGGGTTCACCTGGACCGGTGACCTTCACCCGGGCCAGCACTCGGTCCATCAGGGCCGCGTGCTCGATCCGGTCGAAGCACGCCTCGATATCAGCGTCCAGCACCCATTGATAGCCCCGGGAGCCGCGCCCAAGCTCACCGAGGCCCAAGGGAAGAGGTCCGTACTGTGCTGGCAGGGAGCCCGCGCTCACCTGGCTCGTATCGCCGTCTCCACTCCTGTCGGCGGATGGTTCCCTTTCGCTTCCCCGGCCACGTGGGCTGCTACCCAGAGTCAGCTTGGCGATCCGGTCGCCATCGCCCAGGCCGCGCTCGTGATCCTGACCGGGGTCGCGTTCACCGCGGCAACCAACGGAGTTTGGCGACGGCTGTGACTCGCCTGACACCTGACCATGTCGATCAAGTCGCTGATCCGAGTGACGCACATCGGTAACCGAAGCGCCGACGCTGATGAGTCAATCGGCGGACTCAGAGAATCGAGAACCGGATTACCGAGAGCGACCCCTTCGAATGGCCGTGGGGAGAAGCCGTGGCCGGGCGGGGGCGCGATCGAAGATGTCCGACGTCAAACCGGCCTACGTGTGGGACGTGTTTCCGGACGGTAAGCTCCCAGGAGCTCGATCATGCGCATCTCCGCGGCGGCCGGCCCCCTGGCGGCGATGTACCCGTCCGGTCGCACGAGGACGAGTTCCCCCGCTCGGGGGGCGTAGTGGGCGTGGGCCTCGCCGTCGACGTCCCGCAGGGTCGCGCCGCCGTGCTCGCCGATGCGGTGGACGCGCATGTGGTCGGGCTTCGCCTTGTCCAGCAGTAGTTCTCCGGCGTGGTCGAACACGAGAAGCGTCCAGTGTGTACCGCGGAACAGGTCGAACAGGCTGCCGGCAAAGGGGGCCCCGTCCGGATTCTGGCCGCGCAGGCCGCGCGCGTCGGGCGCCCGGCATCCGGCGGGCAGAGTCGCGTGCACGTCCCGCTCGTCGGCGAGCGTGATTGGGCTGTCCAGGTAGGCGATGGGCAGCCCGCTGGTGGTGTCGTCGGCCAGTGAGCGCAGCGCACCGGACAACCGCCCGTCGGTGCCACTCGCTGTGCTCAGCGTGTGCTGCATCTTGCCGGTGCTGTCGGCGAGGACGGCGCGGGCGACTGGGGCCCGTTCCGTGGTGTAAGTGTCGAGGAGGGCGTCATGTGCGCCGCGTAGCACGGCGGCCAGCTTCCAGCCGAGGTTGTAGGCGTCCTGGATGCCGGTGTTCATGCCCTGCCCGCCGGCCGGCGAATGCACGTGGGCGGCGTCGCCGGCCAGCAGGACGCGCCCGCTTCGATAGCGCTCGACCATGCGCACGTTGACTTTCGGGGCGGACAGCCAACTCGCGTCGGTCAACGTCACGGCGCCGGTGCCAGCCCGATCGTCGAGCATCGACTGGTACAGCTCCAATGAGGGCTCCGCCGGCGTCTCCACTTCCGGTGGGATCGGGCTTTGCATCTGCCACAGGTCGCTGCCGGGCAATGGCGTGAGCCCGACCATCCCTGCGCTGGAGGTCCAGATGTGAATGTGATCGCGGCCCAGGTCGGCGGTCCGGACATCGCCGAGGTACCACTGCTGGGACTCGTACGTTTCGCCCACCAGCGGCAGGCCCACGAGCTTGCGCACGGTGGACTTACCACCATCGGTGCCCACCACGTAACGCGCCCGGATGTCGCCGGAGGCGGTAGTCACAGTCACCCCGGTGTCGTCCTGTTCGAGGCCGGTGGCCTCGGTCGCCAACTCGACCTCACCGCCGAGGTAGGCAAGCCGTGCCCGCAGTGCCTTCTCGATGTCGAACTGACCGATCCATACCGGATCCGGGTACGGCGTACGGAAGGACTCGCTCGCCCGAGCCGAGATACCCGGCTTGTCGGTGACACTGCCGTCCGGGCCGTGAAAACGCATCGGTATGTCGACAACGCCCCTTTCGACGACCGGCGCTGCGGCGCCCAGATCATCCAGCACTTCCAGGGCGCGAGGCTGGATCGTCTTGGCCTTCGACGCGGTGTTGAAGGCAACGTCGCGGTCGATGATGCGCAACGCCACCCCGTTGCGCGCCAAATCGCAGGCCAACGTGAGTCCGGTCGGGCCCGCGCCGACGATCAGCACGTCCGCTTCGGTCTCGTCGGTGCCAGGGTCCGCCATGTCGGTCTCCTAGATCTGCCGGCATCCTCATTTCTACACTACACCGTATAGTAAAGTTTTATGCGTTCTACAGTAGGGAGGAGCCGAAGGCGGTGGCCGACCGTGCTGTGGAGGCCCGCGGCGTTCGTGCGCAAGCACCCGAACACCCCCGCCGCGGCGCGCGCCCTGTTCCTGCTGGACGGGTACGAATGCCCGGGCGCCGGTGCGACCTCGGCGCGCCGGTGTGTCCAAACGGACCGTGCACGACTACTTCGGCGGCAGGCGGTCGGTCTACAACACCGCGATGACGCGCGAAAGCACGGCGCCTCGGACCGCGGTCGAGGCCGCCATAGCCGGGGAACACACTGATGGCGTGGATCGCTCCGCCTCGTGCGAGCGGGCGCGGATTGGGGGCCGGTGGGAAACGGGCCATCCTTCCCAACCAGCTCGACGCTATGGGGAAGCAATCCGGCCCTTCCGCTCAGGAACCTGGACTGGACAGGAGCCGTGGACCGCGCGTTTACCACGGCCTAAGCCGCCGGTCGGGCCTGGTGCTGCCCGAGGGCACGTTCGTCGGCTATCCCGTCGCCCGCCGGGTCCGTGCGATCCTCGCGGCGTCACCCCGGCACGACCGGCGTTAAAGCCTTGGGCAAGCAAGTAGTCCCCGCCTGTGGGGCGGCCCGCGAACCAGGCCGCGGGCCGCCCGTAACCTGCGGCGGCACCACGCCGTCTCGCCTCAGACAGTCACGCTCCGAGCAACGGCGGCGGCGTTGCCGCCGCCCCGTAGACCTGAGGGCCCGCAGCCGGGCTCAGTCGCAGGTGTCGCCGGGATCGGTGATGAGGGCCTGGAACGTGATTGGGCCGACGACTCCGTCAGGGTCGATGCACTTGACCGACTGGAACTCGACCACCGCGCCGCGGGTGGCCGGGCCGAACTCACCGTCCAGCAGCAGTTCGTAACCGTATCCGGAGATCAGTGACTGCTGCACGGCTTTGACCCGGTTGCTGCTGTCGCCCTGGCGGACCAGTCCCAGGTCGTCGGTCAAAGCCTCCCAGGTGGGCGCGTCCACCTCGGCGGTCTCTGTGATCTCCCGAGCCGCCTGGTATTCCTGCACGGCGTCGGCCAACCGCGCGTCGAAATCTTCGTCGGCATGGTTGACATCCAGGAAGCCGTATTCCACCAGCAGGAATTTGACGACCGACACCTCCCAGCGGGAGTCGCCTTCGACCAAGCCGGGCCATTCGGCGGCCTCCACCGCCGCCACGACCTCGTCGGAGGTCTCCGGTCCATCGGCCAACGCAGGAGCCGACATGGTCCCAAGGCCCGCCGCTAGGATTCCCGACACGACCACCAAGAACGTTCCTCGGAGCCTGAACATGGAATGTTCCTCCTTTCCCGGTGAATACCGATTGCACAGTTGCGTGGCGTAGCGTTCACTGTCTAGACGGCCAGGGGTGGACCGGGGTTGACCGGCATTCCGCTCAATGGCCGGATTCGGCAGAGAGTCATCAGCCACTGGGGCCAGGACTGATCTTGCTTCGGTAGGGCACAGGGCGGACCAAATGGAGCACCCGGTGGAAGAAGGCCCCGAACGCTTTCGCCCGCACCTTCGACTGCCGCCTCACCGCGATACGCCGCTGACCAGGAAAAATATTTACACCCTTAACTTGACGGGCCCCGCATCAAAATTTGTCGCCTTCCTTGAGTCTTATGGGGCGCCTCTCCTTTAGGACCCGGCACACCGGCTCGACCCCGAAGTTCGCGCGAAGGGGAAGCGACCATCGCGACGACCTCGTCCGGGGATGGCCGAGCTCGGCGGCGAAAAAAGCGCTCGCGGACGTGAGGATCTCATTGGCCCGCTTGAGCTCACTGTTCTCCTTGCGCAGCCGCTTGAGCTCCTCGCGTTCGGCGGTGGAGAGCTGCTCGGGGCGTTTTCCGGTATCAGCCTGGGCCTGGCGCACCCAGGTGCGCAGGGCCTCGCGGTGGATGCCCAAGTCCGCGGCGATCTGGGCGATCGGCCGCTCGGACTCCAGCGCCAGGCGCACAGCCCGCTCGCGCAGTTCTTGGGGGTATTTCCGTGGCGGTGCCATGGCGGTCATTCTCCTGTCCGCCAGCCATGGTCGTGGCTGGTTCGACGGACTTCACCAAACCCGGGGCAGCTCACGGGTGGGGCCGCGGTTGGATCGGTGCTGAGCAGGTTAACGCGGAGGGTGATCGTGTACTCCGTGCCCGCGTCAGACGGAGTCATGGCCGATGTGCTTGCGCATCCACGGCCTTGCGGACGGCGGTGATGGCGCGGTCGATGTCCTTGTCGTCGGTTTGCCAGTTGACGACAGAGATACGCATGGCCCGCATCCCGTTCCATGTGGTGGCGCCGAACCATGCTTCTCCGGACTGCTGGACATGCTCGATCACCTGCTCGGTTCGGGCGTCGTGATTACCGTCAGCAGCGAGGAAGCGCACCAGGCCCTGGTTGATCTGGGGCGTAACGAGGGGTTCCGCACCCTCCAGCGCCCCGATTCGGGTTGCGAGGCGATAGGCACGGTCGCTGCAACGTTCGACAACCTCGGCGATTCCGTGTCGTCCCAGCGCGCGGATGGCGGCATAGACCGGTACGGCCCGTGCGCGGCGGGACCATTCCGGGTTCCAGTCGATTTGGTCGCGGGCCGACCGGGTGGCCGCACCGTTCCCTGCATCGTCGGCGTGGATGAGGTAGCTGGCGCGGGTGCACATCGCGGTGCGATGCGCGTCGGGGTGGCGCACGAAGGCGAACCCCGAGTCGAAGGGGACGTTGAGCCACTTGTGGCCATCGGTCGTCCAGGAATCGGCGTGCTCAACACCGGCCAGCAGATGGCGGTAGCGCTCGCTCACGCCGGCCCACAACCCGAATGCACCGTCAACGTGCACCCACGCACCGTGGTCGTGGGCAAGTCGGCAGGCCTCGGTGAACGAGTCGAAGGCGCCGGTATTGATCTCGCCGGCTTGGAGACACACGATGGTCGGGGTGTCCTGCTCGGCGAGGTGCCGCTGGAGGGAGACGAGGTCAAGGCGCCCGCACTCATCGGCCTCGGTGGCGTGCAGGCAATCCGTACCCAGACCCAGCAGGCGAACCGCCCGTTCGATGGAGGCGTGGTGGTGTCCCGACGTGAGCACACGCACCGCGGGTGCTCCCATCAGACCTTGACGTTCGACGTTCCAGCCGCGACCAGCCAGGATTTTGGTGCGGGCGGCGGCCAGCGCGGTGACGTGGGCCTGTTGTGCCCCTGTGGTGAAGGCGAACGACGCCTCCGGCGGCAGCCTCAGAAGCTGTTTCAGCCAGTCGCCCGTGATCTCCTCGATGATCGCCACGGCCGGTCCGCAGGCGTACAGGGCGGCGTTCTGATCCCAGGTCGAAGTCAACCAGTCGGCGGCCAGCGCTGCCGGAATCCCGCCGCCGATCACCCAGCCGAAGAATCGGCCCCCGGCACTGGCGAGAACGCCCGCTTGGCTGTCACGGACAAGCTCATCGATGACCTGCGCATCATCGGAGCCCTCCTCGGGGGGTCGCCGGGCCAGAGCCTCGCGCAACTGCGCCGGACTCGCACTCGCCGTCACCGGGCGGTGCGAGAGGCCGTCGAGGAACGTGGCAGCGTGTGCGGCGGTCTGTTGCAGGAGCGGGTACCGACTCGTCATAGAAGCCTCCATGGATGACCCGACGTCGTCTCAGGTAGAGGTCGGCGCAGAGCGATACGTGATACCGCCCGGGATGGGGCGTCAGGGTTACGCGCTGCCGTTGAATCCTGGAGCGCACCGACCCGGAAGGCAGGTCGGTCCGGCTCCATGCCCGCATTCTGCCGAGCCCGCTAGGCAGGCGCTGGCGGGTTTCGGTCCTCGCCCTACGCTGGCCGCGTGGAGCGGCCGTCTCCACGATGTGCCGAGGTGCACGTCCGCGGTAGTGCTCACCGTCGTCTAGCTCCCGTGTATGGCTGATGACTTGCGAAGCGGAGCGAGTAACCCATGTCGAGTTCGGTGTGGTCGCGCTTGACAACCATCGCCGCGGTACTTCTTCTGGCCACGATCGCGGCCGTGGTCGCCTGCGCCCACATGTTCGAGTTGGCGCTGCGCCACGGCGAACCGCCCTGGCGTGCCGCCCTGTTCCCGTTGAGCGTTGGGCACTTAGATGGTTTTCGCAGTTCACATGGGGTTCGTGATCTCGGTGTCTCGCTCTTTCGCCACGTATTCGTCACAGCCACCCGATACCCCTGCTTCTAGGGCTTGTCTCGAAGTGGGGTTAGCCAGTCGTTGATGGCGGCGATGTGGAAGGTAGCTTCGTAGCGCACGGCGAGCTTGTCGTATCGGCTGGCTATGGCGCGGTGGCGTTTGAGCCGGTTGATGCCGCACTCCACGGCGTGGCGCTTGCGGTAGTCCTGCGCGCTGAAGGCGGGCGGCCGCCCGCGCTCTGGTCGGGGCACCCCGATGGCCTGGAGTACCGCGGCGAACTGGGCAGCGTCGCCGCGCTGCCCGGCGGTCACCAGCGTCGCCATCACCCCCTGGCCTTGCTCGCAGGCCAGGTGGATCGTGGTCGTGCGCCCGCCGCGTGAACGCCCCAGGGCGTGGTCACCGGGCTCGCCGCGCGGCGGCTCGCGCTGGTCCGGCCCGTTGCGCCTGGCCCCGGCGGCGTGCTGATGCGCCCGGGTGATCGTGGAGTCCACGTTCACCTGCCAGGTGATGCGCCCGGCCGCATCGGCGCGCGCCTGCAGCGCGGTCAGGATCTGCTGCCAGACCCCTGCCTGCTGCCAGCGGCGGAATAGGCCGTAGACGGCCTGCCAGGAGCCGTAGCGTTCGGGGACATCCCGCCAGGGCGCTCCGGTGCGCACCCGCCAGCGGATCCCGTCGAGGAGACGGCGTCTGGACCATCTCGGCGGCCGTCCCGACTTCTTGGCCTGCGGCAGCAGCGGCTCCACCACCGCCCACTGCCCGTCGGTCAGGTCGAACCGCCCCGCTGCGGCTACAGTGGCCACGAGGTCTGGGTGTATGAGGTTCTTCTTGGTCGATGAACCCCTCTACCGGAGACCTCCTTACTTGGCGAACACGACGCACCGCCACAAAGCCGACTTCGAGACAGGCCCTAGATCCCTGCGACACCGGCGTACCCCGCCGCCCTTCTCCCGTTCTGCGGCGGGTAACGGCTCCATGCCGGGGATCTTTCAGGGCCGGCAGCGACTCCCCGGCCAGCGCGGCCTGCGTTGGCTACACCTCCATGAGACCGCAACCGCAGGGTGACACGGCTGGGGCGCCGCGGTGCGGTGTCCCCCTATCATGGGCACGTCAGTCTCATGACGGTGGCGGAGGAAACACAGCTAAGGAGTTCTTGTGTTTCCTCGTTCTACAACGCCGCCCGACGCCGCGGGCGGATCCACCCCGCTGAATCCCACACCGGCCATCACGCTGCTTCGCAACGTCCGGGTGTTCGACGGCCGCCGCACGCTGGATGCGGACTCGGTGCTCGTCCGCGGTGAGTTCCTTGCCGCGGTCGGGGCGGGCCTGGACGCACCGGCCGGCGCCCGGGTCGTGGACGGCGCGGGCGGCACGGTGCTGCCCGGGCTGATCGACGCGCACACCCACACCATGCAGGTGGCCGAGCTGCGGCAGGCGCTGGCGTTCGGCGTGACCACCGAGCTGGACATGTTCTGCGTTCCCGAGCTGCTGCACCCGCTCCGCGCGGCAGCGTCCACCCGCACTGACGTGGCCGACATCCGTAGCGCCGGCATCGGCGCGACCGCCCCCAGCGGGCACCCGAGCCAACTGGTGGATATGGGCGTCTACCCGGAGTTCCCCACCCTGGCGGGCGCCTCTGAGGCGGCCGGATTCGTCGCCGCCCGCGCCGCGGAGGGCAGCGACTACCTCAAGGTCATCATTGAGGACGGCTCCACCATGGGCTGGGGCCGGCAGCCGCACCTGGACGCGGCGACCATCTCGGAGCTGATCGCGCACGCCCACGCTCGCCGGATGCCGGTGTTGGCGCACATCAGCACCCGGGCCGACGCGCTGCAGGCGGTGGACTCCGGCGCTGACGGCCTGGCGCACCTGTTCGTCGACCATCCCGCTGACCCGGAGTTCGTGCAGCGTGCCGTGAAGGCGGGGATCTTCGCGATCCCCACGATCACCACTTTTGAGTTGCTGTACGGCACCAGCCGCCGGGAAGCGGACTATGTGGACCGGCCACACCTGTGGCCCTACCTCGACCCGGCACTGCGCGAGGCACTGCTGGCGGACTGGCGGGAGCATCTGGCCTGGCAGCCACCGCGGTGGGCCGACGCCCGTCACACCCGGGATGCGGCGCAAATGCTGCACCAGGCGGGAATGCCGATCCTGGCCGGGACCGACGCCGCCCACCCGCGGACGGCGCACGGGCTGAGCCTGCACGCGGAGCTGGCCGCCCTGGTGGATGCCGGCTTGCCCCCGGCTGCGGCGCTCACGGCCGCCACCGCCGCCCCTGCCGAGGTGTTCGGCCTGGCCGATCGGGGACGTATCGAAACCGGCCGTCAGGCCGATCTGCTGCTCGTCGCCGGGGACCCCACCCGCGATATCGCCGCGACCGGCGAAATCGTCGGGGTATGGCGCCGCGGGCACCGATTCGACCGCGAGGCATACCGGGCCGCGCTGGACGCCGGGCGATAGCACACGGCCCGCCTCCTGCTCCCACGGGTGGCGGGCCAGCCGTTTCGCCGCTGTGGGGCGGCCCGGACACTCCCCGACGGTTGCGCCCCATCGCGCCCCGCTCGGAGACCGAGCCTCCCCGGCCGGAGTGCGACCCCCTCCCCCGCCGTGCGGTCTCTCCGGACCACCCGTGAAGACCGTCATGAGACGGATTCCCGCCGACCCCGTCCCCTCCTAGTCTGCGAGAGCGTCGCACTCCGGGCCGCACACAGCAAGGGAAGCTCCCCACGCATGTATTGGTTACCGGCGTCACCGGCACGGTGACGGCCACCAATACCGCACCCACACCTGACGGTGTGAACACGGTGACCGTCGAGCTGTTCCAGCCGGGTGCCATGAATTGTCAACGGCTAGCTCGATCTGGCTCTGTCGCAAAGTTCGTGACGGTCGCTCCTCAAGCGAGGTGGAGAAGGCGCTTGCGCAGGAGATCGGGCTTGGCGCGGCCGAACATCTGGCGCATGAGCGCTTTGAGCTTCGTAACGGTGCCCTCCACCGCCCCCGAACTCCACCCCAGCGTGAGCCCGGCCATGACGGCGTTCCAGTCCTTGCCTAGCCCGCGGGCGAACCCGCGCAGCTCTCCGAGGCCGCTGTCCTGCGCATCGCTCATCCACTCCGCAAGCTGAGGGGCTCCGGTGCGCTCGACCACCATGACGCAGAATCGCGCCACTAGGCCCCGCGCCCGCTCCAGTTCGGGGCAGCGCTCGCACAACTCTTTGAGCAGCATCCGATCCTCCTCGCTTCGCGCATCAGGGTGCGTGAGCAGCATCGAGGCCACTTCGCGGACCTTGGGCACCCGCGGTGGCGCTGCCGGAGCAGTCTCGGCACGCAGCCGGTGAACGAACCGGCGCACGGTCCGCTCGCTGACGCGCGCTCCGCGCTGGAGCACCTCGGTATGCAGGCGTTGAGCGCTGGTGCAGCCCTCGGCGAAGCGGGCGGCCAGGTAGGCGGTGTGGCCGTCCAGGCTGCTCTGCCGCGCCATCGGCCCGGTAACGACTAGTTCGTCGGCATCGGCGGCGCGGGCGTACTTGCGTACGGTCTTGCGGTGCATCTGCAGCCGGTCCGCAGTGGCGTCGATACCCAGCCCCGTGTTGAGCAGCGTGTGGACGGCGGCATGGCGCTGGCGGGTCTGCTCGACGCGCTTGCCCTGCGGGTGAGGTTCCGGTGGCGGGGGCACGGCCAGGTCGTTCGGGGCCCAGGCCGAGCGCAGGCGTGCGACGAGGCGCTCGACAGCCTGGCCGAGGTTGTGGAGCAAGTGCCATCGGTCCGCCACCTGTTCAGCGGTCGGGGCGCCGCGTGCGGCGCCGTCGGCGTAGGTGCCGGCCCGGTCGCGGCAGATCACCTCGATACCGGGGTGTTCGCGTAGCCAGGCGGCGAAGGACTCGGCGGAACGTTCGGGGAGCAGGTCGATGGGGCGGTGGGTGCCCATGTCGATGAGGATCGTGCCGTAGTTGTGGCCCTTGCGCAGGGCGAAGTCGTCGACCCCGAGGGCCCGCACCGGCCCAGGGGCCGGGTCGGGCAGGGCGCGGATGAGGCGCAGCAGTGTGTCCTTGCCGGTGCCGACGGCCTGTCGGCGGGCCAAACTGGAGCCGGGACGGCCCCCAAGGGCCAGGGCGAGGTCTCGGTGCATGCGGCGCAGTAACGGCGTGGTGCAAGCGTAGGGGGTGGTCAAACCCGGTATCTGCTCAGCGAAAGTGCGCTTGTGGCATCCGTCGTACTCGCAGAAGAACCGGCGGGTCTCCAGGAGGAGCAGCGTCTCGCGTCCGGAGACGGGAGCATCGGCCATGCGGCGGAGGTAGCGGCTGTGCACGCGTCTAGAGACCGTCTGGCAGACGGGGCAGTCGGCTTCAACGGTGCGAGGACAGGCCCGGATCCGCAGCGTGGCTCCGTTGCAGGCCACCTCCTCGACGTCGAGTTCGGCGAGGTGGGGGAAGAGCAGTGCGGTGAGGGAGGAGAAGGGCACAGCGCATCATTGCGGTCATGCTGCCTGCGCCGCGCACGTTTCACGAAATTCGCGACAGAGCCTCCCATTTTCCTGGAGGCGGTCAGCGTTGTCGAACTGGTCGACGGCCCGCGGCACCGCGATTATCGGTGTACCGGTGTAGAGATCCTCTCTGAAGACCTCTCATGCCGGCGTGGGGCACGAATGCGTCGGCGCGGCGCCGTATGTCCAGATGGCGTCCATGAGCGAACGTCCACGTTGTCATTTTTCGCGATTTTCCCCACGGCCAAGGGCTTCGTCCACTAGCGTGACCGCCAGGTCAACGCTCCGGGAATGAGCGGGGACCTCGTTCGGGACGAGACCTCCGTTTTCCCCTCGCGCGCATCCCCCCTCCCCCTCCCATGCGTCATCCCTTGTAAGAAGCGCTTCGAAGGAGCTCTCCAATGAGTGAATACAGCGGATACCCGCCGAACCAGCCCCGAAAGGGCATGTCCACTGGCGCGAAGATTGGCGCCGGCTGCGGCGGATGCGCCGGCCTGGTCGTCATCCTGGTCATGGTCGTCGTCATCGCTGGTGTTCTGGGCGGCGACAGCGACGACACCGGAAACGGCGGCTCGGACACCGAGGCCGGCGGCAACGACGAGGGCCAGGATGACAGCGAGGAGGCGGCCGGGATCGGCGACACCGTCGAGTCCGGAGCGTTCGCGTTCACCGTCACCGACCTCGAAACCGGTGTGGAGAGCGTCGGCGACAACCAGTATCTGACCGAGACGCCCGACGGGCAGTACGTGATCGCGCACATCACCGTCGAGAACGTCGGTGACCAGGCCGGGACGTTCGACTCGACGAGCCAGAAGCTCGTCGATGCTGACGGCAAGGAGTACTCCACCGACAGTTCCGCCCAGGTGGCCGTGGACACCGACAGCTGGATCAATGAGATCAACCCCGGCAACAGCGTCGACGGGCAACTGATCTTCGACGTGCCTGCCGAAACGGAGCTAGCCACGCTGGAGCTGTCGGACTTCTTGACACTGGAGGAGCCCGCCGTCGTCGAGCTGGCCGAGTAGCACCGTGCGAGGAGAGACGCGCGACCCCTGGCCGCCCTCAGGGCAAGCTCCTTGCCCGGGGTGACCCTCTTCAACGGTCTCCATGCACAGGACGCAGAGCTTCGTGGAGGAATCCAACCGGACGGGGACACGGGGCGCGGCCCTCGTACACCGCGCCAGAGCCGGTTCCACCGGAACAGGCGGCTGACTGCTGGAATTTCGGTCAGCCGAGATAATTGCACGGTCACAACGTTTGGCACGAGTATTTTCGGATCCTCGCGGGATGGGCGTATATGATGCGTCCGGGGTGCGCCGAATATAGAGTGAGTGGCTGATAGGCAGAAATTCGGGTCGAATTAATGGTGTTGTCTTTGGAAGGGCCAATATTCGGCCGCAAAGGGGCTGTGACTTTGGTTCGAAAACTCATGGATCGTTCGGTGCAAGTGGATTCCATGTCGCATAAGCTGAAGTTGCTTCGGTTTAGTTGACAGGTGGTGGGCTTGGGTTCTCAGGCGGCTTTACTGGTCAGCGAGGGTGGATGCGGCGCTGAGGCCAGTGCTGCGGTGTGATGACGTTCATAGTCGGCGGGGCTGAGTTTGGCATTGGCCGAGTGGCGCCGGTGCGGGTTATAGAAGCCCTCGATGTAGGAGAACACCGCCTGCTGGGCCTGGGCGCGGGTCGAAAACCGCGTGCGGTCGATCAGTTCGGTCTCCAGCGAGGCGAAAAAGCTCTCAGTGACGGCGTTGTCAAAGCAGGAGCCGCTGCGCCCGGACTGGTTGTTGCGGCGTTTCCGGGATCTCGCAGCCCAGGCTGGGCTTCCACCGATCCGGCTGCATGACCTGCGCCACGGGGCAGCGACACTGATGCTGGCCGCCGGGACCGACGTCAAGGTCGTCCAGGAGACGCTGGGGGACACCCGGGTCTCGACGACCTTGGATGTGTATACCAGCGTCGTGCCCGCACTGTTCCACGCCTCAGCGCAAGCTGTCGCCGAACTCGTCGCGGGAAGGGGAGACAGCTTGCCCCCATCACCCGGTTTGGAGTCTTGAGGCGGCTTGGCCGGCCCAGGTCATGATGGTGTTCTTGGATTCCGCGGTCAGGGTGGTGTGGGCGAGTTCGTCGGGGGTGATCCACCGGTGGGAGGTGTGCTCGGCGGACAGGGAGATCGGGGTGCCGTCGTGGGCGAGGCTGAAGGTGAACTGGCGGGCCCGGCGCCCACTTCCGGTGGTGTAGTCGAACGTGGCGACGAAGCCCGGGTCGAGCTGGAGCGGTTGGCGCCATCCCACTTCCTCGGCGAGTTCCCGGGCGAGGGCCTGGACAAGGTCTTCCCCGGGCTCGGCCCCGCCGGAGGGCAGTTCCTCGATACCGGGCAGGAAGCCGTCCTCACCACTGCGGCGCAGGATGAGCACGTGTCTGTCGTTGTGGATGACTGCGCCGACCACGTGCTTGTCGATTCCATCGCGGTCGGCGCCCTGGGTCAGGAGGTCGAGGTCGTGGTCCATGGGGGTGACGTTAGCGCGCTGCGGATGGGCTGAGGGCGGTTTCGAGCGCCTCGGCGACCGTGTGGATGTAGCGATGTGCTGTGGCGGTGTTCTCGGAGGGAACAGTGACGCGCAGCGTGTGCTCGGACAGCCAGGTCGCGACCGACAGCGGGCCGCGAATAAGCGGATGGGGATAGTCGGCGACTGGGGAGTGGGGGTGGGTGAAGGCGGCATGGGTGTGCAGGGGGCGCATGGAGTCGCAGTCGGTCACCTCGTAGCGGCCGCGCGAGTGCAGGGCGGCGAGTAGATCTCGCTGGGTGAGACCTGTGGTGGCGGGGTCGATGGTGAACACAAAGGCGTACAGCGTCGGGGTGAGTTCGGGGCCGGTCGGGGTCAGCACCGATATGCCGGGGCGGTCGGGGAGGACGGATTCGAGTGTGGCGGCGTGCTGTTGGCGGTGGTGCAGCCAGGAGTCCAGGCGAGCAAGGTAGACCTCGGCCATCGCCAGTCCGAGAGGATGCCCGCGGTACTTCAGCCCCAGCCCGGTGGCGGCGTAGCGATGGAGGGGTGAGGACGGTCGGACTTCGGCGAGGGCGCGCTTATTGAAGTGGCCAAGCAGCATGGCCTTCTCGTACACCTCACGGTGGGGTGTGGTCAGGATGCCGCCCTCCCCTGCGGTGATGGTCTTGCGGCCTTGCAGGCTCCAGCACGCGGCGTCAGCGAGCTGGCCGACACTGACGCCCTCGCGCGATGCCATGGCGGCCGCAGAAGCTCCGCAACCGCCGCATCTGCTGGGGATGGCCCCACATGTGGGTGGCCACCAGCGCCTTGGTGGCCGGGGTGATAAGCGCGTGGGCCTGGTCCAGGTCGAGTTCACCGGAGTAGTCCACGTCGACCGGAACGGGAGCGGCGCCGAGCTGGAACAGCGGCATGGCGGTGGCGAAGAAGGTGTAGTCCTGGACCAGGACCTCGTCGCCGGGGCCAATTCCCAAGGCGTAGTAGGCGGAGTGCAGGGCGGCGGTGCCGGAGCTGGTGAGCAGGGCGAAGTCGGCGTGGTGGCGTGCGGCGAAGGCGTCCTCGAACCGGGCGATGATGCCGGAACGGTCATAGATGGAAGTGGTGGTGTCAAGCTGGTGGACGACAGCGGCGCGGATCTCGTCGTCGATCGGGGGGCCAGGCCAGCGACATCAGGCGATCCTCTCCACAGGCCGGGCGATGTCCGGGCGGGGTGGGCGCTCCGGTTGCCCGGAGTCCAGGCAGGTGTAGGCGGTCTCGGTGAGGGCGGTGGCCAGTACCCCAACGCGCGCCTCGGCCATGTCGACGGTGGCATCGAAACGAGTCTGGGCGTGGTGACGCAGCATCCGTGTCCAGGCGTCCTCCTCGGCGTGAAGGTGCACGGTGTGGGTCAGGTGGGGATGTTCGCCCACACGGATTCGGGCGCGGTCGTTGGTGATGGTGATGCGCCCACCCTCGTAGACCAGGTCGTAGACATCGGCGCGGTCGTCGCATCGAGAGACATAGACCGATCCGGTGGCGCCGCCGTGGTGGGTGAGCAGCACCTGGGCGCTCTCCTCCACCTCCACCCGTGGGCGCCATAACGGGCTGGCATCGATGAGCACGTAGACGCTGGTGACCTCAGCGGGCACCAGCCGGGCGATGAGATCGAAGGCGTGATACCCCAGGTCCAGCAGCGCACCGCCGCCCGCACGCGTGCGGGCGGCGCGCCACGTCGCCGTGTAGTCACCAGTGGGGCGAGAGATACGAATCTGGTAGGAGAGAATCCGGCCCCAGTCGGCGGCCAGTCTGCTGGCGATCGCATAAAGCTGGCTGTGCGGGCGGTGCGCCAGCACCCGTAGCCTTCCGTTGCGCCGCGCCAGCTCCACGGCGTCCCGCGTGGTCAAGGCGAGAGGTTTCTCCTTCCACACTGTCACGCCCGCCTCCAGCAGGCGCAGGGTCAGCGACTGGTGACGGTCATGCGGGCAGGCCAGGATCGCCGTGTCGAAGGTGGCCGTGCCCAGGGCCTTCTCCAACGACGGATAGACGGGCATAGGCTCGAACCGAGCCAGGCTCTCGGCGACACCGGGGTCGGGATCGACAGCCCCGATCAGGCGCACCGGGAGTGCTGCCTTCTTTAGCGTGGGCAGGAGCACGTCTTGTACCCGCGATCCCGCGCCCACCAGCAGCAGTTGATGATCGGAACCCATCACGCTCCTCCTGAGAACAACCGAAGACGAGAAGTCCAGGAAAGAACGCGACGGCCGGATGAGGACAGACTGAGATCGGGTCAGTCACGATTCACTCACGCACTCACGCGGTCAGTAGGCGACAATCACGACTATGGCCCACGACTTCCCTTCCGCCCTGGCCCACTGGCGCACCCGCCGCGGACTGACGAAGAAGGCCCTGGCCCAGGCCCTGGGCTTTGACCCCTCCTACATCAGCCACATCGAAGCCGGGCGCCATCATGCCGGTGAGGACTTCGTGCGTCTGGCCGAGCGGCACCTGGCCACAGGCGGGCACCTGTGGAAGAGCTGGCACCAGACCACTTCCGTGCGCCCGGCCAGCGCGGCCGCTCCCTCGGAGCTGTTCGTCGATTCCGACCACGCCGAACTGTCGTACCGCGACGGTCTCTACACCGCCCGGATGCGCCGCCGCGTGGTCAACGGGGGCAGTGAACCCGTCACGCGCTATCTGATCCGCATCAGCGCGGACCGCTACCCCGGCCAGCCCGAACGCTCCAACGAGCTCTACCGCCGCCACCCGCTCACCTGGCAGAGGCTGAACCTCGCGGCCAGCTGCGATGGCGAGCCGATGCGCTGGGTCGCCAAGCACGACCGTGACTCCTTCAAAGAAGTCTGGCTGTGCTTCGACAACGAGGAATCACGCTTCCCGCTCTATCCGGGACAGGCCGCCACACTGGAGTACTCCTACACCGTGGGCGAGGACCAGTGGGGATAGTGGTTCCAACGCGCTATCCGGCTACCCACCAACGACGTGGGCGTCTACCTGGTGTTTCCAGCGGAACTAGCCCCTGATGCTTGGGGCACCGAGACCTCCACCACCGCGGAATCGGTGCCGCTGCGCAACCCGATCGAGCGTCACCAGCGCGGCGAGGACATCGTCTTCTCCTGGGCCACCGCCACCCCGCCCATCGGAGCCCGCTACCGCCTCGAATGGCGCTGGCGCGCCCGAGAAGACGACTTCCCCCGCCCACTGCTGCGCACCGCCGCCGACCGCATGCGCGCGGCCGGCATCGTCCAACAAGGCGAGGCCATCCTCACCCGCACCGCCCCCCACTTCGACCTACCATGGCAGGCCAGCGAGGCGACCGACGCCATCGACCAGATCCACCGGGCGATGCAACGCGTGCGCGAGCACCACGAGTTCGGCAAAGGAATGGGCCTGGCCGCCCCCCAGATCGGAATCGACCGCGCCGCCGCCGTAGTGGCCCCGCCTGACCCCGATGCCCAGCCGCTTACCCTGCTCAACCCCCGCATCATCGAGACCTCAGCCGAAACCGACGAACTCTACGAAGGCTGCCTGTCCTTCTTCGACGTGTGCGGGCTCGTCCCCCGACCACGCCGTATCGAGGTCGAACACACCACCACCGATGGCACCGTGGCCATCGCCGTGCTCACCGACGCACTGGCGCGCCTTGTCGCCCACGAGATCGACCACCTGCACGGCATCCTCTACACCCGCCATATGCGCGAGGGAGTTTCGCCGATCCCGGTCGAGGAGTACCGAGGCACCGGCCAGCCGTGGCCCCACGCGAAATGACCCGCCCGGCCCAACACGAGGTGACCCGTCGACGATCTAACGCCGGCGCCAGACAAGGAGGATGACGGTTTCCGATGGCCGTCCAGTCGACTGACGTACGGGCGCAACGACCTGTCAATTACATACGGTAGTCAGATTGTGTCGCAATACGGAACGCTTGCGCATATGAACCATCTGACTCGCGCGGCCTCGCACTGACCGGCATGCGAATACCCAAGCCACAGGGATGACTTTTGTCCTCACACGGGAACCACACGGGCGGCGAAACCTCTGGGGTTCACCTCAACGACGAAGGCCCTGAGCGGGGTTTCCCCTGCTCAGGGCCTTCGTCGCGCTGTCTCACGGCGGCGCGCTCGGGAGGATTCGAACCCCCAACCTTCTGATCCGTAGTCAGATGCTCTATCCATTGAGCTACGAGCGCAGGTCAACAGGCCGGAATCCCCTGGTTGGTGGGGGCTGCCCTGAAGACGTCTCCGACTCTACCACGCACGCAGCAGGGGTAGCGCGCCATTTTGTCTCCGGTGGGCGGCTGTGAGCTGGACCATGGGCTAGCGCGACGAAGCCTCCCCGGCGGTGCGCAGGAGCTGCGCCATGCGTTCGAGCTGCGCGCCCGGCTCGATCGGGGGTGGTCCATGGACCAGAACACCTCATTGATGCGGAGTGCCTCCAGTCGGGGAAGGTCCTCGGTGACCTGCTCGGCCGAGCCCGCCAGTGGTCCGTGCTGGTCGACCGGCCTGTCCGTGAGCGGGAAGTTCACCCGCAGTACCACCGGCAGCGAGCCCGGTTCGTGCCCCGCCTCGCGGAAGGTGGTAATCGCGTTCTCCAGGGTGTCCCAGGTCACCATCACCGGGTGCAGCCCCAGGCCCAGCTGGGCGGTCCGGCGGGTGGAGGCGGGGGCGGCCGCGCCGACCAGGGTCGGGGGTCCGCCCTGCTGTACCGGCTTAGGGTTCACTCTGGACTGGGCGATCGCATAGTGGCGCCCATCGACACCGGCTCCGTCGGCGACAGCTGCCGCTCGAACGTCCACAACGAAGCGAGCCCGATACGTTCGGCGTGTTGGGCGACGAGGCTGATCGCCTCGTGGACGCGAACCGCCCCGAGGTGGGTAGGGCCAGTCCGAGTTCCACGAGACTCCATTACAGTGCCACGCGTGCCGCGCGGCGCGACTCGGCTCGTTAGGCGGCGACGGTGTAGGTCGACTGGACGATGCCGGCACCGAGATCCTTGGTGGAGCGGTGGTTCAGCGGGACGTCGCTGTCGAGCGGCCCGAACAGCGCAAGCCCCGTTCCGATGAGGACGGGCACCGTGGTGATCGTGATCTCGTGGATGAGGCCGGCGCGCAGGAACGTCTGGATGGTCTGCCCGCCGTCGACGTAGACGTTGCTTGCGCCGCTGTCGGCCAAGCCCGCAATAAGCTGGTCCAGGTCGCGGTACACGGTGACGCGGGAGTCGTCGGTCTCCAGGCGGGTGCTGAGGACGGCGATGCGCCGGTCGCCGTAGGGCCACATGTCGGGACCGAAGCCGAGGAGTTCCTCGTAGGTGGCGCGGCCGAGCACGACCGTGTCGATGTCCGCGATGAAGGCGTCGAATCCGTAGTCGTCGAGGGCGTTGCCGCGGCTGGTGAGCCACTCGATGGTGCCGTCGGTGCGGGCGATGAACCCGTCGACGCTCGTCCCGACGAACACTTTCCCGGTGAAGGGCGGGTGGGTGGTCATGTTGTCTCGCTTTCGGTAGTCGGGTCGGCACTGATGCGATACGGGCGGAGTGTTTCGTCGAGGTCGCCGCGCAGGGCGTCGGCGAGTGGGCCGTCGCCGGACAGGGCCCACAGGATGAGGGCGCCGTTGTAGGTCACCTGGACCGCGCGCGCCAGCCGGGCGAACGGCGCGTCCGCTGCCAGCTCCCCGTTCGCCGCTGCCTCGGTGAGCAGCGCGGTGATCTCGTCGTGCGCCTGGCGGGCCTGGTCGGCGGCGAGCCCTCGCAGTTGCGGGTCGGTCAGGTCGAGCTGCAGCAGCCCAAGGTTGTTGACCATCTGCTGGGGCGTCCGTACACCGGACGCCTGCTCGTCCAGGGCGGCGTACAGCGCGTGCAAGGGGGAGCCGTGCTCCTGGCGGGCGCGCTGGAAGGTGGCTCGCGTGCCGGATACGGCGTGCTCGGCGAACGCGAGGAGCAGGCCGCGCCGGGATCCGAACCGTTGGACGATCGTCGCGGGCGACAGGCCGGCCTCCTCGGCGACCAAGGCCAGCGTGAGCGCGTTCGGCCCGTGCTGGTCGATCGCCCGCGCCGTCGCCCGCAGGATCGCCTCGTCGCTGGTCGTGCGCGGCCTGACCATGTCACCCTCTCGTTTGTGAACGTCTTTTTGTTAACGTACCAAGCGTCAGCGGGGTTAGTAAACAAACAGACATTTATTAATAACACTCGACCACAAGTCTGGTGCCCGACCGGTGTCCGCGGCACGCCCCGAGGGACCCATCGTCCTGTCGCCGCGGCGAACACGAACGGTTCCACACAGGTGTGGACGAACGATCCGCACCCCCGGCCCGGATTCCGAACGCACCCCGGTGAGTATGGGCGGGGGGACACGTTCCTGGTGCCGCCTCGCGCCCGGTGGGCGCGAGGCGGCGCACAGCGTTAGCCTTCCTCGATGATCACTTCGAGGATGCGGGGGCCGTGCACGCCCTCCACCCGGTCGAGCTCGATGTCGCTGGTGGCCGACGGGCCGCTGATCCAGGTGAGCGGGCGGTGCGGGTCGAGCTGGGCCACCGTCTCCGGAACGCCGTTGACCACCTGGTCGGCGCGCACGACGCACAGGTGTACGTCGGGGATGAGCGATACGGCGCGCCGGCCCTGCGCGGTTCCGGTGTCGAGCACGATGGTGCCGGTTTCGGCGATAGCAACGGCGCAGCCGGTGACCACCCCGTCGACCGCGTCGAGCTCGTCGATGGTCAACCCGTCGTCGCGCACGATGGTCGCGGGCGTGGCCGTCGTCCATTCGGCGGGCAGGTCCGGCGGGACAACCAGGCGCGCGAGCGACCGGCGCCGCGCCGCCTCCGCGATCGCTTCGGCGAGCCCGCCCGCTGTGACGCGGTGCACGCTCGCCTTGTAGTCCTCCAGCCGGTCGACCAGTGTCGGGACCGGGTCGCCGCCGTGCGCGGACGCGTAGGTTCGCGGAACGGCGACGTCGTCGGGACGCTCATCCCGCGGCACGTCGGCCAGGGCCGCGCGCACCCGCCCCAGGATTCGCTCGCGTGAGCCGGTCATGACCGCTCGCCTCCCCGCCTGTCGCTCCGTTGCCGGCCCTCTGCGCCGTCCTCCCGGGGTTGCCGCGCCCCCGTTGTTTCGTCCTCCTGCGCTTTCTCCCGTTTCCGCCACCACTGCCGGAACGACTTCTCCGGGATGTCGGGCAGGTCGCGGGTATCGGTCCAGGCCGAGGGCGGGCCGGGTATGTGGCGCGGGACCATGGAACGTGCCGCGCCGATCGCGCGTTGGGCCAGGCCGAGCCGCCGGCCGTCATTGAGCACCCACCCGGCGGCGCCCATGGTCGCCTTCTCCGCGGCGTGTCCCGGCTCTGAGACGACCCGTTCGCGTAGGTGGACCAGGACCTCGGGGATGTCGATGGCAACGGGGCACACCTCGTAGCAGGCCCCGCACAGTGAGGACGCGTACGGCAGCGAGGCGTCGACCGGGTCGGAGGTCCCGTGCAACTGCGGGTTGAGGATCGCGCCGATGGGGCCCGGGTAGACGGAGCCGTAGGCGTGCCCGCCAGTGCGTTCGTACACCGGGCAGATGTTCAGGCAGGCCGAGCAGCGGATGCAGCGCAGCGCTTGGCGCCCCACCTCGTCGGCGAGCGCGTTGGTGCGGCCGTTGTCCAGCAGCACCAGGTGGAAGTTCCGCGGACCGTCGCCGTCGGTGGGCCCGGTCCAGGTCGAGGTGTAGGGGTTCATCCGCTCGCCGGTGGACGAACGGGGCAGCAACTGCAGGAACACCTCAAGGTCGGACCAGGAGGGAACGATCTTCTCGATACCGACCACGGAGATCAGGGTCTCGGGAAGGGTGAGGCACATCCGCCCGTTGCCTTCGGACTCCAGGACGACCAGGGTCCCGGTGTCGGCCACGGCGAAGTTCGCCCCGGAGATCGCCACCTTGGTGTCCAGGAACCGGCGCCGCAGGTGCACCCGCGCGGCCTCGGCCAGCGCTGCCGGCTGGTCGCTCAGGTTCTCGGGGGCGGGCACGCCCCAGTCGGCCATCGTGCGCAGGAAGATCTCCCGGATCTCGGCGCGGTTGCGGTGGATGGCGGGGACCAGGATGTGTGAGGGAAGGTCGTCCCCGAGCTGCACGATCAGCTCGGCCAGGTCGGTCTCGTAGGCAGTGATCCCCGCCTGGTCCAGCGCGTTGTTCAGCTCGATCTCCTGGGTGGCCATGGACTTGACCTTGACCACCTCGCGCTCGCCGGTGTCGCGGACCAGGCGGGTGACGATGGCGTTGGCCTCCTCGGCGTCGGCGGCCCAGTGGACGGTGCCGCCGGCCGCGGTGACGGCGCTCTCCAGCTGCTCCAGGTAGCCGTCCAGGTGGCGCAGCGTGCGGTCCTTGATGGCTTTGCCCGCCGCGCGAAGCTGGGCCCAGTCGTCCAGCTCACCCACGGCGCTGTCCCGTTTGTCGCGGATGGTGTGCGTGGCCTCGCGCAGGTTGTGCCGCAGTTGCGGGTCGTGTGTGGCGCCGGCGGCTGCGGTGGGGAAGTCCGGCATTCCCACGAAGGTTCGGCTCATGTGTGTGCGGGCTCCTCTTCGGTGCTGGCCAGGATCTCGGCGAGGTGCATGACACGTACGCCGGACCGCTGGCGGTTCAGGACGCCGCCGATGTGCATCAGGCAGGAGTTGTCCGCGGCGCAGAGCACCTCCGCCCCGGAGCCGGCCACGTTGCGCGCCTTGTCCCAGCCCATAGCGGATGACACCTCGGCGTTCTTCATCGCGAAGGTGCCGCCGAAGCCGCAGCACTCGGCCGCGCCGCCCAGGTCGCGCAGCTCCAGGCCGCGAACCGCTCGCAGCAGTGTGTAGGGCCGCTCGCCGAGGCCGAGCACGCGCAGCCCGTGGCAGGTGGGGTGGTAGGTGACGGTGTGCGGGAAGTACGCGCCGACGTCGGTCACACCGAGGACGTCGACGAGCAGCTCCGTGAGGTCGTACACCCGCGGCGCCAGCGCGCCGGCCTCGCGGCCCAGAGGGCTGCCTGCTTCGCCCAGCCGGGTGTAGTTGTCCCGGATCATCGCCGCGCAGGATCCGGAGGGCACCAGCACCGCGTCGGCGTCGCCGAAGGTCTCGACGAACCGCACGGCCAGGCGCTGGGCGTCGCGGCGGTACCCGCTGTTGTAGTGCATCTGGCCGCAGCAGGTCTGCGCTTCCGGGAAGACCACCTCATGGCCCAGCCGCTCCAGCAGGCGCACCACCGCCCTGCCGGTGTCCGGGAACAGGGTGTCGTTAACGCAGGTCACGAACAGTGCGATGCGCACGTTCGGTCTCCCTTCCAACCGGCGTTCGCCGCACGTGCCCCCGGTGGGATCCGGAACGAGCTCGGCGCTTCCGGATAACAGTTAACCAAGAACCGTGAACTGGCATTCGTTGACAAACCTTACCTGTGACCCAGATCATACACACTCAGGAGATCACGGAAGTGAGAGGTCATGACGATGCGCCCGATCGGCACGCAGCACTCCGAGCTTTGGGCGGAGGTCTTCGCCGAGCTGCGTGAGCTGATCGTGCTCGGTCGGCTCGCCCCCGCCGAGCGCCTGGTGGAGGCCGATCTCGCGGAGCGCCTGGGAGTGAGCCGCGGCCCCGTTCGTACCGCCCTGGCGGAGCTCGCCCGGGTGGGACTCGTGGAGCTCAGCTCCCGGCGCAGTGCCCGGGTCGTCTCTCTCACCAGCAAGGACGTGGCCGAGATCTACTCGGTGCGCAAGGCGCTGGAGCGGCTCTCCGTGCAGACCGCTGACGACGAGGCGGTGCGCGCGATGCTGCCCGGCCTCAGTGCCGACCTCGACACGCTTGAGGCCGCCTTGGAGGAGGGCGACCGCTCCGCGGCGACCCGGGCGGACCTCGCGTTCCACCGGCATCTCGCCGAGCTCGCCGGCAACAGCCGGCTGCTCGCCGCCTGGGACATGCAGGCCGACCAGGTCCGGTTGGTCATCGGCATGGTGCAGCGCGACGACCCGACGGTTGCCGCGAAGTCGGGCGAGCACCGGTCCGTTCTGGAGGCGCTGCAGACCGGCGACCGCGAATGCGCGTGCGTCGCGCTCGAACAGCACCTCGCCGCGGCCGAGAAGGCCGTGCGCGAGGGGGCCGCCCGACTAACGGGCGAGCCAGCGACGACCGAAGCGGGACAGTCGTGACTCAGCGGGGGCGCGGCCCCCGCGCACATCGCGCCCGGCTGGCCGAAGCAGGCCGGGTGAACGAGTCCGAACGATCCAGCACACCTGGCATCCCGGGGGGCCAGTTCCGCAGTTCCCGTCGTCAACGATCCAAAGGAACAGCACTATGACCGACAATCTGGCGGTCCTGAGCTTACTGGCGATACTGCCGATCCTCTCGATCGGTGTGCTGCTGGTTGGCTTTCGATGGCCCGCGAAGTACGCGATGCCTGTGGGCTATGCCGTCGTCGTCCTCATCGCGGCGTTCGTCTGGCAAGTGGGCTGGGTGGAGATCGCGGCGTCCACCGTTGAGGGCTTCATCATCGCCGTTGGCCTCCTCTACATCGTCTTCGGTGCGCTCCTGCTGCTGTCGACGCTGAACGCCAGCGGTGCGATCCGCTCGATCCGCGCGGCGTTCACCCGGATCAGCCCCGACCGCCGGGTGCAGGCGGTGATCGTCGCCTGGCTCTTCGGGAGCTTCATCGAGGGCGCCTCAGGCTTCGGTACCCCGGCCGCGGTGGCCGCGCCCCTGTTGCTCGCTCTCGGCTTCCCCGCTATGGCCGCGGTGATGGTCGGGCTGATCATCCAGAGCACACCGGTGAGCTTCGGCGCGGTCGGCACCCCGCTGCTGGTCGGGGTGACCGACGGCCTCAGCGGTGCCACTGTCGAAGAGAGCCTGAGCGCGGCGGGCACCGACCTGACCACCTACGTCGCCAACGACGTCACGCTCGCCGTCGCCGGGATGCACGCCATTGTGGGAACCCTCGTCCCGCTGTTCATGGTCTGCATGCTGACGGCGTTCTTCGGCGAGCGGCGCAGCGTCGCCGACGGCCTCAAGGTCGCGCCCTTCGCGCTGTTCGCGGCGTTCGCCATGACGATCCCCTACGTGCTCGTCGCGTGGCTGTTCGGGCCGGAGTTCCCCGCTCTGCTCGGTGGCCTCATCGGACTGATGATCGTGGTGTTCGCGGCGCAGCGGGGCTTCCTGGTGCCGTCCGAGCCGTGGGACTTCGCGCCCCGCAAGAACTGGGCCCCCGAGTGGATGGGCCGGCTCGTCCCCGACACCAGCGAGGTCACCAGCGCCGACATGGGCATCGTCCGCGCGTGGACGCCCTACGTGCTGGTCGCGGTGCTGCTGCTGTTCACGCGGCTGGTGGAGCCGGTGACCGAAGGGCTCCAGGCGGGGACCCTGGAATGGGCGGGCATCTTCGGCACGGACGCCGGGGCGGACTTCCAGGCGCTGTACTCGCCCGGGTTCGTGTTCCTCGTGGCGGTGGTGCTGACCTTCCTGATCCACCGCATGTCGATGCCTCAGGTCATCCAGGCGGTGACCACGTCGGGCAAGCAGATCGGTGTCGCGGCAGTCGCGCTGCTCGTCGCGGTGCCGATGGTCCGCGTTTTCATCAACTCCGGCGCGGAGTTCAACGTGTCGGGCCTGGAGAGCATGCCGCTGTCGCTGGCCGCGGGTGCGTCGTCGCTCGCCGGGGAGGCGTGGCCGGTGTTCTCGCCGTGGATTGGTGCGCTCGGCGCGTTCGCGGCCGGCAGCAACACGGTGAGCAACCTGATGTTCTCGCTGTTCCAGTTCTCCACGGCGGAGCAGATCGGGGCGCCGACCAGCGTTGTCGTCGGGGCGCAGGCTGTCGGCGGTGCCGCCGGCAACATGATCACCGTGCACAACGTCGTCGCGGCGTGCGCCACGGTGGGCCTGGTCGACCGCGAGGGCGCGCTCATCCGCAAGACCATCATCCCGATGGTCTACTACTGCCTGACCGCAGGCATGCTCGCCTACGTGTTCAGCTTCGGGCTCGGGCTGAACGTGGGATCGTTCGGACTGCTGGCGATCCTGGGGACGCTGATCCTGGTCGTCACCTACTTCTGGCGCCGCCGGGACGTCGTCCCGATTTCGGTGGCCCGCACCGAGAAGTAGCAGTGCCCGGATGAGGGCTCCGGGCCGGCACCGCGGTGCCGGCCCGGACCTGTCAGGGCCGGGAGACGCCGCAAGCAGCGCGTCTTCCGGCGAACCCGCCTCAGCGTGTGGCGTCGGCGACCGCCTCCGACCAGATCTCCACGGCGGTGTCGACCTGCTCGGGCCCGACGACCAGCGGCGGGATCATCCGCACGATGTTGCCGTGCGGGCCGCAGGTGAGCAGCAGCAGCCCTCGTTCGGCGGCGGCCTTGTGCGCGCGGGTAGCGGTGTCGGTGTCCGGGGAGCCGTCAGCGGTGGTGAACTCGTTGCCGAGCATCAGCCCGAGCCCGCGCACGTCGCCGATGGCCGGGTGGGAGTCGGCGACCTGGCGCAGCCCCTTCTGCAGCCGCTCGCCCATCTGGGCCGCGTTCTCCACCAGGCCCTCCTCCTGGACGACGTCCAGGGTGGCCAGCGCCGCCGCGCACGCGACCGCGTTGCCGCCGTAGGTACCGCCCTGGGAGCCCGGCCACGCCTTCTCCATCAGGTCGTTCGGCGCGGCGATCGCGGACAACGGGAAACCGCTGGCCAGGCCCTTGGCGGTGATCACGATGTCGGGCCGGACTCCGGAGTGGTCGAGGCCCCAGAAGCGGCCGGTGCGCCCGAAACCGGTCTGCACCTCGTCGCCGACCAGCAGGATGCCGTGCTTATCGGCTCGCTCCCGCAGCCCGCGCAGGAACTCCGGCGGCGCCGGGACGTAACCGCCCTCGCCGAGGACCGGCTCGATGAAGATGGCCGCGGTGTCCTTCGGGGAGCTGACCGTGGCCAGCAGGTAGTCCAGTTCCTGCAGCGCGTAGCGGGTGGCCTCCTCCTCGGACATGCCGAGCCGGTAGGCGTAGGGGAACGGGGAGACCGCCACCCCCGGCATCAGCGGTCCGATCCCCGCGCGGATCTTCACGCCGGACGTGGTCAGCGAGGCCGCCGCCATGGTGCGGCCGTGGAAGGACCCCTGGAACACGATGGCGTTCTGCCGCCCCGTGGCCTGGCGCGCGAGACGCAGCGCCGCCTCGACCGACTCGCTTCCCGAGTTGGCGAAGAAGAGCCGGTCGATCCCCTCGGGCAGCACCGAGCCGAGCCGCTCGGTGAGCTGCAGCAGAGGACGGTGCATCACGGTCGTGTACTGTCCATGGATCAGCGTCCCAACCTGGCGCTGCGCCGCTTCGACCACCTTGGGGTGGCAATGGCCCGTGCTGGTAACGCCGATCCCGGCGGTGAAGTCGAGATAGCGCCGGTCGTCCTCGTCATAGATGTGGACGCCCTCGCCGCGAGCGGCGAGGACCGGGGTCGCCTGCTTCAGCATCGGGGAGAGCCCGGCCGACTGCTCAGCCATTCTCTGACCTCATTTCATGGGATTGTTGACAATCGACGACTATGGAATCATCCGGCGTACGGCGGTGTCCATGCGCGGTCTGGCTCCAGGTCGCATCCTTCCCTGCGTACCCTAGGACGCCGTTAGTGAACGCGCGCGCGGGGAAGGCGTACCAGTAGGGTTCCTCCGTCCGGACGCGTACGCACGGATGGTCGAGACAGGAACACCGGATGTCGCTTCGGCCCGGAAGGGGACGTGGAAGATCATGGTCGTGGCAGGTCACGAGGAACGAGTGATCGAGCAGGTCGCGAAGCAGTTGTTCATTGGGGGCGAGTGGCGCGACCCCGCGTCGGGTGCGACCTTCAAGGTCGAGGACCCCTCAACCGGATCGGTGCTGTGTGAGATCGCCAACGCGGGAACCGAGGACGCGTTCGCCGCGCTCGACGCCGCAGTGCAGGCACAGCCCACCTGGGCCAAGCATGCCCCCCGCGAGCGCGGTGAGATCCTGCGGCGTGCCTACGAGCTGCTGATGCAGCGCCAGGACGACCTCGCGCTGCTCATGACGTTGGAGATGGGCAAGCCGCTCCCGGAAGCCAAGGGTGAGATCGCCTATGCCGCGGACTTCCTCCGCTGGTTCTCCGAGGAGGCCGTGCGTATCGAGGGCGGTTTCTCCACCTCGCCCAACGGCCAGGCCCGGTTCCTCATCATGCAGCAGCCGGTGGGGCCGAGCATGCTCGTCACACCGTGGAACTTCCCCATGGCGATGGGCACCCGCAAGATCGGCCCGGCGATCGCCGCGGGCTGCACCGCGATCCTGAAGCCGGCCCAGCAGACCCCGTTGTCGGCGCTCGCGCTGGCCGGGATCCTGCGCGAGGCAGGGGTGCCCGATGGTGTACTGAGCGTGTTGCCCACGACCGACGCCGGCTCGGTGACCGAACCGCTGCTGCGCGACGGCCGGATCCGCAAGATGTCGTTCACCGGGTCGACGGGGGTCGGCCGCAAGCTGCTGGAGCAGAGCGCCGACCAGGTGCTGCGGACGTCGATGGAGCTGGGCGGGAACGCCCCGTTCCTGGTGTTCGACGACGCCGACCTGGACGCCGCGGTCGAGGGCGCGATGCAGGCCAAGATGCGCAACATCGGCGAGGCGTGCACCGCCGCGAACCGCATCTACGCGCAGTCCGGTATCGCCTCCGAGTTCGCCCGGCGGCTCAGCGAGCGCATGGGGGCGCTGCGGGTCGGCCGCGGCACTGAGGAAGGCGTGCAGGTGGGCCCGCTGATCGACGCGAAGGCGCGCGAGAAGGTGCAGCACTTGGTGGACGACGCTGTGGGCCGGGGCGCCAAGGTCATGGTCGGCGGCGGGCCGGACGACGGTGCGGGCTACTTCTACAAGCCCACGGTGCTCTCCGATGTCCCGCAGGAGAGCGAGCTCTCCGACACCGAGATCTTCGGGCCGGTGGCGCCGGTCATCACGTTCGAGACCGAGGAGGAGGCGCTGGCCGACGCCAACGACACCGAGTACGGCCTGGTCAGCTACGTCTACACCAGTGACCTGAACCGGGCGTTCCGGGTCTCGGAGAACCTGGAGACCGGGATGGTCGGGCTGAACCAGGGCATCGTCTCCAACCCGGCAGCCCCGTTCGGCGGGGTCAAGCACTCGGGCCTGGGCCGCGAGGGCGGCCGTGTCGGCATCGACGAGTTCCTGGAGACGAAGTACATCGGGATCGGCGGAGTCGACTAGCAGTACTTCGTTGGGTGCCGCTTCCCACCGCGGGCGGTGCGGTGGGGAAGCGGCACCCAACGAGGGCAGCGAGGACGGTGGGTGGGTCGGCCACCCATCGCCTTCGCTGCCCTCGTCGCACGCGTCACCAACCGCCGCCCGCACCGATTACTCAAGCCAGCCGCTGCCTTCGCTGCCCTCGTCGGAGGCCCAACCAGCCGCCCGCATCATCGATCCAGGACCCGGCCGGTGCTCCCGGTGGAGTGCGGGCCCGCACTCCACCGGGATGCCGGTGGTCTACGAAAGCCCGGAGACCTGGCCGTCCTCGTCGATGTCGATGTTGAACGCCGCGGGCGTGGCGCTGAGGCCCGGCATCGTCTGCATTGTGCCGCAGATCAGGTACACGAACCCGGCTCCGGCTGACGCCCGGACCTCGCGGACCGGCAGGGTCCACCCGGTCGGCGCGCCGCGCAACTGCGGGTCGGCCGAGATCGAGAGGTGGGTCTTGGCGATGCACACCGGAAGGTGGCCGAGCCCGTTGCGTTCACACGACTCGAGCTGCTTCTCGGCGGTCGTGCTGTACTCCACGCCGTCGGCGCCGTAGACGTTGCGGGCGACCGCCTCGACCTTCTCGCGCAGCGAGAGGTTGTCCGGGTAGAGCAGGGTGAAGTCGCTGGGTTCCTCGGCCGCTTCGGCCACGGTCTCGGCCAGCTCCTCGGCGCCCCGGCCGCCCTCGACGACGTTGCGGCACACCGCGCTGCGCGCCCCGGCCTCGGCCGCGATCGCGCGGACCTCGTCGAGCTCGGAGGGGTGGTCGGTCGGGAAGGCGTTGATCGCGACCACCGGTGAGACACCGTGCAGCCGGCAGTTCTCGATCTGTTTGCGGAGGTTGGCGGCGCCGGCCCGGACGTCGTCGGGGCTCTCGGCGAGCATCTCCTCGGGCAGCGGCCGGCCCGCGACCACCTTGAACCGGCCGGAGTGCGTCTTCAGCGCGCGCACCGTTGCCACGAGGACAGCGGCGTCGGGGGCCTGCCCGGAGATCCGGCACTTGATGTTGAAGAAGCGCTCGGCGCCCATGTCGGCGCCGAAGCCGGCCTCGGTGACCAGGTAGTCGCTGCTGCGCAGGCCGACGAGGTCGGCAACGACGGAGGAGTTGCCGGTGGCGATGTTGCCGAACGGGCCGGTGTGCACCAGGACCGGGGTGTGCTCAAGGGTCTGCAGCAGGTTCGGCTTGATCGCGTCGCGCAACAGCGCCGCCATGGCGCCGGCCGCGCCGAGCTCCTCGGCGGTGACGGGCTTGCCGGAGCGGTTGGTGCCGACGACGATCCGGCCGAGCCGGGCGCGGAGGTCGCGTACTGACGTGGCCAGCGACAGCAGCGCCATGACCTCGGAAGCGGCGGTGATGTCGAAGCCGGTCTGGCGCGGGGTGCCGTCAGTGCGGGATCCCAGTCCGGTGACGATGTTGCGCAGTGCCCGGTCGTTGATGTCGAGTGCCCGGCGCCACGTGATGCTGTGCGGGTCGAGTTCGAGCTGGTTGCCCTGGTAAAGGTGGTTGTCGATCATGGCGGCGAGCAGGTTGTGCGCCGCTGTGATCGCGTGGATGTCGCCGGTGAGGTGCAGGTTGAGCGTCTCCATGGGGACGACCTGGCTGTACCCGCCGCCGGCCGCACCGCCCTTGATGCCGAAGACCGGGCCCATGGACGGCTGGCGGAGCGCGAGGGTGGTCCGCCGGCCGGTGCGGCTCAGGCCGTCGCCGAGCCCGACCGTTGTGGTTGTCTTGCCCTCGCCGAGCGGTGTGGGGGTCACGGCCGTCACGACGACGTAGCGCGCCCGTGGCCGTTCGGCGAGCTCGTCGGCGGCTTCGAGCCGGACCTTCATGACGCTTTCGCCGTACGGCTCCAGGAGATGAGGCCCAATGCCCATACGGCCCGCGATGTCGGAAAGCGGTTCGAGTACCGCGTCGCGGGCAATCTCCAGGTCGCTCGGGATTTGCATGACACCACCCCTGGTCTTCCCTTGCGGGGAACTCGCTGCGTGGAACGTCAGTCTCGGACTGGGAGACCCGTTAACGAGTGTGACATGGGGGTACTCCCACACCTACATTGTGGGTGGCGTGTTGGGTATTATGCAAAGGGTTGTGTATCGCGCAATAGTTAGTAATTGCTTACCTTGCGGTTACGTGTTGCCGATCGACGGCCCCCATCCGCCCACGGGCGGCTCGCCACCGCTGCCCGGTCCGTTGATCCGCTCGACGGTTTCGAGCATGTGCGACTCGATGAGGCGCAGCAGCAGGTCCTCGTCACCGTTGGTGATGGCGTCGAGCAGCTTCTGGTGCTCCTCGACCAGCTCGGTGGGCTCGGGGTAGACCTCCTGCATCACCGTCAGGCACATGCGGGTCTCGACCAGCAGGGTCTGGGTCATGCGCTCCAACCGGGAGTTCCCCGAGCAGCTCACCAGGGTCTGGTGGAACGCCTGGTCGGCGTCGCTCATTGCCACGCGGTCGCGCGATTCCGCCGCCTGCACCAACTGCTCCAGCATGGGGGTCAGCCGGGCCAGTGCCTCGCCCCGGTTGCCGCGCATGATCAGCGCGCACGCGGTGCGCTCGATGGCGAGGCGGGAGATGTAGATGTCCCGGACGTCGTCGGCCGTGAGCTCGCGGACGAACAGGCCGCGATGCCGCTCGCTGCGCAGTAGCCCTTCCTGCACCAGCCGCTGCATGGCCTCGCGTAGAGGACCGCGGCTCACCCCGAGCTGGCCGGCCAGGTCGGTCTCGCCAAGCTGGTCGCCCGGTTCGAGCGAGCCGTACATGATCGCCGACCGGAGCTGGTCGGCGATGACAGCGGCGGTGGACCTGCGGGGGACGGGTTGGAGTCGGCCCGGGACACTCATTGCATCCTCGCAAGCGTTCGTCGGGGGAGCGGTGGAACGGGCAGTGGCCGGGGCACGATGTGCCCCGGCCACCTATCATCGCCGATGTTGGTTAGCTGTCGGCGACCGCGGTCCGTGCGGGCATGCCCGCACGGAACAATGAACCGAGGCCGTCGTGCGGGTTCTCGGCTCCGGCCAGCCGGAGCCCTTCCCACACGCTCACCTGGTTAGCCGTCAGCACCGGCTTTCCCACCCGCTCCTCAAGGTCGTCCAGGATCCCGGCGCTGTGCAACGCGGTGTCGGGGACCAGGATCGCCTCGGCGTCCTCGTGGTCGTTGCGTGCTACGAAGTCCAGCACATCGGCCCCGGCGAGCGTGCCCACCTCGGCCGCGGTGATGATGTCGCGGCTGGCCATCGCCACGACTTCCACACCGCCGTCGCGCAGGAACTCGACGAACCGCAACGTAACGTCGTCGGGGTAGCTCGCCGCGATCGCCACGCGGCTCAGGTCCAGATGCCGGACCGCGTTGACGAACGCGAACGACGTGCTGGACGCGGGGGTGCCGGCGACCTCGCGCACCCCCTCGACCTGCGTGCGCGCGCCCTTCCAGCCGAAGACGAAGCTTCCGCTGGTGCAGGCCCACACCACCGAGTCGACGCCGAGATCGCGCAGTTCGCGGGCCCCGTCGGCGAGAACATCGGCCCCACCCACGTCCAGCAGCGCGTCGACGCGGTGGGCGTCCTCGCGCATCAGGGTGTGCACGACGCGCAGCTCGACTCCGGGGCCGAGCCGCCGGGAGAACTCCGGGTAGTCGTCTTCGGCGCTGTAGCCCGGGTACAGGAATCCCGCGACTGCCATCTGTGCTCCACTCCCTTCGTACGCGCGGCCTCAGGCTGCCGTGAGGTCGGTGATGTCAACGAGGTGCTGCCCGTGGGCCACCGCATGCCGGCCGATGGCCTGGAGCGCGGCCCACATGGTCACCTGGTTGGCCGCGATGACCGGCTTGCCGAGCATGCGCTCCAGCGGCGCGATGATGTCGTAGGTGAGGACATTGGTGCAGCTGATGAAGATGGCCTCGGCCTCGGGGCGGTCGGCGTCCCGCACCGCCTGCACCACCTCCGAGTATGCGACCTTCCAGATGTGGTTGAGCAGTCCCAGCCCGACGCTTGAGACGGTCTCGATGTTGTGCCCGGAGAGGAAGCTGATGAGCCGCTCGGTGACACTGTCGACATAGGGGGTGACGACCGCGATGCGGTTGGCGTTGATCGTGGCCAGCGCGCTGATGAGCGCCCCGGACGTGGTGACGGCCGCGGGCGCGCCGGCGTCCAGGATGCTGCCGCGCAGCTGCCGCTCGCCGGCGACGCCGTTCACGAAGCTGCCCGACGCGCAGGCGTAGCCGACGACGAGGGGCTCTGGTGCGAGGAGGTCACGGGTAGCGCGCGACACGTTGTCGCCGTCGCTGAGGGCCGACGCCTGGTCCACGGTGACCGGGACGCGGACGAAGGGCAAGCGGGTGACGTAGAGGGAAACGTCGTCCGGTGCCCAGCGCCACAGCTCGCGGTCGAGCGCGAAGTCGTAGGGCGCGACGATCCCGATGCCGGACTGCATCGGGGTGTCGAACAGCGCCGAGATCTCCACAACGTTGTGGAGATCGGTGTCGTTCTGGCCTGCGTTCGTGGCCGGTTCAGCGGAGCCGGGTGCGGGCGGAGCCGTTGCCGGCGTCTGATCGAGGATGACCCGCTCCTCCTCTTCGTGCGCCGGTTCACCGGCGAGCCGATCGGGCCGCATTGGTCATTCACCCCCTTCTGCTCTTGTTCATCGAGAGTCGCTTGCTGGTCACTACGCACCGACCCGTGAGGGGCCGCCGGTGGGACAGGGGAAACGGCGCGGCTATTCCTTGCGCCGGTAGGTCAGCCGCTCGCCCACACTGCCGGAGCGCCAGACGTCGTGGCACGCCTCGGCCATGCGGTCGAGACCCTCGACGATGGTGGCGTAGACGTTGCCGGGGACCCAGCCGACGTCACCGTTGAGAAGGAGGTTGTTGCGGCCGTAGAAGATGGCGAGATCGATGACACCCGGCAGGTGGTCGATGCTCTTCTCCTCCTTGAACTGGCGGTCGAGCATGCCTCCCTCGAAGGAGAAGTACACAACGTCGCCCGGTATGGGAGTGACCGTGGGATTCTCCTGCCCGGGCTCTTCGGGGGCGAACCGGGGGACCATCGCGTAGACCTCGTTGCGGGCGTACTTCGCGTGATGGATGTCACCGCCCTGGGGAAGCGCGTTCCAGACGGCGTCGCAGGTCCGCGGCGCGTCCTTGTCGAGAAGCTCCGCCACGCAGGAGACTCCGCGCTTCTCCAGGCTGATGGTCATGTACCTGGGCATCGTCGGCCCTTTCGGGTTGGGCTAGGCAGATAGTGCTCACGCGTGCCGCACGCCGTGGCGGTCATCGCCCGGCGTCGTCACGACATAAGCGGGCCCCCGATCCTGCGGCCGGGCCCGAGAGAAGGCGGCCGGGATTGGGGTGAACGCAAGTGTGCTGATACGAGTGCGGGTGAGAATGCTGTTGGGAATGTCGTTGACTGCACCCCGCGGCGGGCTCCGACACCGCGGATTGTCGACAATCATAGGAGCGGGTGGCCCGGCACTTCAATCATCGGTTAATCGCCCCGTGCCACACATGTGAGACGTTTCCGTGGGTACCGGTATTCCTGGCAGTGCCGGGGTTCCGTCCCGCGGGCGCCACCGCGTGTGTGGGGAGCCGCTCGTTTCGGGGGAATTCGGATTCTTGTGGCCTTTGGTGTGAGATTGTTGACAATCCTATGATTGGTCTCTAGCTTGGCACTGGCCGCGCGAATCCCGTTCCGTCACCCCGTGTGGCGGGTGGTGGCCTCGGCATCGGGGCGTTACCGCTCCGGTCGATGCCGTGTTCATCCTCCGTCCGCAGGGCAGGATACCGGCGCGTGGGCCGGCCGACTCCGGGCGGCGGATCCGGCACCACGAACCGACCACCTACGTTGCGTAGCAGGGAGCCACTTCCGTGACCACCCAGCCACAGCGGCCACCGGGCACCGGCCCGGTAGTCACCATTCTGCACGGTGACGACCTTCCTCCCGGGCACGAGACCATCGACGCCGATCCGAGGCTCCAAGCGGTGCGCTACGCCACGGCTGACCAGCTTTCCGAGGCGCTTCCCGGGACCCAGGCGCTGTTCGTCTGGGACCTGTTCTCCGAGGCGGTCACCACGGCGTGGCCCAAAGCCGACCACCTGCGGTGGATACACGCCGCGACGGCGGGCGTCGACAACCTCATGTTCCCCGGCCTCGTCGACAGCGACGTCACGGTGACCAACTCGCGCGGGGTCTTCGACGAGCCCATCGCCGAGTACGTACTCGGCCTGGTGCTGAGCTTCGCCAAGGACTTCCCCCGAAGTCTGGACCTGCAGCGGAACCGGCTGTGGCGGCACCGCGAGACCGAGCGCATTGGCGGCCGGCGCGCCCTGGTCATCGGGACCGGCCCCATCGGCCGCGCGATTGCCCGCCAGCTCAGTGCCGCCGGAATGCGGGTCGAGGGCGCCGGACGCACGGCGCGCGAGTCCGACCCCGACTTCGGCACCGTGGTCCAGGCCTCCCTGGACTCCGGTGCCGCGCCGGGCCTCGACGGCGCGCTGCAGCGCGCCGACTTCGTCGTCCTCGCCGCCCCGCTCACCGCCGCGACCCAGGGCCTGATGGACGCCGCGGCACTGGCGCGGATGAAGGACACGGCCCGGCTCATCAACATCGCCCGCGGCCAACTCGTGGTCGAGGACGACCTGGTGAGCGCGCTGCGCGAGGGCACTATCGGCGGCGCCGCACTGGACGTCTTCGAGACCGAGCCGCTCCCTGAGACCTCCCCGCTGTGGGACCTCCCGGAGGTGGTCATCTCGCCGCACATGTCCGGTGACGTCATCGGCTGGCGTTCGGCGCTGGTCGAGCTGTTCACCGACAACCTCGGCCGTTTCCTCGAAGGGCGCGAACTGCGCAACATCGTCGACAAGCGGCGCGGCTACGTCGCCGGCGCGTGACCTGTTGTCCCGCGTCCTCCCCCGAGTGCTTCGGGCTTTGGGACGGTCCGAGGCCCATCACCCGCGTATCGCGGCAATGAGGCGAGGCGAGTGCAGGGGTGCGGCAATGGGGCGGAGCGGGCGCGGCGAGCGAGCCAGCTCGCCGCCCAGCGTTGGTGCACCGCGCGCTCGGCGGCAAGCTGGCGCCCCTCTCGCTTCGCTCGCGGGGTGCCCCATTGCCGCACCCCACCCCGGCGCGGCCCCGTTACCCCAACCCCCGGCGCGGCCCCACTGCCCAACAGCGTGGGTAGGGGAAAGCCATCCAACCCGACGAGCTCGGGGAAGAACGAGATTCGCACGATCGGCGCAGAACTGGAATCGAGGGAAGTGTGAGTACCAAGTTCGAGGGGCTTGACCAGGGAGGAGAGCGGGCGGCGGCGCCTGCTCCGGAATCGCCGAGGGAGGGCTCGCCCGCGGCCCTGTCCGCGACCGAGCTCCTCGCGGGCTACGAGCGCGGCGACCTGTCCCCGGTCGAGGCCACCGATGCCGTCCTGGACCAGATCGACCGGAACAACCCGGCGCTCAATGCGTTCTGCCTGGTCAAACCGGATGAAGCCCGGGCCGCGGCGCGCGCCTCCGAGGAGCGCTGGCGGCGGGGCGAACCCGCGGGCCGGCTCGACGGCGTCCCCACGTCCATCAAGGACATGATGCTCACGCGGGGCTGGCCCACACTGCGCGGGTCGCTCAACACCGACCCGGACCAGCAGTGGGAGGAGGACTCCCCGGTGGTCGCCCGGCTCCGCGAGCACGGTGCCGTCTTCGTGGGCAAGACCACCACCCCCGAGCTGGCGTGGAAAGGGGTGACCGACTCGCCGCTCACCGGGGTCACCCGAAACCCGTGGGACCTGTCCAAGACGCCCGGCGGTTCCAGCGGCGGGGCTTCGGCCGCGGTCGCCGCCGGTATGGCGCCGCTTGCCACCGGGACCGACGCCGGGGGGTCGGTGCGCATCCCGGCGAGCTTCACCGGCACCTTCGCTCTCAAGCCGACGCGGGGCCTTGTTCCGCACCACCCGGCGAGCGCGTTCGGCACCCTCGCCCACTCGGGTCCGATGACCCGCACGGTCGCCGATTCCGCGCTGATGCTCGACGTCATGGCCGAGCCCGACGTGCGCGACTGGGGCGCGCTCCCGCCGCCGGCCGCCAGCTTCACTGACGGGTTGCGGCGTCCGATGAGCGAGCTTCGTATCGCGTTCAGCCCCACTCTCGGGCACGTGCGGGTCGACCCGGAGGTGGCCCGGATCGTGGCCGACGCGGTGCGCGCCTTCGAGGAGCTGGGTGCGCACGTCGAGGAGACCGATCCGGACATCTACGAGTGCGGCGACGCGTTCCACGTGCTCTGGTTCAGTGGTGCCGCCAAGGCGACCGAGAGTCTGACCGACGCGCAGCGCGAGCGGCTCGACCCCGGGTTGCGCGAGATCATCGACGAAGGGCTGACCTACTCCGCCCAGGACTACGTCACGGCCATGGTCACGCGGATGGACCTGGGGCGGCGTATGGGGTTGTTCCACCAGCGGTACGACCTGCTGCTCACCCCGGCCATGCCGATCCCCCCGTTCGAGGCCGGCCTGGAGGTGCCGCCCGGCTCCGCCGAGCGCCGGTGGACCAGTTGGGCCGGCTTCAGCTACCCCTTCAACATGACAGAGCAGCCGGCGGCCAGCGTGCCGTGCGGGTTCACCGAAGCGGGGCTGCCCGTCGGGCTGCAGGTCGTTGGCCCCCGCCACTCCGACGCGCTGGTGCTGGCGGCGAGCCACGCGTTCGAGCAGGCCCGGCCGCAGACCGGTAACTGGCCGTGAGTACCCAGGGGAGGGCGGTGCGCCCTCCCCATAGCGGGGGCCGCGCGCCGCCGGAGGGCGCCGAGCGCTAGCGTCGTCACCGACATTCGCGACGCGAGGGAGCTCGGAATTGACCGGAGCGCCGGCGGGGCAGCAGATCACCGTCTTTCTCGTGGACGACCACGAAGTGGTGCGGCGGGGGGTCTCCGCCCTACTCGAAGGGGAGGACGACATCCGGGTCGTCGGCGAGGCGGGGACCGCGGAGCAGGCGCTCGCCCGCATCCCCGCTGTGTGCCCCGATGTGGTCGTGCTGGACGTCCGGCTGCCCGACGCCTCCGGGGTGACGGTGTGCCGGGACGTCCAGTCGGGCTGGCCCGGCACCCGTTGTTTGATGCTGACCTCGTTCACTGACGACGAAGCCCTCTACGACGCGATCATGGCCGGTGCCGCGGGGTATGTGCTGAAGCAGATCCACGGGGCCGACCTGGTGGGAGCGGTCCGAACGGTCGCCGAGGGCGGTTCGTTGCTCGACCCCGGGAACACCGGGCGGATGCTGCACCAGTCCGGCAGCACCCCCGCCGAACCCGACCCGCTGGCCGAGCTGACCCCGAAGGAACGGCAGATCCTCGACCTCATCGGCGAAGGGCTCACCAACCGCCAAATCGGGGACCGGTTGTACCTGGCCGAGAAGACCGTGAAGAACTACGTATCGGGGCTGCTGTCCAAGCTCGACCTGAAACGCCGGACGCAGGCCGCGATCCTCGTCGCCGAGCTGCGCGGGAAGAACCGCTAGCCACGAGTCCGGAGCGGCAGCGCCGGGCGGGTCCGCTCAGTGGGCCGCGGCGGTCCCGTCGTCGGGGTTGCCGCGGGGCACGCACCAGCGCAGCACGGTCCCGGACACCTCGCGCGGCTCCACGGCGAACTCGCCGCCCAGTGCCTGGGCGCGCTCGGCCATGTTGCGCAGCCCGCTGCCGGGCCGGTGCCCGGTGGCGCCGACACCGTTGTCCGTGATCCGCAGCGTGACCCGGGCGTCGATGGACACCAGGACGTGCGCTTCCGTGGCGTGTGCGTGCCGGGCGACATTGGACAGGCCCTCGTTGAGGACGGCGAGGAGCTGCTCGCCGATCTTGCCGGAGACCGAGGTGTCGATCGGGCCGTCGAGCCGAACCCCGGGGTGGAAACCCAGGGTCTTCGCGGTGTTCTCGACCGCCGCCAGGATGCGGCCGCGCAGCGACGCGACGCCCTCGGTGGTCGGTTGCCGCAACGCGAACACCGTGGAGCGGATCTCGCGGATGGTGCCGTCGAGGTCGTCGATGGTGCGCCGCACGCGTTCACCCGCCTCGGTGTCGTTGACCAGCCGCAGGGTGCTCACCAGGTTCATGGCCGAAGCGAAGAGGCGCTGGATGACAACGTCGTGCAGGTCCTTGGCGATCCGGTCGCGGTCCTCCAGCACGACCAGCCGCTCGGCGTCCTGCCGCGCCTCGGCGAGCTCCAGTGCGACCGCCGCCTGCCCGGCGAACGCGTTGAGCATGCGCCGCGTGGCGTCGTCGAACGGGGCCGCCCGGGCGCCGGACTTGCCCAGCAGCAGGACACCGCGGGTGTGCGCGGTCGTGCCGAACGGCACCAGCATCCCGGGCCGGAAACCGTGGTGGCTGAGCATCGGGCAGTTGACCTGCCGAAGATCGGGGATGGTCATGGCCTCGCCGTTGCGGTAAACGTCGCCGCACAGCGTCTCGGCGATGCTCAACTGGGTCTTGACGACCTCCGCGGCCCGTGGGCCGTCGGCGATCTCGGCGATGAGCTCGTGGTCGCGCGGCTCGGGGAGCAGAACGACAGCGATGTCGGCATCGGCCATCTCCCGGGCCTGCTGCGCCAGGTGCCCCAGGACGTCCCCGGCGGCGCCGCCGGACAGCAGGCGCGTGGTGATCTCGGTGGACGCGGCCAGCCAGCGCTCGCGCAGCCGGGTTTCCTCGAACAGCCTGGCGTTCTCGATCGCGACCCCGGCGGCGGTTGCCAGCGCGGTCACGGTGGCCTCGTCGTTCTCGTCGAACTGCCCGCCGTCGTTCTTCTCGGCGAGGTAGAGGTTGCCGAACACCTCGTCGCGTACCTGGATCGGCACACCGAGGAAGGTGCTCATAACCGGATGGCCCTCGGGGAAACCGCGGAAGCTGGCGTGGTTGCGCAGGTCGTTCAGGCGTAAAGCGCGGCGTTCTGTCGAGGGGACCGCGAGCAGGCCTGTGCCCTGTGGAAACCGGGGGACACAGCGCGCCTCCTCCTCGCTCAGCCCGACGTTGATGAACTCACCGAAGTGACCGTCCTCGGCGATGACGCCGAGGCCCGCGTACTTGGCATCCACCAGACTCGCGGCGGCTTCGGCGAGGTTGCGCAGCACCGCCGTGAGGTCGAGGTCGCTCCCAATGGAGAGCACCGCCTCAAGAAGCGAGTGCACACGGTCGTGTGCCGACAGTGCGGCCTCCAGACGGGCGCGGATCTCGGCGTGATCGTCGGTCCGCGCGTGGGGAGTCTGCGGGCGGTCGGGAAGTTCGGTCACGTCTCGATACCTCCGAGCACACACCGTATCGGGAAACGGTCCCCAATGTAGTCAGATTCGTGGTATTCGCCGCATTGTCGGCGAAATCGCCCCGAACAGCGCGCGCATGGCCGGCATTCCCGCTTGGCGGGAAGATTGGTGCCGGCGCCAGCCGGGAGCGGTGCTCGCCTTGCCCAGTGTGGAATGAATTGGCAGGCAGTGGTGCAGAACATCTTTCGCCTCCCCGATGACGTGCGGATTTCAGAAAAAGATTCGTTCGTTGTCGGGGAATTTCCACCCGGTCGCCTTGCCAGCTGAGGTGAGCATGCTACGGTCGCCTCTGAGCGAGGGGACGGATACGGCCCGCAACGTCGTCCCAGCCCGTGGCTGTGGATGCGGCGTGCCGCTCCCCTTGTGCTCCGCTCATCGTTCACGACGAGAGGACCTCCTGTGCTGCGTATTGGTCGACCGGGACGCGTATCACGCGTCGCCTCGGCCGTACGCGCGGTTGGCGGGAGCGCGCTCCGGCGGCTGCTGCTGATCGGCGGGTTCGTCGTCGCCGCATGGTTCCTCGGCGCGGCCGCGGCGAGCGCCGACGAGATCGGCGGAGAGGTCGGCGGAGCCGACACCTCCGAGGTCACGCGGAGCGCCCCCCAGAGCGACAACGCGGCCGGCGAGGCCGCCGAGCGCACGCGGGACCACGCCGCCCCGGCCGCTGGTGAGGCCGCTGGTTCCGCTGGTAAAGCCACCGAGAACGTGCGGCACCAGGCCGCGCCGGGGGGCGACTCCCGGGCCGGTCAGGCCGCGGAGCGGTCCGCGGGCAGGGCCACGCAGTCGGCGAACGGAGCGGCCGAGCACGCCAACGAGAACGCCCAGTCGGCTCCGGCCGCCGACGCGGCGGCGGAGGCCCCGGCGCGCAGCACCGGCGTCGACGCCGCAAGTGAGGTGGCCGCCGCGGTCGAGCAGAGCACGCAGACCACCGAGCGGATCACCGAGTCCGGGATCGGCGACATTGCCGATTCCGCCGCCGGCTACACACCCGAGAGTGTTGGTTCGGCCGGCGGCTCCGACTCATCGTCCGGTGACCGCGCCCGCGACGAGCAGCGGGGCGATTTCCGCTCCGCCGGCCACTCGCATTCCATCGAGCTGGGCGGGAGCTACCTCGGCGGTACCGGGGAGCCCAAGGCCGCCAGTCCCGGCGGGGAGAAGCCGGTTCGTGGTGGCGGCCCCGCCAACACCCCCCTCAGCTCCGCTCCGCCGGCGCAGAGCGGCACCGCCGTGCCAGTGCAGGCGGGCTTCCTGCCCGCGGCGGCGGTCGTGCCGCCCGAGACCGGGCTGCCCGAGACCGCCCGGCACGCGCTCGCCATGGCGCCGCAGAACCCGGTCGACGAGCCGACCGTTTCGCCCGACTAGCTCGCGGCGCTTCCGGGAGACACCCCTGTTCTTCGCGGGTGCCGCCGGCCCTCTCGGGTACGGCCCCGGACCCCTGGTGACGGGCCCCGCCCCAATGCGCGGCGCAGGAGTCCCGCACCCCCTCACGGCAGTAGCCCCGTTGATCCAGTAGCGATCCGCCCGGATCGCCCCTGGGCACTGACGTGAGCCCCGTGCCCCTGAGTGTCACGAGGTTCACGCCAGTCGGGGGCCCGCCAGACCTTCCGACTGCCTTCGGAGCCGCCGCCCGTGCCCGCCAAGCGCGGGGCGGCACCGGTGAACCGCACACCCGCGCTACGGCGCCCCTGGCCAGGGCGCCGCGTGGGCCAGGGCGGAGCCATCCGCCCGCTCCCAGTACAGACATCGAGAGACGCACACGATCCGGAAGGACGCAGTTTCATGTTCCAGCTCGCTTGCACCTCCGCCAAGGCCGCAATCGTGGCGGCCGGTGCCGCCGGCTTCGTTGCCGCCGGTGCGGGTATCGCCTCGGCCGACGAGTTCGGCGTGACGGACGCGCTCCGGACGCAGCCCGTCGCCCCGTCCGTGCCCGGCCTGCCGGCGGACCCGACCGGACCGGTGGACCAGGTGCAGCGCGACGTTGAGGTGCCGCAGATGGCGCACACGCTCCCCGCGCCCGGCACCGAGACCCCGGCCGTCCCCGGCGTTGACGCGTCCGGGGCAGAGGACACGCTCGGCACCGTCCAGGACGCCGCCGGCGTGCACACGGTGCACCAGACGGCGCCGCAGGCGCGCGGGCTCGCCCACGGGACGGTGAACTCGCTGCCCGCGCAGGCTCTGCCGGGGGGTGCCAACGGCGCCGCGCACAGCACCCTGAACCGGGGGGTGAACAGCGCTGAGCAGGTCAACCACCTCAGCAACGAGCTGCCGCAGCCGGAGGCGCCCGCCGCCGAGCGGCCCGGTACCGGCCTGCCCGAGACCGGGGCTCCCGAGGTTCCCGGTCTCCACGAGCTCCCCGACCCGCTCGGCACGGTCAGCGGTGTCCCCGAGACGCTGCTGCCCCAGGACGCCGAGCAGACCGTTGAGCAGGCCGCCGGGGAGGCCCCGGACCTCGACGGCGCGGCGCCGGAGTCCCCCGAGGAGGTCAAGGACGAGGCGGGCGAGGTGCGCGACCGCGGCACCGACACGGCTGAGGGCACGGTCGACCACCTGGTCTCGGAGGCCCCGGCCGACGTCCCCGACGCCCCCGACACCGGTGACGTCGACGAGACCGCTGGCGAGGCCAAGGAGGTCGACTCCGACGAGGCCACCGACGAGCTCGCCGACACCGCCCCGTCCGGGGTGGCCGACGGCCTGGAGCCCGCCGACGACGTGGTGAACGTCGAGGCGAAGTAAGACTCCATAGACCGTGCGCCCCATTGTTCCGTCCGAAATGGGGCGCACGCGGGCCCTGGGCGGGGCGTGACCGGATCCGGGGAGCGGGGCGTTCTGGGGATTGTGGGGGTTCCCGGGACGGAGATGAACCGGAGAAGCCGCGCCGCTCAGGGCCTCTAACCACCCCACCGCCAAGACGCTTGTGGGGACGTCCTCCATTGCGGGGACCACGCGGGGGCCGGTGAGTCCGGTCCCTGCGGGCAGAGGAAAAGGGCGGGGCGCCGTGGCGCCCCGCCCTTGATCTGTCGCCGTCGCCGTCGTCGCTGGGCGCTGGGCGCGGGAGCCCCACTGCCCGCGCCGCGTGCGCGCCGATCTTGAGGATTGCGTTCCTGTGCAGGGCGGTGAAGGAACGCAATCCTCAAGATCGCCGCCGATGAGCGTGCGCGGCCGCCTGTCAGCCGCGGCGGCTCCGGCCGGCGGACCGGTGGTCAGTCGTTGTTCCAGAACTCGCTGGAGTCGACGTCCTTCTCTTTGCCCTTGTCGCCGGTCTTCTTGGTGGCGCTCTTGCCGTCGGCCGGGACCGCCTGCGACTTGCGCCGTGCTCCCCCGCGGTTCGCGGCGGAGCCCGTGGCTGATGATGCTTCGGACGCGGCGGTGTCGTCCGGCTTCGACGTTCCTCCGCCGGCGTGGATGTTCAGGGCCTCGTCCTCGACGTCGAGGATCTTGCGAACCGACTGCGGCAGGCCGGGGATGCGCTCGGCGCGGAAGTGTGCGCCCAGGACCTCCAAGGCGTGGTCGCAGATCTGCTGGCGCGCGCGTTCCGGCTTGGTCCCGCTGAGTTCCTGGAGCTCCGGCAGCTTGAGCTCGCGGAGCAGCCGGATCAGCGCGCGGACGCGCTCGCGGGTGCGGCGGTCGGCGAGGGCGGCCGCGGTCATCTCCGCCTCGGTGAGGTTCGCCGACGGCTCCTTACTGGTGGTCTCGGCGGGGTTGTCGCGCTCGGCGATGAACATGGAGGTGAGCTGCCGGGTGGACTCCCGGGCCGTCGCGCGCAGTTCGGTGCGTCGCAGGTATCTGGCCTGTAACCAGGTGACGGATACGCTGCTCACCAGGCTGATGGCGGCGCCAAGAATGATGAGGGTGAAGTCGTTCACGGGGTCCTCCGGGGTGGGGGGCGGTCAGCCTCGTGGCTGAGTCCGTGAGCATTCGTGAATCTTGGGTGAATTGTCAAGTTCGAGGCGCGGTGCCGGGCTGTGCGCAGAGTCTCTCTGGGGATGGGATGGCGGTCCGGGCGCTTTGGTTGCTCCGGTGGAGGGGAAGACGTAACATATCGATGAGAATTGATATCAACATGAATTGATCTGATGCAGCGGGTGACCCCCGCTGCATTCGAATGAGAGGGGCCAGGGTGACTGCCGATTCCGAGGTGGGCATGGCCACGCGGGCGGCCGCCGCGCGGTTGTCGACACTGGACCGGTTTCTGCCGGTATGGATCGGGCTGGCCATGGTCACCGGTCTGGTCCTGGGACGCTGGATTCCCGGGCTCCCGCGTGCGCTGGACGCCGTCCAGGTCGACGGAGTCTCGCTGCCGATCGCGCTGGGCCTGCTGCTGATGATGTATCCGGTGCTGGCCAAGGTGCGCTACGACCGGCTCGACACCGTCACCCGCGACTACCGGACCCTGGTCCCGTCAGTGGTGCTGAACTGGGTGGCGGGTCCGGCGGTGATGTTCGCGCTGGCCTGGACCTTCCTGCCTGATCTCCCCGAGTACCGAACCGGGCTGATCATTGTCGGACTGGCCCGGTGCATCGCGATGGTGATCATCTGGAACGACCTCGCCCGCGGCGACCGCGAGGCCGCCGCCGTTCTCGTCGCGCTCAACTCCGTGTTCCAGGTGCTGCTGTTCGGCGTCCTCGGCTGGTTCTACCTCGACCTGCTTCCGGGATGGCTCGGCCTCGCCCAGACCGGAATCGACGTCTCCGCCTGGGACATCGCCAAGAGCGTCCTGGTCTTCCTCGGTATCCCGCTCGCCGCGGGCTTCCTTACCCGGGTCGTCGGCGAGCGCTCGCGGGGGCGCGAGTGGTACGAGGGCCGCTTCCTGCCGGCGATCGGCCCTGTCGCGCTCTACGGGCTGCTGTTCACCATCGTCATGCTGTTCACGTTCCAGGGGGAAGCGATCACGTCGCAGCCGCTGGACGTCGCCCGCATCGCGATACCGCTGCTGGTGTACTTCGCCCTGATGTGGGGGCTGTCGATGCTGCTCGGCTGGGCTATCGGGCTCGGCTACGAGCGGTCGACGACGCTGGCGTTCACCGCCGCCGGCAACAACTTCGAGCTCGCGATCGCCGTCGCGATCGGGGTCTTCGGGGTGGCCTCCGGGCAGGCGCTCGCCGGTGTTGTCGGTCCGCTGATCGAGGTGCCAGTACTTGTCGGTCTGGTCTACGTCTCGCTGTGGTCGCGCCGGTTCTTCGCCGGCCGGGTGGAGCCCGGCGGGTCCGGTCCGCACACCGCGGAGCGGGGTGCTCCGCCTGACTAGGATCGCGTTCCGGCGCCGGTCCGCGTCCCACTTGTGAAAGGGTCCCCATTATGGACAAGCCCAGCGTGCTTTTCGTCTGCGTACACAACGCGGGCCGCTCCCAGATGGCGGCGGGTTTCCTCAACCACTACGGCGGCGACGCCGTCGAGGTCCGCTCCGCCGGCTCCGAGCCGGGTGAGGCCATCAACCCGGTCGCTGTCTCGGCGATGCGCGAGGTGGGGATCGACATCTCCGAGCAGCGGCCGAAGTCCCTCACCGCCGACGCTGTCGAGAGCAGCGACGTTGTGATCACCATGGGGTGCGGCGACACCTGCCCGGTGTTCCCGGGCAAGCGCTACCTGGACTGGGAGCTCGACGACCCCGCCGGGCAGCCCATCGAGGGGGTCCGACCGGTGCGGGACGAGATCGGTGCCCGTGTTGCCGCGCTGCTCCGGGAGCTGGGGGTTCCGGAGCGGCGGTGATGGTGTGCCGGAACGCGCGGACGCGCGTCCGGTGTCGTTGACGCGTAGACCGGGAAGTGGTGTTATCCGGCCATGCTGATGTCGTGCGAGGAGCCCGCGGAGGGCGCCGTCAAGCTGTTGGGGGACCCGCTGCGCGCCCGGATCGTCCGGTTGCTCGCGCGAGAGCAGTTGTGCACCTGCCACCTCATCGACGAGACCGGGGCCCGGCAGCCCACGATCAGCCACCACCTGCGGGTGCTGCGCGAGGCGGGGTTCGTCGCCGCCGAGCCGCACGGCCGGTTCACCTACTACCGGTTGCGCCCGGAGCGGATCCGCCAGCTCGCCGGAGCCATCGTCGACCTCGCCGAGCAGGCTGACGACGCTCAGCAGGTCCGGCGTCCTTGCGACTAGCGAAAGGGGCCCGGTATCCCCAGCGCCGCGGACCAGCGCGGATGCCGTGCCGCGCCGGACGCGGTTCCGGGGCACCCACCGGTGCGTGACCGCTCTCCGTGGCCACGCACCGGCAGCTCTCAGGCGCGCCCCAGGAGCTCGGCGAAGGTGTCGAGCATCAGGCCCTCGCCCTTGACCTGGGCCGTGGTCTCGGCATCCAGCATTCCCGTCTCGGGTGCGTAGTCCCAAGAGAACGACACGCCTCCCTTGGGGCCCAGCGGCAGGGCGATGCCGTCCGGACCGGGTTCGTAGCTCGTCAGCTCGCCGTCGCCGCTGACCAGGGCTTTGATGTTGGCGGCGACCACCTCGGCGTGGTCGCCAGCCTGCTTGGCCATCTTGGGTTCGGGGATCGCGGTGACGTCGCCGATGGCGAACACGTTGCGCGCTCCGGAAAGCCGCAGCTCGGCGTCGACCTCGATGTGGCCGTCGGCCGTCCGGGCGCCCGCGAGCTCGGCGGCCAGGTAGTCACTCACCGGCTCGACGCCGAAGCAGCGGAACCAGATGTCGGCGGTGATCTCCCGGCCCTCCTGGGTCGTGACGGTGAACGGCGCCGACTCGCCGGGCGCGGACGAGGGCTGCGCACGCAGCGGCGTGTCGAGGAGCAGCTCGATCCCCAGCGCGTCGACCTGGCGCCGCACCTCCGCCCGGAAGTTGTCGGGGAACCGCCCGGCGACGACGTCGCTGGCCGGATCGACGATCGTGACAGCCTTGTGGGGCCATACCGCCTTGATCTCGCCGGCGAGCTCCAGCCCCACCGGTCCCGCGCCAAGGAGCAGCACGCGCTCGGCGCCGGCCAGCTCCTTGTGCATCGTGTGGAACATGGCGATGCCGGTCGTGCTTTCCTCGGCGTCGACCTTCGCCGGGAACGGGTAGTTCGAACCGGTGGCAAGGACGATGTAGTCGGCGGCGACCCGCTCACCGGAGCCGAGCGTGACCCCTCCGGAGTCCACGTGCGCCGCCCGGTCGTGCACCACCCGGCCGTGGCGCAGCAGCCGGTCGTAGGGCAGGAAGATGCGCTCCGCCCAGGACGGGTCCACGACGCCGCGCAGGGCGGCGACGTTGTGCACGAAGGAGTCCTGGGGGTCGACAAGGACGATGTTGGCCACGTCGTCGAGGGCCTTGGCGGTGGTGATACCGCCGTACCCGCCGCCCACGACGGCGATAGTGGGGACGCGGTGGTCGTTGTGCGTGTTCTCGTAGCTCATGGGATAAGCGTGGGGCGGACGGCGCCCAATAGGGAGGCCGCCGTGTGGCTAGCCCCGGCAGGGCCATGCTCGGCAGCGGGAGAGGACCGGGTCGCTAGACTCTGGGTGTGGGCGACAACGAGTTGGGGGACTTCCTCCGCAGCCGGCGCGAGACCGTCACACCCGCCGAGGTCGGGCTTCCCAACGGAGCCCGCCGCCGTACCCCGGGTCTGCGGCGGTCGGAGCTGGCCATGCTCTCCGGGGTCAGCGTCGAATACCTGACCCGGATTGAACAGGGGCGCGATCGCAACCCGTCGACTGAGGTCCTCTCCGCGCTCGGCGTCGCGCTGCGCCTCGCCCACGACGAGCACATCATGCTCCGCCGCGCGGCCAAGGCCGCCAGCGGGTTCGTCTGCTCGGACGCCGACCCCCCGTCCCACGTGGTGCGGCCCACGGTCCGGGCGGTCCTCGACCACCTGGAGCCGGCGCCCGCGTTCCTGCGCAACCGGTTGAGCGACATCATCGCGTACACGTCGGGATACGAACGGCTCGCCCGGCCCCTCGGGCTGCTCGATGCCCAACCCGCCAACCTCATCCGGTACGTGTTCACCGACCCCCGCGCGCGGACGGCGTTCCCCGACTGGGAGAGCGCGGCCGACGAGCATGCCGCCAACCTGCGGCTTGAGACCCACCGCGGCGATCCGCACACCACGGCGTTAACCGAGGAGTTGGCCGAAACCGCCGGATCCGCACTCGCCGACCGGCTGCGGCGCGCACCCGAACCGCCCAGCCGTGCCGGGATCGAGCGCATGGCGCACCCTGAGGTGGGCGTGCTGCGGCTCGCCTACGAGACACTCGACGTCGCCGACACGGACGAGCCGCGCCTGGTCGTCCTGCTGCCGGCCGACGACGCCACCTCCGCCGCACTCGACGAACTCACCGGCCGGTCTCCCCGAGCGCTGCGCGCGTTCAGCTCCTGACCCCCGCTGGGCCGGCCGAGGGCGCGTGCGAGCGGAGGCGCCGGCCCTACCTGTCCGCGATGCGAAGGTCGTGGACGGGTCGTGCACACCCCGAACGGGGCGACGCCGCCGCTCCGTGGCAGGAAGCCGCCGTGTCCGGCCGGTCATGCCGGGTGCCGTTCGGAGCCGGTTGGGCGAGCACGCGGTCGGACACCCCGGGAACCACCTCTTCGATCTGCGGTTTTCCAGGACGCCGCCGGTCAGAGCAGGCTAGCTTGGAAGAGATGACACAGCCACACGGTGACGCACCTGACACCCCAGCGGGCAGGCCCAACGACCTTGTTGTGCTGCTCGACGCGGACCTCAGCCCCATCGGCACAGCCGACAAGTTCGCGGTGCACGGCGCGGAGACGCCGCTGCACCTCGCCTTCTCCTGCTACGTCTTCGACGACCGCGGCCGGCTGCTCGCCACCCGGCGTGCGCTGTCCAAGGCGACGTGGCCGGGTGTCTGGACGAACAGCTGCTGTGGTCACCCCGGTCCGGGGGAGAACGGGGAGCAGGCGGTGCGCCGCCGGGTGCGCGAGGAACTGGGGATCGCGCTGCACGGTGTTGACCAGGTGCTGCCGAACTTCCGCTACCGCGCCCGCTCGGCCGAAGGGGTCGTGGAGAACGAGTTCTGCCCGGTGTACACGGCGCTGACAAACGACACGCCCGATCCCGACCCCTCCGAGATCGCCGAGTGGCAGTGGGTCTCGTGGAGCAGTTTCGTCGCACTCGCGGGAGCGGCGCCGTGGGCGATCAGCCCGTGGGCCGCCGAGCAGGTGCCGCTGCTCGAAGCCGAGGGCGTGCTGGCGCGCTCGCACGTCTGACCCGTTTCCAGGGCCGGGCCGGAGCCGGCCCGGCGGCCGAGGAACGCGCGGCCACCGGGGTACGGACCGGGACCGCCACTACTCGACCGTGACGGTCTGCTCCATCCCTTGCTGGCGGTGGTTCCCGATCGAGCAGTAGATCGTGTACTCGCCCGGCTCGAGTTCGACGGTGCCGCTGGCGGACTCGCCGCCCGCCGTCTCCTCGATCACCGTCTCGTCGCCGAGTTCCTCGATCACGAGGTCATGGGGCATCTCGCCGGTGTTCTCAAGGTCGAACGCGACGGTGCCGGCCGGGAGTGTCTCGGGGATCCCATCGTAGAAGAACTCGCCCGCGTCGACCGCGACGGTCTCGTCGGCGGCCTCGCCGTCGTCGCCTTCCTCCCCGCCTTCCTCCTCGGCCGGGGCTTCCTCGTTGGTCTCCTCCTCAGCGGCGTCGCCGTTCTCGGACTCGGTGTCTCCGCCGCACGCGGCCAGACCGATCAGTCCGGCGAAGGCGAGGGCGGCAAGCGAAAGGCGTGACATCAGTGTTCAGCTCCTGTCGGCCGGCGTTGGACTACGCTGGGTTCTCGCTCTGGGTATGCGGATCGTCACGTGGCGCACCTTACCCTCGGTCCGGTACGCGGAACAGGTCCAGATCCGGCCATGCCAGGCGGCCGTGCCCCTGACTGTCCGTACCGAGTGCGAGAATCGCGCACGTTCGTTCGGATAGGAGGGCGAGCTGGCCGGGCAGGCGCGGAGGTATCGAACGTGCGCGTCCGCGGACGGCATCGGTGGGACACCGCGTAGAGCTGAGGGTGACATGGCTGAGGAGTTCCGGACACGGGTCGGGGTTCGCGGATACGAGCTAGACACACAGGGCCACCTGAACGGGACGGTGTACCACCAGTACGGCGAGCACGCCCGTTGGGAGTGTCTGCGCGCCGCTGGTATCTCGGTGGACGCGCTGCTCGCCACCGGGGTCGGACCGGTGACCCTGGAGAGCACCATCCGCTACCACCGGGAGCTGCGCGGCGGGGACGAGGTCGACGTCTCGTGCTCGTTCGTCTGGGGCAGCGGCAAGACGTTCCGGGTCGAGCAGGAGTTCCGCCGCCCCGATGGCGAGCTTATCGCCGAGATCTCCAGCACCGGCGGGCTGATGGACCTGGCGGAGCGGCACCTTGTGGCTGACCCTGCCGAGCACTGGCGAGCGCTGGCCACGGAGCCCGCGGTTCTCAACCTGTGAGCCCTTCGGCGGGAGTGGGCACCGCTGTCGACCGTCTCGGCGTCGCAGGGTGGTGCAGTGCACGTTGGTCACTGCCTCCGCTGCCGGACCGCCTCCGCGGCACGGATGAGGACGTCGGTGTCGCCGAACCCGCCCGCCTTCGTGACCAGGAACCGGCCCTGTGCCGGGCCACCGATGAGGGTGCCGATGGGCACGCCCGCGGCCACCTCGCCCACGAGGTCGATGCCGGTCGCCGACAGCGCGTCCACGACCGCGCGGGCCCCGTCGCCGCCGGTGGCCACGAACCCGGCGACCCGGCGCGTCTCCGCGAGGTCGGCGGCCAGCGTGCCGAAACGGCGGTTGACCGCCGCGGGTTCCAGCCCGGGGGCGCGTTCCTCCGGCGCGAGCAGCACCAGTAGGTCGCGGGGTTCGGCGAACCGGTCGTGCGCCGTTGTGCACCAGGCCGACCAGGCGTGCGAGTCCATGAGGGTCGCGGGGTCCGCCCGCAGTACGGCGTCCGGAGCGTGCTGGGCGAGCGCGTCGACCTGCCGGCGGGTGGCCTGGTGCAGCGAGGTCACAACAACGAGGGCGGGAGCGGGCTCGTCGTGGGCGGCCCACGCGCCCGCCATGGGCCCGGCCAGCCCGGCGGAGCCGACCGGCACCGCGTCCGGTCCGAGGTGCGCGACCGCGGCCGCCAGCCTCCGCAGGTCCGCGTCGGTCTCGGCGTCGACCACAACAACCGGCCCCGCCGCGGCGATCTCCGCGGCGTCGCGTTCCGGGGCGCCGCCGGGAAGCCGGACGTGGGCGGCGCCGAGCAGGGTTGGGACGTGACTCTCCCGGACGGGCGTCACCGGGTCGTCGCCGATCCCGGTCTGGGCCACCGGAACGCCGTCGACCAGGAGTGTGCCGTCGCGTACGGTCCGTCCAGCGGCCGGGAGGGCCGGGCAGACGACCATCAGGGCACGGCTGGACCACGCGGTCCGTGCGGCGTCGATCTCCGCCCGCAGCGGGCCGCGCACGGTGGAGTCCACCTTCTTGTACAGGTGACGCGCCCCGGCGGCCCGCACCGCCGCCGTCCGCTCGGCCACAGCACGGGCCGCCGCGTCGACGGGAAGAGCGCGGGAGTCCGTGCTGAGTGCCACCACCTCGGCACCAGTCCGGGAGGAGCCGGAAAGCCGCAGCTCGGTGGACCACCCGGAGCGCAGGAACTCGGCCGCGGTATCGCCGGCGCCGGTGAGATCGTCGGCGATTACCGCGATATCCGCGCTCATACTCGGCCCCCGTTTCTCTGCGGCGAAGGTGTCGGCGCCGCTGTGTCTGACGGTCCGGCCCCAGGAGCGTCGGACCCACCCGGACCAGGCGGATCCGGGCAACGCGCCGGTCCCGGCCCAGGCCGGTGACGTGCATCTCTGGTTGTCGCGCAAGCCGCACGTACCGGACAAATTGCTCCGGCATCGTACTCCACGATCCCGCGGGAGAACCCGGCAGGGATCCCCGCGTCACCCCACACGGTCGCGGGAGGCACCAGTTCCCTCGAACACGCGTGCTGGTGGCCCGGCGTTCCGCCGGGCCACCAGGCCCCGGCCCGCTATCCGCAATCTGTAATCTTGGCGAGTAGTCCAGGCGTCTCGAGCGCTGACTGAGAACGCGCCGAACAACAGAGAAGTAGGAGAGCTATGGCGGGTGCCGCCAACATTCAACTGGTCAGAAGCGGCGTGCTCACCGACCAGGTCGACTACGCCTACGCGGCGGTGACATCGGCGCCGTCGCGGTCCATCTACACAGCGGGAGCCTGCCCGTTGGATGCCGAGGGCAACACGGTGGCCGTCGGCGACTACGCGGGCCAGGCTGAGCAGGTGATGCGCAACCTCGCCACCACCCTCAAGGAGGCGGGTGCTGCGCTCACCGACGTCGTGAAGACCACGGTCTACGTGGCGTCGTCGGAGCAGGCCGACCTGGTGGTCACCTGGGACGTCGTCCGTTCCCACTTCACGGAGCACGATGCCCCGAGCACGCTGCTAGGCGTTGCCTGCCTGGGATACGACCACCAGCTGGTTGAGGTCGAGGCGGTCGCGGTCATCGCGTGACCGGTCGCCGTGGTCTGCCCGGGAAACGGCGCGACCACGGCGGTTGCCCATTGCGGTGTTGCCCGCATCGGGCCGGAGGGATCGCCCGGGCGGTGCTGTTCCTTCGGTTCCGCGGATCGGGAGGAAAAGCGCTGACTTGGGAGGTGTTTCTGTATCGTCGCCGCAGACGAACGCCTCGCAGTCGTGGGCCGCGCGCGTGGCGCATCGAACTTGGGGCCGCGGCTGATGTGTACCCGAGGTGGCTACTCGTCAGCCGATGGCTTCTCCTGCAGCCATTCGGGGCGAAACCGTACCGTTGCCTGCGGGTCGTCGGGTGCTTCCGGGGAGTCTTGCTCGGCGTCCTGCGGGGGAGGGCTCGCCGGGGCGTCGAAGTCGGGCGTCCAGGACATGGTCGCGTTGGGGTCGGGCTCCTCGTTCCGGTCCATGCCGACTCCTTCTGATGCCAGTGAGGGATGTGGTTGCTTCGACGGAGCCGTCGCGCGAGCGGTTCCAGGAGGTTTCGCGGGACTCACACGGTGTCGCGCCGCACCTGCGCGAGAAACGCCCGCCACTCGGCGAGAGGGAAGCCCAGGTGGCCGTGGTCGCGGTGCTGGGTGTCGCGCACCTGCACCTGGTCACGGGTGGTGCGGCACTCCAGGCAGTCGGGGGTTCCGGCCGCCGCTGTAGCTGGACTTGTGCCAATCCTCCACTGTCGTAGTTCCTTTCGGATTGTGTCGGTGAGTTCGACCGATGCGTGCGTCGAGAGGGCTTCGCCCTGCAGGTTGCCGAACAGCTCCACGAGCTTGTTCACCTTCGGGCCAGAGACGACGTTAACGCCCGAAAGGTACTCCTCATGTCCCACAAGCCGCCCGTCCCGTAGCTCCATGACGCGGAACGCGCCTTCTGGGCAAGGATGGTGCAGCGTGGTCTGGGGATCACCTGCCGAGGTTCCCCAGGCGGGCTGTGCGCGCGTTCACCAGCCTTTCCACCTGCTCCTCATCCCAGTCGCCCGTGTTTCGCATGACCGCCCGAGCGTAATCGGGGGTCTGGAGCGGGAGTGGGGTTGGGCTGCCCGCTCGCGCGGAACGGGTTCGGAGCCGCCGCGAGCAGTGCGGGAGGTGCACGGTGATCCGGGTCCGCCAGCGCGCGTTTCCCGCCCATGTGGACAGTCTGCGCGAGGCACGGAAATGGGCGACCGGCGTCCTCACCCGGGCCGGGACGGCCGACGAGCCGTGCGCCGACGCGGTTCTCGTCCTGCACGAGTTGGCCGCCCAGCCCCTCGGATGGCTCACCCTCGAGCACATCGAGGAGGCCGGTTTCTGGCTCTACATCCGCGCCGGCATCGGCACTATCGGAGTGGGCGCGGTGTGCGAGTCACACTGCTTGGCCCCGGGCCCGGTCAGCGACCCTCGCCAGCGCTACCGCGGCATCCTGCTGGATCTGCTCGCCGACGAGCACGGCATCCTCCAGGACGACGTGCAGTGCACGCATCACGCCGAGCTCCGTTGGCACGCGCCCGACCGGGTGCGCGTTCCCCGCCCCCGGACACCGGCCGAGCGCCGGCCGCTCTCTGGCGCGCCCTTGCGCTCGCGCATCGACCCGCCACCGGGCGGCGTCTCGCTCAACAAACCCCCGTCCATGGTGGTCTCGTGGAAGCGGCCCCTTCAACGCGCGTTGAAGGGGCCGCTTCCACGAGAGCCTTACTTGGGGAGGAGCGTGGGGGCTCAGGTGCGGGTTGTGGTCTCTTCCCCGGGTTCCCAGCACTCCACGCCCCGGAGTTGCGGGAGGCGGTCGCGGGTGAACACCGGGTCGATGCCCTGGCGGAGCTGGTCCCGGTAGTCGCGGAGCACCAGCACCACGACACCGGTGAGCGGGGCGAGAGCCAGCAGGTTGACCACGGCCATGAGCCCCATGGTGGTGTCGGCGAGGTTCCAGATGATCTCGACGGTGCCCACCGAGCCCAGGAACGCCGCCGCCAGGAAGATGAACTGGAAGCCGAGGAGGGCCCGGCCCGGTTCCCCCCGGGCCAGGAAGTAGACGTTGGCCTCGCCGTAGTAGTAGTTGCCCAGCACCGAGGTGAAGCACAGCAGCAGCAGGATGGCGGTGATGGCGTGCACCGCCCAGACCCCGAGGCTGTCGAGCAGCGCGCCCTGGGTGAGCACCGGTCCGAGGTCCTCGTCGCCGTAGGACGGGTTGGACACCACGATGACGAACGCGGTGATGGAGCAGATGATGAGGGTGTCGACGAAGACCCCCAGTGTCTGGACCAGGCCCTGCTTGGCGGGGTGGGTGACGGACGCGGTGGCGCCGGCGTTGGGGGCGGAGCCCAGGCCGGCTTCGTTGGAGAACATGCCGCGCCGGACACCCTGGACGATGGCGGTGCCCACGGCCGCGCCGCCGAACTCCTCGATACCGAAGGCGCCCTGGACGATCTCGGTGAACACCCGGGGGATCTGGTCGACGTTGAGGGCCACGACGATCAGGCCCAGCACGATGTAGGCGAGCGCCATGAACGGCACCAGCGCCTGCGCCACGTGCGCGATCCGGCGGACGCCGCCAAGCACGACCAGCGCGCTCGTGCCCACGATCGCCACGCCGACCAGGAGCTTCACGCTAGTGGAGAGGATGGCCGCGTCCGCCACCAGCTCACCGGTGCCGGCGATGGCCACCGAGGTGGAGATCGCCTCGGCGATCGAGTTCGACTGGGTCGCGGTGAACGTGAGGCTGAACGTCACGATGATGGCGATCGCGAAGATCACGCCGGCCCAGCGGGCGCCCAACCCCTTCTCCATGTAGTAGGCCGGGCCGCCGCGGTAGCCGGTCCGGTCGCGCTCCTTGTAGAGCTGGCCGAGGGTGGACTCCACGAAGCTGGCGGCTCCCACCAGCACACCCATGATCCACATCCACAGCACGGCCCCAGGGCCGCCGATGGCGATCGCCCCGGCGACGCCGACGATGTTGCCGGTGCCGACGCGTGCCGCGGCGGAGATCGAGAACGCGCCGAACGAGGAGACGGCCCGCTTGCCGTCCGGCGCCACCTCGGGATTGCTGCGCATCTGCCGGACCATCTCGGGGATCATCCGCACCTGCACGGCCCCGAGCCGGAACGTGAAGTACACGCTCAGGAGCACGAGGAGCGGGATGACCAGGAACTTCCAGTAGCCGTCGTTCAACCAGACGATCCATTCGTTGATTGTTTCCACGGCTCCGCACGCTCCTTTGCTCTGGCTGCTGCCCTACGCGGAACCGTTGACGGTAGAACGTTCCAATCTGCCTTGAAAGGGGCGAATCGCCCGCATTGCCTACCCGTTGCCGGATGCGTATGGTTCTGTAACCGGACGCTCACCGTACGGGCGGGTACAGCAGTGCGCCACCCGCGCGCCCAGCGCGGCGCCGCGAGAGAGTCCCCACCCCGTTCCCTGCGGAAAACCACAGGTGAGCCCGATGGCCGACCGCATTCCGCGCGGCGGTACGGGCCTCGTAATTTTGTCGGCATGCGACCACCCACGCGCTCGGACCACACCGCCCCAACCGATGACCGCGGCACCGCGGACCCCGCCGCGTCCGCGTGGACACCGGTGGTCCGGCCCGCGACCCGCTGGCTGTGGCTCGTCGGAACCGCGCTCGCGGTCCTCGCGGTACACAGCAACTGGCACGTCGCGATCGCCGCGTGGCTGTTCCCGATCTTCCTGATGCGCTATGCGCGGCTGCGCCCGCCCCGGGTCGGTATCCCCAGGGTCGGGTTCGCGATCGCCGTTTCGACGATCGCCTGGCTGGGATCAGCGTCCCTGCTGTTCGCGGTGAACACACTCATCCTGCCCGTCTTCGCGGCCCTCACGGTCCTGCAGGCGTTGGCCTTCGCCGCCGACCGTCTGGTGGCGACACGACTGGAGGCCAGGAGCGGGTTGCTGTCAACGTTGGTCTTCCCGGTCAGCCTGGTCACCGCCGAGTACCTCTTCACCCTGCTGCTCCGCTTCGGCGACTACGGCGCGCTGGGCTTCACACAGCACGCGAACGCGCCACTGATCCAGCTCGCGTCGGTCACGGGCGTCTACGGTGTGAGCTTCGTGGTCGCCTGGTTCGCCTCGGTGGTCACCTGGGCGTGGGGCGCGGGATTCCGCTGGCCCGTGATCCGGCGGAACGTGCTGGTCTACGCTGGCGTCCTGGCCATGGTCCTGGCCGCGGGCGGGATCCGGCTGGCCTTCCTCGCCCCGACCACAGACACTGTCCGGATCGCCGGAATCAGCGCCTCGGCCGACGCCATGCGCGCGAGCAGCGACGCCCAGGAGCGGGCGGGGATCCCCTACGGGGACGCGGCCGACGTGGCGGACGCCGACCAGGGGGAGGCGAGCGCCGCGTTCGCACCCGTGACCGACGAACTGGTGGCCAGTACGCAACGCGAGGCGGCGGCCGGTGCCCGGGTCATCCAGTGGCCGGAGACGCAGGCCCGCGTGCTGGAGAGCGACAAGGACGCGTTGGTCGACGAGGTAGCCGACATCGCGCGCGACGAGGAAACCTACGTCAACCTGGCCTTCGCGCTGTACGGCACCGAGGAGCCGCGCCTGCGCAACGTGGCCGTCCTCATCACGCCGGACGGCGAGACCGCCTGGACCTACGACAAGGCCCAGCCCACTCCGATGGAGGCGTTGCGGGGGATCGAGCCCGGTGACGGTGACGTTCCGGTGACCGACTCCCCGATCGGCCGGCTGGCCACCGTGATCTGCTACGACGCCGACTTCCCGGACCTCATGCGGCAGGCCGCCGGGAAGGACGCCGCCCTGGTGCTCGTCCCCGCCAACGACTGGCTCGGCTACGAGAACCTGCACGCCGAACGCGCCACGCTGCGGTCGGTGGAGTACGGATACGCGCAGGTCCGCCAGTCGGCCAACGGCCTGTCCACCACCATCGACCACCAGGGCCGGGTCCTCGCCATGTCGGACCACTTCACGACCGACCGGCAGACCATGATCGCGGAGGTTCCCGTCCAGCCGCGGACGGCGACCGTCTACAGCGCCATCGGCGACGTGTTCGCCTGGCTCTGCCTCGGCGCAGCGGCCGCGCTCGCGGCGCTCGCCGGTCACCAGGCGAGGCGGGGACGCCGCGAACCGGATGGGGGCGGCGCTTCTCGGATGCCCCGTATAGGGCGGTAGAGCGCTATGGACTGAGACCCAAACGGGGACCCCACGAAAAACCGGGGCCCTACTCGGCGAGTAGGGCCCCGGTTGACCTGCGGAGGATCGGGGATTTGAACCCCGGAGGGCGTTGCCACCCAACCGCATTAGCAGTGCGGCGCCATAGACCGGACTAGGCGAATCCTCCTGGCTGGGATAAGCGTACCGAGCGCGAGGGTACGGGCGCAAAGCGGTTGGTCCCGCGTCTCAGGCGGTGAGGTGTTTCAGGTGGTGGCGCGCTCGATGATGAGGTCCGCGTCGCGGCGGAGGCGGGCTACGGCGCGGGAGATGGTGCTCTTGACGGTGCCGATGGTGACACCGAGCCGTTCCGCGATCTGCGCCTCGCTCATGTCCTGGTAGTACCGGAGGATGAGGGTGGTGCGCTGGCGCTCGGGTAGCCTCTCGACCGCGCGGTGCACCACGTCGTGCAGATCACTCTTCCAGGTGGGGTCGTCGATCCGCTGCTCAGGGATGTCGTTCGTCGGGTAGATATCCAGCCTGCGGCGGCGCCACTCCGAGATCTGGGTGTTCACCATCGCACGGCGAACGTAGCCGTCCCGGGCGTTCGGGTTGGTTATCCGGTCCCAGGCGAAGAACGTCTTGACCAGTGCGGCCTGCAACAGGTCCTCGGCGTCGGACGGGTTGTTCGTCAACGACTGGGCCATGCGGAGGAGCGCGGGGCCGCGCTCGTTGACGTAACGCGAGAACTCCGCGTACCTGGATTGCCGCGTTGTCTCGGGCACAGAATCACCGACCCGGGCCGTCTCGCTGAGCATGCTGGTTGCGCGTCTAAGGCTGTGTCCTGGAACACGACGTCGCCCTTGTGGTCACTGTTGCCTGGAAGAAGTAATCATTAGCTCTTATCTCGCTCATCTTCTGTCAAACCGAACGATTCCGGCACGAGTCCACGCGCTGTGGACGTGCCGCACCCGCCCACTATCCACAGGGCTGTGCATGAAGACATGGCGCACGGATGGCCGATGGAGCCGGGCACGCCGAACCGCGGTGTGGCCTGGGGCGGACTCGGCAGCCCGGACCGGGAGAATGGAGCGGCGCAGCGGAAAGGGGATTGAGCGTGGACGTGGCGGACCGCCGGCGGCTCGCCGCGGCGTTGCTGGGGTCGAAGGCGGCGCCCGAACCCGAGCAGGCCGTCCACCGGGTCGCGCGCGGCGAGGTCATCGCCGCCAGCGCGCACACGCTGCACCTCGCGACCCCCAACGGCGAGGAGAGATTCCTCTTCGCGGGGACCGCGTCCTTCTGGCGCGGCGGGCCGGCCGCCCCGACCGAGCTCCGCCCCGGTGACGACGTGGTGCTGCGCCATGCGGCCGGCGGCCGGTGGGTCGCCGAACGGGTCTGGGCGCGGATCGCCAGGGTGACCGGGATCATCAGCGCACGCTCCGGCGACAGTGTGGAGGTGGATGCCGGCCACGACCGCCCGCGCGTGACGGTGGTAATCCCTTATCGGGTGTCCGGACGCATGGCGGTGCGCCACCCGGTGCTGGAACCCGGCTACCTGTTCGACGCCGTGGGGATGTGGCGCGATGGCGTGGTGCACGCGGTCCGCCCGGCCACCACACAGCCGCCGGTTCCGGTCGGCGAGCTGCGGCCGCGGCGCCCGGACGGGGAGCGCGGTCCGCGGGTCTCGGGCACGGTGTCGTGGTACGACCCGGCCGGCGGCGACCCCACCGCGGAGGAGGCACACCTTGCGGGCGCCGCGTACCCGGCGCTGGACCCGGCGAGCGACTGCGGCTGCGCACCGGTCCGCGGCTGCCTCCCGCTGCCGCTGATGTCCATTGGGATGACGCTCCGGCTGCGCAACGACGACACCGGCGACAACGGCGTTGTTCCCATCGTGGCCTGCGGTTCCACCCTGGCGCATTTCTGCGACCGGTGCGCCGCCGGCGATACGGGGCAGAGCGGTCGGCTCGCGCGTCTGACCCTCCTGAGCTTCGTGGCTCTTGGCGGAGACCCCGATGCGGGGTGCTGCAACGCGACGATGGCAACGGGGTGAGCCGTGCTCGACGCCGTTCGTGAGATCCAGCTTCCGGTCCTCGCTCTGCTGTTGCTGCTGGGTGCGGTCAGCAAGCTCACCGGTTCCGACACGCGCGGTGGGGCGAGTCTGCTGCCCGTGCGGGCGCGCCCCTGGTTCACCCGGGCGCACGGCGCGGTCGAGGTGCTGGTCGCGGGTGCGCTGTTGGTGTTGCCCGGGCAGGTGGGCGACGCCGGCCGGATGTGGGCCGCGGCGCTCTTCGCCGGGGGAGTGGTCGCGCTGTTCGTGCTGCGCCGCCGGGACCCCGAAATGGGGTGCGGCTGCTTCGGCGGGCTGAGCACCACCCCGATCGGGTGGCGAGTGATCGCGCGCGCCGCGGTGTTCGCGGTCGCCGCGGCCGCGACCGTTGGGGTGGACGGCTCGGGGCTCGGTGTGCTGGGCGGTCTCACCGGCTGGCACGCAGCGGTCATCGCCGCCGAGGCCGCACTGCTGGCCGCGCTCTCGCCCGAACTGGGGGAGCTCACGCTGCGGCTCGCGCGCCGCGAACGGTGCGACACGCGTGCCGTTCCGATGCGCCGCACGCTGGCGCGGCTGCTGCTGAGCGACGTGTGGCGGGCCAGCACCGCGGTCGTGACCAGCAGGAGGCCGCTGGATGTCTGGCGCCAGGGGTGCTGGCGCTTCCTCCGCTACGCGGGGCGCCGCGACGGGCGGCCGGTGGACGTCGTGTTCGGCGTGCCGCTCGACGGGCGGCGCTCGGCGGTACGCGCCGCCATCACGGACGCGGAGACCGGCGCGACCCTGTCGGTGTTCGAGAGCCGCCGGACCGTACAGACGCCTCGGTTCCGGCGGGAAGAGCTCCGCGATGTCGCCGGGATCAGCACGCTGGGACGCTGACCGGCGCCGGGGGCATAGGGGTGCGCACGGGCTCTATGGCATCGGGCCCTATACGCCCGTCTAGCCCGGGTTCTGGAGAGTCGTAGACACTCCTCGACGGCGGTGCTCCCGCGAGCTTCGGTGGACGCGCGAGAGGGGCGGTGGCGTCCGGCGGAACGGCGCGCCGCCCACCCATCCGGACGCGTTCCCAGCCGGTCTGGCCGGCCTGGTGGGCCAGGCCGGCCAGACCGGTGTGCGAGCCTGGTCACGATCTCGCCTCCGTACGGCAGGTGTCAGTAGTCCGAACTCCCGTTCGGTTGTCGGCCGACCCTGCCGCCCTCGCAGGCGAGACGCCACCCCGGCGCTTGGCGCGTGTGGACGGACACCGCCACCGCTGGGTCAGGCGAGGACCTGGTTCTCGCGCTCCACCGCGGCCTGCGCGAACTCCAGCAGGGTCTCCTCGTGCTCGGAGCTTTCCTCCGCGCCGAGGACCGTTGCGGTCGCGAGGTGATCGTTGTTCCGGTACACGAGGGTGTACTTGTGGATCGCCTCCCCCTGGGCCTCAGCCCCGGCAACGAACGCGCGGGACTCGTCGCCGACCGTGTCCAGGTCGAGTTCCCGGATGGTGTACACCGTGGTGGTGCCGTCCTCCAGGGTGGCCTGGTAGCTGGAGCACTCCTCGGGCGGCTCCGCGCGCACCGCCTCTGTCGCGGTGCTCTCGCCAGGCTTGAGGAGCGTGTGCGTGATGGAGTTCCCTTCCTGCGGGTAGTTGGCGAGCGACGCCGGGGCGTCGCGGACCTCGGGCAGTTGCGTCCACGGGTCGACGGCGTTGACGCAATCAGGCTTGTCCAGGTTCGTGGACTCGCGCAGTTCCTCCGTCTGCTGGGTGGCGCTGAGCTCCGCGTACGTGCCTTGCTCGGTGTGCTCGGCGTCGACCTTGGCTTCGCCGAACTCCACGAGCTGTGCCTGGTCCAGCTTGGTAGCCACGTTGGCCTCTGAGTCGCCCTGAGCGTTGTCCCGCTTGTCCTGGCCGCCCTCGTCGGGAGCGGAGCATCCGGCCAGACCGGCGAGGAGGGCCGCGGCGCCGGTGGCGGCGATCACCGACCCGCGTGATGGCCGGAGGGCTCGCGTTGCTGTCCAAGGGTGATGCATGGTGAGCTGTTTCCTCTACTGTGCGATAGGGCCGCTGGGGTTCAACGGCGGACTTCCAGCGAGAATCGCCGAATGTAGCTTCGGCGTTACACAAAGTATCGAGGAAGGATGACGGTGTCGGCGTCGAGTTCTGCATATTTTCGGGACGTCCTCGAAACGATTCCCGGCTACCAGCCGGGCCGCAAGATCGAAGGGCCTGGCGGCCGGTCGGTCAAGCTCTCCTCCAACGAGAGTCCCTACGGCCCACTGCCATCGGTCCTCGACGCCGTCTCCGCGGCCGCGACGCAGCTCAACCGCTACCCCGACACCTGGGCCGCCGAGCTGACCGCGGCCCTGGCCGAGCGCTTCGAGGTTCCGGAGGACCACCTGGCTCTTGGGGCCGGTTCGGTCGGGGTGCTGCAGCAACTGCTCGCAGCCACCGCCGAGCCGGGCGTGCAGGTCGCCTACGCGTGGCGGTCCTTCGAGGCGTACCCGCTGCTCGCCGACCTCTCCGGAGCCGCGTCGGTGCGGGTGCCACTGCGCGCGGAGACCCACGACCTGGACGCCCTGGCCGAGTCGATCACCGACCAGACCCGCATGGTGCTCGTGTGCAACCCGAACAACCCCACCGGCACCGCTGTGCGTGAGGAGGCCCTGACCGCCTTCCTCGACCGCGTGCCCGAGCACGTCCTGGTGGTCCTGGACGAGGCGTACCGCGAGTACGTCCGCGACCCGCAGGTGCCCGACGGCCGCACGCTGTACCCCGACCGCCCGAACGTCGCGGTGCTCCGGACGTTCTCGAAGGCCTACGGCCTGGCGGCGCTGCGTGTCGGTTTCCTCATCGGGCACCCGCACGTCGCCACCGCGGTGCGCAAGACCATGGTGCCGTTCGCCGTGAACCACGTGGCGCAGGCCGCCGCGTTGGCGTCGCTGGCCGCCGAGGAGGAGCTACTGGAACGCGTGGCGCACACGGTGAAGGAGCGCCAACGGGTGCGCGAGGCCCTGCTCGCCGACAACTGGAACGTCCCACCCACCGAGGCCAACTTCGTGTGGCTGCGGCTCGGCCCGCACACCCTGGACTTCGCCGCCGCCTGCGAGGCCGCCGGTGTCGCGGTGCGCCCTTTCGCCGACGAGGGTGTACGGATCAGCATCGGAACGCCCGAGGAGAACGACGCCATGCTGGCCGTCGCGCACTCCTACCCCCGGCGCAACCGCGACTGACAGTGTCCCCAAGGTCGGCCAACCGGGTTCGTGGGCCGTGACCGGATGAGCCCCGCACCCCCGACCGAAAAAAGCCCGGGAGGCGCACGCCTCCCGGGCCCTGGCAGTGTCCGGCCACCGGCTCAGCGGCTGGCCTTGTCCTTGTCGATCTTCTCCACGATCAGCCGGTAAAGCTGGCGCGGCCGGCCCGGCTGGAGGGTCCGATTCGGCGGCAGCGGCCAGGCCAGGCCCTCCTCGACCAGGGTGCGCAGCAACCGCCGGGCCGTGCGCGGCGTGACGCCGAGCATCCGCCCGGCGTTCTCGGCGTCGACCACCAGAGGGCCCTCCTCCTCGGCGATCTTCTCCGACAGCCGCAAGAGGGTCTCGCGGCCCTTGGTCCGCAGCGGTTCCGGCGTCTGCTGGCGCTGTGGCGCGCGCTGCGCGGGCACCAGGGAGCGCCCCTCCCGATCCACCGCGAAGCTCTGCCGCGTGGCTTGCGCCCGGCTCAGCGCGGCACGTGCGTGGGTCTCGGCGTCCTGGGTGGTACGCCCCATGCCGATACCGACCTCGATGGCGATACCGAGCTCGGCCTTGATCCGCTCGACGAACGGGGGCTGCCGGAACCCCTCGGTCGCCGACACGAGGGACCCCCGGGTGGCGGTGACCATGAACGTGTGGTCGTCGACGGGGTGCGCGGTCGCGTTGATCCGGTGCGCCTCCTGCAGCAGGAGGCGCTGCAGCGCCAGCCGCAGCTCGTCCCGCCAGTAGCGGGGGGTCGAACGGCGGGTGGAGTCGCGCAGGGTGGGCACGTCCACGATCACCACCCCGAGTTGGGCCTCCTCCAGCCGGTGGTGCGCACCGAGCAGCCCGGCCGTCTGCAGGGCGCTGCGCACCCCCGCGTTGGTCGGGCGCAGCCGCATTGTCGGCACCCCGATGGCCTCCAGCCGTTCGGCAACGCCCCGCACGCAGGTGATGGCCATCTTGGTGACCTTGCGCCGCCACAGCCCTTCGTGGAACGAAGTTAACTGGGAGGTGCTGGTCAGCTCCTCGTGGACGTGGATCCCGTCGACCGGGAGGTCCACCTCGGAGTAGGCCTCGACGACATCAGACCGCCCGAGGACGTCGAGACTGGCCCGGGTGGGCTCGAATCTCTCGTCCAGCGTGGCCCGCAGGAGGGCCTCGTGGAGGCTGGCCCCGCCGAGCGGCACGTATGTGGCGGGCATGGTCAGCACCCCGGCCTTGCGTGCGAACTCGTAGGGGACGGGACTCGCGAACAGATAAGCGTCTATCGCGGATCCCAGGCGCAGTACCTTGTCGGTCGCCTCTTGCTCGTCTCGATAGGCGGCGGCGATGAGTCTGGCGTTGAGGGGACCTGTCGACCCGGGGCCCATGAGCATGACGCGTTCGACCACCTCATGCGGCCCGATGACACCAATTGTCAAATCGCCAGTACGCTGCGCACTCACCTCGGGCTGCTCCCCGCTACCATTCCACGTTCTTCACTATGTGCGCCCACTGGTTTCCCGAACTGATTCCTGTCACGGCACGATTGCCGAGATCGTACCCATTGTGCGGCGCCGATGAAGATCGTTTCGCACAGAACGCTGAACCGCCGTGTGCGAGGCACTCCCGCACCCCGGCGTGAACTGGGTGTCTACCGTCTAATTGCCGTCGACACGCGCCACATCGGCGCCGAGAGCGGCCAGCCGCGAAGCGAACTGTGCGTGACCGCGATCCACAAGGTAGCCCGGAGCGACGAACGTGTCACCTTCGGCGACGAGTCCGGCGAGCACCAGGGCCGCGCCAGTGCGGAGGTCGTGCGCGACCACCTCGGCGCCCTGCAGCCTGGTCGCGCCGTGCACGATCGCCCGGGTGCCGTCGACCTCGATCTTGGCGTCCATCTTGTTCAGCTCGTCGGCGAGCGCGAAGCGGCCATCGTATATGGCCTCGTGGATGTAGCTCTCGCCTTCGGCGAGTGTGGCCAGGGCCACCAGCGGTGACTGCAGGTCGGTGGCGAATCCCGGATAGGGCGAGGTGACCGCGTTGATCGGGCGCAGCGTCTTGCCCGGGTCGCGGTGGACGTGCAGGACCGCGCCCTGCTGGGTGAACTCCACGCCCATCTGCTCCAGCTTCCAGCGCGCGACACCCAGGTGCTCCAGGTGCGCGCCGACCAGGCTGACGTCGCCGCCGGTGGCGGCCGTCATCATCGCGAAGACGCCGGCGTCGATGCGGTCGGACATGATCGTGTGCTCGACGGCGGTCAGCTCCTCGACCCCCTCGACCGTGATGAAGCCGGTGCCGCCGCCCGAGATCTTGGCCCCCATGCGGGTGAGGAACTCGATGACGTCGAGGACCTCGGGCTCCAGAGCGGCGTGCTCGATCACCGTGGTGCCGGGCGCGAGCACCGCGGCCATGATCAGGTTCTCGGTGCCGGTGTGCGACGGGGTGTCGAGGTACAGGTGCCCGCCACGCAGGTTTCGGGCTTCGACGCTGATGTGGTTCCGGTCGGAGTCCTCGGTCACGTTCGCGCCGAGGCGGGCGAAACCGCGGTAGTGGAAGTCGAGATTGCGGCTTCCGAGGTTGCAGCCGCCGACTCCCTCGATCACCGCCTGGCCCGTGCGGTGCATGAGGGCCGGGACGAAGAGCACGGACCCGCGGAACCGCGACGCGATGTCCGCCGGGAGAACGGCCCGATCCGGGTCGTTGAGCTGGGAGGCGTCAATGACGATCGTGCGCTCGGTCTCGTGGAACTGCACTTTCGCACCGATGTGCTCGGCGAGCTCCAGCGCACGGTGGACGTCCTCAATGATCGGGACATTACGCAGTACGGTACGTCCCTTCGCCGCGAGCAGGGCGGCACCAATCATTGGCAGGACGGCGTTCTTCGCACCCTGGATGAACGCGGTCCCGTTGAGGGGACGGCCGCCACGGACGCGGTAACGAACCTCCTGGCCCATGCTCATAGCTCCTTCGTGAGGCGGATTTAAGGGTCGTACTCGTCAACATCGTCGGGTCTGGCTGTGTGTACTTGAGATGTGGTTTCCACGCGGAGGGTTCCGACGAGAACGGCGCAACCTCGAAGCCACCGGCATCGATCCGCGCCCGACTCTATAGCAACACATGTCGCGCGCCCTGCGAATCTCCCACCGGCGACTTGGCGACCGGGTTACCGAGCCGTGGGGACGCACTGGTTGGCCCATGGCGCGGAGGGGGGACCGTCGTGTGGACGTGGACACGTGGGGACGTGAAGGGGACCAGCCCGACGTGGGACGGGTCCTACTGTATGCGCTGCCCGGAGCGTTCCAGGCCAGCGTGGCGCGAATCACCGCGCCCAGAGGGCATCCGCCGGGCCGGCCCGCGGATCCGGGCACGCGCCCGCCGGCCCCGGCCGCGTCCGCGGCGCGGGACAGCGGGCGCGTGCCGCAGGAGTCAGGCCAACGCCTTCAGTTGGTCGAAGACACCTTCGAGGCGCGACACGAACCGCTCCGGCCGGCACACCTCGTCCAGCCGTTCCTCGTCCAGTGTGACGTCGCGAGCGGCGGCCTCCGCGCGCAGCGTGTCGCGGAACGGGGCGGCCGTCTCCCAGGTCCGCATCGCGGCCGCCTGCACGAGCGCGTACACGTCCTCGCGCGACATGCCGATCTCGATGAGTTCCGACACCACGGTCGAGGAGTAGATCAGCCCGTTCGTGGCGTCAAGGTTGGCCCGCATCCGGTCGGCGTCCACCACCAGCCCGGAGACCAGCCTGGTGGTCAGGTTGAGCAGGTAGTCGGTCGCGATCGCGGCGTCGGGCAGCGAAATGCGCTCGGTGGAGGAGTGCGATATGTCGCGCTCGTGCCAGAGCGGGATCCCCTCCATCACCGGGACGATCTGCGCGCGGACGTTGCGCGCCATGCCGCAGATGCGCTCCGACATGATCGGGTTCTTCTTGTGCGGCATGGCACTGGACCCCTTCTGGCCCGCGCCGAACGGCTCCCACAGCTCGCGCACCTCGGTGCGCTGCCCGTGCCGCACCTCCAGAGCGACCGCCTCGCACACGCTCGCCATGATCGCCAGCGCCGACACCCATTCGGAGATGCCGTCGCGCAGCACGACCTGGGTGGAGACCTCGGCCGGGCGCAGCCCGAGATGCTCCGCGACGTAGCGCTCGACCGCCGGGTCGATGTTGGAGTAGGTGCCCACGGGCCCGGAGATCGCCATAACCCCGACCGCCTCACGCGCGCGGCGCAGCCGGTCGCGGGAGCGCGCCATACCGAAGGCGAAGTCGGCGACCCGGTGCCCCCACACGTCGGGCTCGCCGTGGATCCCGTGGGTGCGGCCGACACGCAGCGTCTTGCGGTGCTTCAGCGCGTGCTCGCGCAGCGTGGCGACGAGCCGGTCGGCCTTGTCGAGCAGGATGTCGGTGGCCTCGGCCAACTGCGCCGCCAGCGCGGTGTCCAGCAGGTCGGAGGAGGTCATACCGAAGTGCACCCAGGCGGCGGCGTCGCGCGGCTCGGTGTTGTCCGCCCACGCGGTGAGGAAGGCGATCACGTCGTGCTGGGTGGTCGCCTCGATCTCGGCCACCCGCTCGGGTGTGGGCGGCGGCGCCGCGCGCACCGGCTCCACAGAATCGGCGGGCACCGTGCCCGCGGCGGCGTGCGCCTCCAGCACCAGGGTCTCGACCCGGCACCAGAGCTCGTACTTGTGGGCGTCGCTGAAGACACGCCCCATCTCAGGAAGGGTGTAACGCTCGATCACGCACACATCTTCGCAGGTTCAGGAGGGGTGGTGTCAGGCGGTGACTCGTTCGACGAGTTCGTCGGGTGCCTTCTTGGCCAGCCCTTGGTCCGCGGTCAGTAGGATGCCGTCCTGTTGCTCCTGGGCCGTAGCGAGGATGAGGGCATCTGGAAGGCGGAGAGTGGGATTGCCTGCGCGCAGGCGGGCCGCGCTCTCCGCGATGGTGCTGTCGACATCGAACGAGTCGTCTGTGATCTGCGAGAGCGAGGCCGCGAGCCGATCGACCCAGTCGTCACCGTGCTTGAGTGCGTGGACCATCAGCTCCGACCGCGTGATGACGGAGATACCGAAGGCCGATCCCGCGGCCTCGTGCTTTTGGCAGGCCTGCGTTGCCGCAGCGTGCATGGTGTCCGCGGGGTCCAGCAACGAGCTGATGATATTGGTGTCGAGGATAGTGATGCGCACTACCGTTCCCACTCGTCACGGAGCGCGTCGATGTCGAATTCTTCGCTGAAACCGGGAATCGTCCCGACATTGTCGAAACGGCTTGTAGGTCGACGAATCTCGATCCGTCCAGGACCAGTCAGGACGAACTCGACGGCATCCCCGGGTTCGAGGCCCGCGGCCTCCAGGTCGGCGATCGGGATGGTCACCTGGTGCTTCTGAGAGATGCGCCCGGGACGCCCTCGACGACGGCGCTTAGCCTTTACTTTCTCGCTCATACGTCAAGGTTAGAAGTCCAGGGCCGTACCTGTCAGGCAGTTTGGGCAACTGAGGACTACTCCTGCTTGGCCACGCGCTGGGCGGTGCCGCTCCGATAGGACGCGCCGTGCGGCCCGGTCTGCTCGACGGCTTGGTAGGCGTGTTGGCGGCCCCGGGAAGGGACTCACGCCAGACCGTCGATGTCCCATTCGACGAGCCGGTCCTGCGCGTCAACGGCGCGCAGGGTTTGGCCGTCGTCGGTGAACGCGATCGGGGCGCTGCCCTCCGGTTTGGTCATGGACGCGACCCTCTGCTGGGGGTCGGCGCGCCAGATGTTGATGGCGCCCGCCACCCCTGAAGCGGCCACGAGCTCGCCGTCGGGGCTGATGGCCACCGAGTCGATCTCGGCGTCGCCGGTCGCTCTGGGGAGAGGGCTCGCGGACACGTTCCCGGAGAAGGCGGTCTCCATGTAGTAGGCCATGTCGCCCAGGGCGAACACGGCGGCGTCGCCGTCGTTGCCGACCGCGATGGCGGTCACCGCCTTGTGGGTGTCGGACATCGTGCCGGCCTCTCCGGGAGTCCCGTCCGGGGCCTCCTCCATGGGGAGGGTCTCGGCGGCGTGGATGTCGTCCTGGTCCATCTGGAGCTGGGACCCGCTCCCAGAGCTGTCGGAGCTGCTGATCGCGATGGTCCGCAGTGCGGTGGCGCTGGCGACGAACTCACCGTTCCGGCTCAACGCGATTTCGGTGACCGGGGTGTTCTCCACGCCCTCGACGTCGCCGCCGTGTGATGACGAGGTCTCGTCTCCGCCGCGATGGACGGAGAAGGAGTTCCGTTCTTCGCCCACCGCGTACTCGTCGGGGGCGGAGCCGAGCGCTACCGAGGTCGGGCCGAAGCGGTCACTAGACGTCCCGGTCGTCTCCGCGCCGCGCCCCAGCGCCAGTTTGCCCCCGTCTCTCTCGTCCTGCTCGTCGAGGACGACCGCCCAGCCGCCGCCGGTCACGCCGACGGAGGCCGGTGCCGCGTCCTCGGGGAGAGCGGCCTGCTCGGGGGGTTGGCTCCGCGCGTCCAGGTCGACCGTCACGAGTGGACCGCCCGGCTCCGCGGCGACACGGGCGTAGTGCTGGCCGTCGAGCGAGATCGCCTGCAGTGTCGGGGAGGCCGCGGGCAGGTCGATCCCGAGTTGGGTCGTTGAGGCGGGGTCGAGAACGCGCACCGGAACCTCCTCTCCGCCGAGGCCGGGGGTGTCCACCCCGGCGAGGATGGCCGCTCCCAGGGCCAGTGCCGCGCCCCCGGCCAGGCTCGCGCCGCCCCACCCAGCCGGGTGCCGCGCGACGCGGGCGAGCCGCCCGCGGGCGCGCCCCGCGGTGCCGGGAACGCCGGCCAGGGTCGCGCGCTCCCGCTGCGTGACGAGCTGGGCGATGGAGCCTTCCGGGTTCCACTGGACCCGCCCGGGAGCGCCGCCCACGGTGCGTAGCACCTCACGCGCGTTCGGGCGGCCCTCCGGGGCTTTGGTGAGGCAGGCCGCGACCAGGTCGCGCAGGGGCTCGGGAACCCCGCCGAGTTGGGGATCCTCCCGGACGACGCGGTAGATCACCGAGGCCGGAGGCTCGGTCCCGAACGGCGGTGCGCCGGTGGAGGCGAAGGAGAGGATCGACCCCAGGGCGAAGACGTCGCTCCGGTCCGTTACGTCGTGCCCTTCGGCCTGCTCGGGGGAGAGGTAGGCCGGAGTCCCGAAGCCGCGGCCGGTGTGCGTGGCCGTGGCCGCGTCCAGGGCCTTGGCGATGCCGAAGTCGATGACCCGCGGTCCGTCGGAGGTGAGGAGGACGTTTCCCGGTTTGAGGTCCCGGTGTACCAGCCCGGCCCGGTGGATCGCGTCAAGCGCCTCGGCCAGGGCCGCGGTCAGTTCCCGCAGCTCCGAGCCCTCGATCGGGCCGTGCTCGCGGACGGCCGCGGACAGTGTGGGGCCGGGCAGGTACTCCGTGGCCAGCCACGGCATTGTCGCCCGCACGTCGGCGTCGATCACCGACGCGGTGTAGACCCCGCCGACCTGCCGGGCGACCTCCACCTCGCGCGCGAACCGGGTACGGAAGCCCGGGGCGGCCGCCAGGTGGGGATGTACGACCTTCAGCGCGACCCGTCGCAGTCCCGGCGACCGCGCGAGGTAGACACGCCCCATTCCCCCGGAGCCGAGGCGCGCCAGGATCTGGTAACCGCCCACCTCACGCGGGTCAGTCTCGTGCGGGGACTCCATGCCGGTCAGTCCAGCTCCCAGACGTAGGAGTCGTCGGCGATGCCGGGTGCGGCCATGCGGTCGCCCTCGGGGGAGAGCGCCACGTCCTCCACGACGGTCAAGTTGTCCTGGTTGGATCTGGCGTCGTCCGGGATCGGCAACTGCGTGTCACCGGCCACTTCACGGGCATTGGCGTCGATGACCGCGGGCTTCCAGCCTCCCAAGACGAACAGCCTGCGACCGTCGGGGTGGTACACGAGGCCTGGAGGCCCGTCCTCCTCCACCGGGAGGGTGTCCATGTTCTCGCCCGTCGCGGCGTCCCAGAACCCGAGTTCCTCGCCGCCCCAGGAGGCCAGCAGAGTGGAGCCGGGTTGGAACGCGAGCCGCTGGTTCCTGGCGCGGTCGAGGTTGATCTCCGCCACCTCGTTGCCTCCCGTAGTCCGCACCACGACGCTGCTGTGGGAGTTCGCGTAGGCGACCAGGGTCCCGTCGGAGCTGACGGCCACATGTTCGCCCCCGTTCTGTCCGATCGTGCCGGTCTGCTCGGCCGTCTCGGGGCCCCACAGAGTGGTGTCCTCGTCCTCGTTGGAGATGATGAGCTCGCTGTCCGCGTTGAAGGCGAGGCCGGTGGTGCGCGACCCGCCCGCCGCGTCGATCGTGTTCAACTCGTCTCCGGTGGTCGCGTCGGCGATGAGGAGGCTTCCCGAGTCCTCCTCGACGACGGCGAGGAACGCGCCGTCGGGCGAGACCACCGGTCCGCCGTCGGCCTGGAGTTCGCTCTTGTACTCGATGTCGCCGGACTCCGCGTCGAGGGCTGTCACCGTGCCGTGGAGGGAGGTCAGGTAGAGGAGCTTGCCATCGGGGGAGAACTCGGCCTCCTCGACAATCTCGTTGTCTTCGATGTTGTCGGTCTCCTCGCGGGTGTCGTGTGCGGCCACCGGCGTGAAGGTCGGCACGGCCGCCGGCTCCGCCTCGGGTTCCTCGGGGGGCCGCTCCAGGTCGATCTGGTCGGCCACCCAGTCGTCGGCCCCCTCCTCGCCGGACGCCGGTGAATTCTCCTCGTTCTCGCCGGGAAGGAGCCGGGCGGCGACCAGCGTCCCGGCCACGAGCACGGCGAGCGCGCCGGCGCTGACTGCGAGGATCCGGCCGGTGCGGCGCCGTGGCGATCCCTTCTGCGGCTCGGGCGGCTTGGGGGGCGCGGGCGGTGGGGCGACGGGAACGGCGTGCGCCAGACGCCGCGTGTCCTCCTCGCGTTGCCGGACCATCGCGGCCACCGCGGGGGGCAGGGCCGCTGACCCTTGCGCGAAGTGATGGAGAAGGGTGTCGAGGTCCGGACGGTCGCCGGGGTCCTTGCGCAGGCAGTGCGCAACTACGTCGCGCAGGCCGGGCGGCACCGCCCCGAGGTCGGGCTCGTCCCGCAGCAGCCGGTGGATCACCGACGGGACCGAACCGGTGCCGAACGGTTCCCGTCCACCGCAGGTGTAGCAGAGCACCGCGCCGAGCGAGAACACGTCGCTGGCGGCGGTACATTCCCGCCCGTGCGCCTGCTCCGGCGACATGTAGCCGGGGCTTCCCAGTGCCTGGTTCGTGGCGGTCAGGGCGGTGGCGTCGGCGGCCCGGGCGATCCCGAAGTCGATGATGCGCGGCCCGTCCGCGGACAGCAGGACGTTGCTGGGCTTGAGGTCGCGGTGGACCAGGCCCGCGGTGTGGATGGAGCGCAGTGCCTCGGCGAGTCCGGCCCCGAGGGCGCGGGTCGCGGGCTCGGGCAGCGGCCCCGCCGCGTGCACCGCCTCGCCGAGGGAGGGGCCCGCGATGTGGGCGGTGGCCAGCCAGGGCGTCGGCGCGTTGGGATCGGCGCCGACGATCGGAGCGGTGAAGGCTCCGCTTACGCGCGAGGCGGCGGTGACCTCGCGGTCGAACCGGGTGCGGAACTCCGGGTCGTCGGCCAGGTGCGGGTGGACGACTTTCACCGCCGCCAGCCGCCCGCCCTCGGACCGTCCCAGGTACACCTCTCCCATCCCGCCCATTCCGAGATGGCCGATGACCTGGTGGCTGCCGATCCACCATGCCGGTCCGGTCGTGTCCGGCGTCGAACCCGTCGTGTCCATGGTGGGTCGCTCCTCGGCTCAGGCACGGTTCGTCCCGCACAGTGGAGGGGGAGGGGGTTTACCGGCGGGCGAGCCATGAGGCTACTAGCACGTCACGTGGCGGATCGAGAGCGCGAAAACGGCCCGGCGACGGGTGACCACATGCGGACATCGTGTCCCGGCGCGCCCCATTTCGGGCGGCCGCGGGGGCGCGCCCGGTGACCGGACTCCGGTGGCGGTGCCCCGGAGGTCCCCAGGAGCCTCGAAGTCCTCAGTCCTCGTCGCCGGCCGCGCTCTGGGCGATGTCGCTCCGGTAGAACGAGCCGCGCAGCTCGATCTGCCCGATGGCCTGGTAGGCGCGTTCGCGGGCGCGTTCGAGGGTGTCGCCGGTGCCGACCGCGTTGAGGACGCGGCCACCATTGGACTTGATGTCGCGTACCCCGCTCCAGGCCGTTCCGGCGTGCAGGATGTAGGCGCCCTCAACGGCGTTGGCGGCGTCGATCCCGCCCACCATGTCGCCCTTGACGGGATCGCCGGGGTAGTTCTCGGCGGCGAGCACGACGGTCGCGGCGGCGCCCTTGCGCCATTCCAGCGTGGTGATGCCGCCCAGGCCGCCGGTGTCGGCCGCCTGCAGCAGCGCGCCGATGGGTGTGGCCAGCCGGTCCAGAACAACCTGGGCCTCGGGGTCGCCGAACCGCGCGTTGAACTCCACGACGCGGGGACCTTCGGAGGTCAGCGCGAGCCCGACGTAGAGCAGCCCCTGGTACCGGTGGCCTCGCCGGCCCAGCTCCCCGATGGTGGGGCGCACGATGGTCTCCATGACCTCGTCGACCAGCCCGGCCGGTGCCCACGGAAGCGGCACATACGCGCCCATGCCGCCGGTGTTGGGGCCCTTGTCGCCGTCGTTGGCGCGCTTATAGTCCCGCGCCGGGAGCATCGGAACGGCGTTCCGGCCGTCGCACAGCACGAACAGTGACACCTCTGGGCCGTCGAGGTACTCCTCGACGACCACCCGCCCGCACTCACGCGCGTGCCGTTCGGCCTCGCCGCGGTCGCTCGTGACCACAACGCCCTTGCCCGCGGCCAGACCGTCGTCCTTGACCACGTAGGGCGGGCCGAACGCGTCGAGGGCGTCGGTGACCTGCCCCTGCGACCTGCAGGCGCGCCAGCGGGCCGTGGGCACCCCGGCCGCCTGCATAACCTCCTTGGCGAACCCCTTGGACCCCTCGATACGCGCGGCTTCGCGGTCGGGGCCGAACACCGGGATGCCGCGGTCGCGCAGAGTGTCGGCCACGCCCTCGACGAGCGGCGCCTCGGGTCCGATGACGACCAGCTCGGCGCCGATCCGGGACGCGAGCTGGGTGACGGCCAGCCCGTCGCGGACGTTGATGACGTGGTTCTCGGCGTTCGCCGAGATGCCCGGGTTCCCGGGAGCGCAGTGCAGGCTGGTGATCCCGGGGTCGCGCGAGAGCGCGCGGACGAGGGCGTGCTCGCGGCCACCGCCGCCAAGAACAAGGGCTTTCACGGGAGGGACCTTCGCGCGTTGTTTGGGGACACGGGGTGAGCGGGTTCTAGATCAGGGAGCGGAGCTCCAGTGTCTCGTGGCGGCCGGGGCCGACCCCGATGGCCGAGATCGGGGCTCCGGACATCTCCTCCAGGGTACGCACGTAGGCCTGCGCGTTCTTTGGAAGTTCGTCGAACGCGCGAGCGTGCGAGATGTCGGAGTCCCATCCGTCGAGGTACTCGTAGATCGGCGTGGCGTGGTGGAAGTCGGTCTGCGTCATGGGGATCTCGTCGTGTCGGACACCATTGACGTTGTACCCGACACAGACGGGGATCCGCTCAAGTCCGGAGAGTACGTCGAGCTTGGTAAGGAAGAAGTCGGTGATGCCGTTCACCCGGGTGGCGTAGCGGGCGATGGCGGCGTCGAACCAGCCGCAGCGGCGGTTGCGCCCGGTCGTCACGCCGTACTCGCCCCCGTGCTGGCGCAGCCACTCGCCGGACTCGTCGAGCAGCTCCGTGGGGAACGGCCCGGAACCGACGCGGGTCGTGTAGGCCTTCAGGATGCCCACGACCTTGGTGATGCGCGTGGGCCCGATACCCGCTCCGGCGCACGCGCCCCCAGCTGTTGGGGAGGAGGAGGTGACGAACGGGTACGTGCCGTGGTCGATGTCGAGCAGCGTGCCCTGCGACCCTTCGAGGTAGACGGTCTTGTCGTCGTCGAGCGCCTTGTTGAGGACCAGGGAGGTGTCGGCGACGTAGGGGCGCAGCATGTCGGCGTAGCCCAGGTACTCGTCGATGACCTGCTCGGTGTCGAGCCCTCGGCGGTTGAAGACCTTGGTCAGGATCTGGTTCTTGTCGTTCAGCGTGAGCTCGACCTTCTTGCGCAGGATCTTGGGGTCGAAGGTGTCCTGCACGCGCACGCCCACCCGCGAGGTCTTGTCGGCGTAGGTGGGGCCGATGCCGCGGCCGGTGGTCCCGATCCTGCCCTTGCCCAGGAACCGCTCGCTGACCTTGTCGAGTGCGCGGTGGTAGGGCATGATCAGGTGCGCGTTCGCCGAGATGAGCAGGTTCCCGGTGTCGACGCCGCGTTCCTGGAGGCCGCGCAGCTCCTCGAAGAGCACCCCCGGGTCGATGACGACGCCGTTGGCGATCACCGGCACCACATCGGAGGAGAGGATGCCCGAAGGCAGCAGGTGCAGGGCGTACTTCTCATCGCCAATCACAACGGTGTGCCCCGCGTTGTTGCCGCCCTGGTAGCGCACAACGTAGTCCACACGGTTACCGACAAGGTCGGTCGCCTTGCCCTTGCCCTCATCACCCCACTGGGCCCCAACGAGCGTGATCGCCGGCATGCCGGTGTACCTCTGCATTCGTTCGCTCGGGACGGGGATCCTCGCCGGTGTCCCCGCGCACGGGAAAGCCCCTGGCGCAAGGTAGCGACAGGGGCCCTTGCGTATTGAGCGTACACGACACGGGTCCCGGCCGGTTAGAGGCGGGACCCGTTCGACGTCGCCGGACGGTCGTGTGCTGCGGCCTCAGGTACCGGACTGGGGCCGCAGCGCCTTTGCCGCGGCCGGGCTGCTGTCGCGCAGGAATGTCGAGCAGCGTTCGGCCTCGTCGTCCTCGCCGATGGCGCCGGCCGCGGCCCCGAGCATGTGCAGCGAACGCAGGAACCCCTGGTTGGGCTCGTGGTCCCAGGGCACCGGGCCGTGCCCCTTCCAGCCCGCACGGCGGAGCTGGTCGAGGCCGCGGTGGTATCCGGTGCGCGCGTAGGCGTAGGTGGCAACGGGATCGCCGGCCTCGAAGGCGCGCTCGGCCAGCGCGGCCCAGGCCGCCGAGTAGCTTGGGTGCCGGGCGGCGACCTCGGCGGGGTCGGTTCCGGCGGCCATGGCCTCGCGTGCCTCGGTGGCCTCGGGTAGACGGGTCTCGGGCGGTTCCCCGAGCAGGTTCTGATTCAGCTCCATGCCCCCCATCCTGCCAGCGCCGCCGATGGTGGCGCTGGCAGCCGGGAGGCGTGCCCGGCCGCCGCGTCCGCCCATGATGGAGACGGCCGGGCACGCGAAGGCCCCCGATCCGCATTGCGGCGGGGGCCGACTGGGGGAGTGGGTCATCCCATGCGGGTGCCCACGCTCTTCAGCATCTGGCAGCCCTCGACCACTCGCGCGGCCATGCCGGCCTCGGCGGCCTTGCCGTACGATCGCGGGTCATAGGCCTTCTTGTCGCCGACCTCGCCGTCGACCTTGAGCACGCCATCGTAGTTCCGCATGACGTGGTCGACGATCGGGCGGGTGAAAGCGTACTGCGTGTCGGTGTCGATGTTCATCTTCACGACGCCGTAGTCGATTGCCGCGTGGATCTCCTCCAGAGTGGACCCCGAGCCGCCGTGGAAGACCAGGTCGAACGGCTTCTCCTTGCCGTACTTGGCGCCCACGGTCTGCTGGATCTCCTTGAGGACATCGGGCCGCAGCTTGACGTGCCCGGGCTTGTAGACGCCGTGCACATTGCCGAAGGTCAGCGCGGCCATGTAGTAGCCCTCGTCGCCAACACCGAGGGCCTCGGCGGTACGCAGGCCGTCGCCCGGTGTGGTGTAGAGCTTCTCGTTCATCTCGCCGACGACGCCGTCCTCCTCGCCGCCGACGACGCCGACCTCGATCTCCAGGATCGTGCGCGCGTCGTTGGAAGCTGCCAGCATGTCCTGGGCGATCTGCAGGTTCTCCGTAAGCTCCACGGCGGAGCCGTCCCACATGTGCGACTGGAAAAGCGGTTGGCCACCCCTGGCCACTCGCTCCTTGGACTTCTCCAGCAGAGGGCGGACGAAGCCGTCGAGCTTCTCCTTGGGGCAGTGGTCCGTGTGCAGCGCGATGTTCACCGGGTACTTGTCCGCGACGACGCGCGCATACTCGGCCAACGCCTCGGCCCCGGTGACCATGTCCTTGACGGTCGAGCCGGAGAGGAACTCCGCGCCGCCGGTGGAGACCTGGACAATGCCGTCGCTCTCGGCCTCAGCGAAGCCGCGGAGCGCGGCGTGGAGGGTTTGACTGGAGGTCACGTTGATCGCCGGGTACGCGAAGCCCTGCGACTTCGCGCGAGCCAGCATCTCCGTGTAGACCTCGGGCGTGGCGATAGGCATGGTGACTCCCTGTTCGGCCTGGAGTTGCGACTTCGAGCAGCCCCGCGGCTGCCACACGGGACTCGTCAACTCACTGGATCACTCTTCGAGTTCACGGGCAAGTATCGCGAACGCTGCGGCCACACGAAAGGTCTAGACCAAAATAGTTCCGCTGTGGAGCGATGACACGGCCAGGGGCGGGTGCGGATGCGTGGCGGTACGTCACTGTTAGCACACGATCACCACCTTGTGCGCATGAACTGAATCCCGTTCGCTTTTGTCGCCACCCCGCCATCGATTCCTGAGGTGATTCACGCTACATTCGGCTCCGTGGGACGACATCGCAACGATCCGCGAGGCTCTGGTCAGGTCGTGGCCATGGCCAGTGTTGTCGTACTCCTGATCACCCTGGTCGCGCTGGGTGGATACTTCCTTTACCGCTCCCTTCCCGGCAACACCGACGCCGTCGTCAACCCGGACGCCAGCTCCCAGGCCGGCGCCCAGTCGCAGGCCGACGCGGTCGAGTCCCACGTTCTGCATATCGTCGTCGTCGGGGAGTCGAGCGAGGTCCTGGTCCGCGTTCCGGGGGGCGAGGTGCTCACCGACACCGAGATGGAGGACGGCGAGCACGTGTCCTTCGACCAGCCCAAGCTCGACGTCACCATCGGCGACCCGGCGGCTGTCGAGGTGCACGTGAACGGCGAGCCCAAGGACATCTCCGGCGAGGAGCCCGGTTACTCCTTCACCGCTGTGCAGGAGTGACCGCCGCGGCTCCTCGCCGGGCGCTCAGACCTCCAGGTCGGACAGCTCGAACACCGCGTGGTAGGCCAGTCCCTCCCCGATGATCTTCTCCCGTGCGCCCCTGTCGACGAGCACGGCCACGCCGGCGACCGTCGCGCCCTCCTCGCGCAGCGCGTCAACCGCCGTCAGCACCGAACCGCCGGTGGTGGAGGTGTCCTCGACCGCGAGGACACGCTGGCCCGCCACATTCGGACCCTCGATCCTGCGCTGCAGACCGTGTTCCTTGCCGGTCTTGCGCACGACGAACGCGTCGAGTCGTCGGCCGCGCGCCGCCGCGGCGTGCATCATGGCCGTGGCCACGGGGTCGGCCCCCAGGGTCAGCCCTCCCACGGCCGTGTAGTCGAGGTCGGCCGTCGCGTCGAGCAGCGCCCGCCCGGCCAGCGGCGCGCTCTCGCCGTCGAGGGTGATCCGGCGCAGGTCCACGTAGTAGTCGGCGTGGCGGCCCGATGACAGCGTGACACGGCCCCGTATCACGGCCTTATCGTTGATGTGCCGGAGAAGGTCCTCGCGATCGCTCATGGTTGCGAGCCTAGAACCTGTCGATCAGTGTCTCGATCAGTGAAAGAGGTGGCCATGTCGGATTCCGGTAGCGCGGAGCGGGCTCGGGTCGAGACCACGACCGACAGCAGGGCCTCGGCCGGCGCGATCGCGCGCTCGGCGGTGGAGCACCGGGTCGCCGCCTGCGCCCAGGTCATGGGCCCCATTACGAGCTTCTTCCGGTGGGAGGGCGAGGTCCAGGACCAGGAGGAGTGGCTGGTGGTCCTGAAGACCGCCACCGACCGCCTCTCCGACCTCACCGCGCACCTGCTGGAGGTGCACCCCTACGACGTGCCGGAGATCATCTCGGTGCCGATCGAAGGGGGGAACCCCGAGTACCTGGCCTGGCTGGCCGACGAGACCAGAGCCGAGACCTGATGCCGCCCGGCAGCCTGGTCCTGCTGCACAGCCCGCTCGCCCGGGCCGAGGAGTGCGAGGCGGTCGAGGCGGAGCTGGAGCGGCAGGGGATGCGTTGCACCCTCCCCGACGTCCGCCCGGCCGACCTGCCGCCGTACACGGCGCGCTACGTCGCGCGTGTCGCCCAGCGAGTCGGCCAGGAGCACAACGCCGGCGAGACCCTGGGGATCGTCGCGCGCGGGGCGGCGGGCCCCTTGGCGCCGCAGGTCGCGGCGGCGCAACGTGCCGCCAAGCGGCACGTCGCCAGCTACGTCCTCCTCAACGCGCTGCTTCCGCAGCAGGGCACACCCACGCTGGCGGAACTCGCCGGCGCCCAGTCGGTAGGGGTGGACGTGCTGGAGGACGCGAGCTGGACCGTGGTGAACCCGGACGCGCTCCGCGGCGAGTCGCTGCCCATCGTGCACGACTGGCCCGACGCACCGTGCGGCTACCTGCTCACCGACTCCCGCTTCGCCCATTGCGCGCGGCTCGCGCGGCTGCGCGGCTGGCCCGTGACCGACCTGAGCGAGGAACCGCCCGACGACGCCGGCCTGGCCCAAGCTGTGCTCTCGATGCACACCGAGCTCACCGCCTGACCTCTGCGACGGGCGTCTCACCGGCCACGGTGCCGGGGCCGCGGCTGGGGCGGCCTCGAAGCCGCCCGCGGCCCTGCCGTGCGGGTGCCCGGTGTCCGTTCCGCGTTCGGGATGGTGCGCCGTTCCCGCCTCTCCCGCGGAGTCTCCTCGTGCGTGCGCTGGTTGCCCGGCGCTCGGATCGGGAGTGGAGGCTGTGCCGCGCTGGACGCGGAGGGGCGCTGCCCCGATGCGGCGTCCGCCGTCGGGGTGAAGTGGGAGGCGCGCCCGCCTCCCCTAACGGACGCGCCTCTGGGAACGCCGCGGTGCGGCATTCCCTGATACCGCCGGTCCGAACGGGCCGCCCAGGAGGGCGGGTGCGTCCACCCGCCGCAGGAGGGCCAGAAGACCCGCGACCGATCGGTATATCCCGCCGAAGCAATCCCGGCGGGATTCCGGTCCAGGGGTCCGCCCCCTCTGCGGGCCCCATGGACCGGAGGGCCGCCGTCGCGCTCCCGCGTTCCCTCTTCGCGGGCGCGCGTGCCGGCGGCGTCCGGGGACATCACTCGTTCATGCGCGGCTTTCCAATGTCGTCGAGGAGCTCCAGGGAGTCCGCGTAGCTCTCCGGGAGTGGCACGGTCCAGGCGTCGGCCTCGTTCTCCGCGCAGAGGGCGGCACGCAGGTCGCGCACATGGTCGACCAGGTTGGTGCGTACCGGTGTGAGCACGCCGATCCGGCTGCGGCTCAGCAGCGCGACCGTCTCGCCCTGACCGAAGATCCGGCGCAGCTCGTAGCCGAGCACGATCAGCCGCGCCGTGCGGCGCCACGGGTTGATCCGCGGGTCGAGCGACACCACGATCAGTTTGTGGCTGGCCATGTGCGGATCGCCCGGGTTGGCCTCCCGGTACACCTCGTCGAGGCGGGTACGCAGGTACGCGGCGGTGCACAGGCCAGTGAGCGGGTCCTGGCAGTCGTCCTGGGAGCGACCGGCGTCGGCCCAGCCTTCGGCCACGGCCTTCACCAGGCGCCGCGGCGGCGCGGGCCAGCCGACGACGTCCGAGAACGCGGCGAAGTCGTCGAGCGCGGCGCCGATCGTCACACCGGAGCGGGCGCGGGCCTGACCGAACCGGGCGCACCCTTCGGCCATGTCAGTGTCCTCGACCGCGGCGGCGCACAGGGTCTCCACCGAGGGAGTCCACCAGTCGTCGGGCGGGTCCCACCCGGTCTGGCGGCTTCGCCTGCGCCAGAGCTGGCGCAGCCGGTGCCGGGGGTTCGGATGAGGCTGGCCTGCCGGCACCGGATCTTCCGCACCGGTTTTGTCCATGCCGCGCCTCTCACTCTCAGATCGGGCCTTTCGGGCTGTTTCGTTCCTTGTGGAGGGGAGCACACGCCCGCCCCCCTCGTTGCCGCGGGCGTGTGCGATCCCCTCACCCCTAAACACGGACTCGGGTGGCGGCTATGACGCGAGTACGGGATATTAATTTTGTGGTTCTCGCCCCTGGCCGCGCGGGACCAAGGACGGGGTGGCCGCGGCCCTCTACAGCGGGCCCGCCACTGGATCCCCGGGGATTGGATTGCATGACGGAATCGCAGCACGAGAACACGCGGTTACTCTCCAGCGACGAAGAGCTGATCAGCGCTGTTCGCGGCGGCAACACCGGCGCGTACGCGACCCTCTACGAGCGGCACGCCGCTGCCGCGCGCGGGCTGGCGCGCCAGTTGGCGCGCGAGTCCGAGATCGATGACGTGGTCGCCGAGACCTTCACCCGGGTGCTCAGCGTGGTGCAGCGGGGCGGCGGTCCCGTCGACGGGTTCCGGCCCTACCTGCTGACCGCATTGCGCCACGTTTTCTACGACCGGTCCCGCGGCGAGAAACGCAATGTCGTCACCGACGACATGGAGCGCTTCGACGCCGGCGAGCCGTTCGTCGACCCCGCGCTGGAGGGCCTGGAGCAGTCGCTGATCGCGCGCGCGTTCCTTTCCCTGCCGGAGCGGTGGCAGGCGGTGCTCTGGCACACCGAGATCGAGGGGAACAAGCCCGCCGACGTCGCGCCGATCCTCGGCATGAAGGCGAACGGGGTGGCGGCGCTGGCCTACCGTGCGCGCGAAGGACTGCGCCAGGCGTACCTGCAGATGCACCTGTCCGGCGACGGCGCGGCGGAGTCCTGCCGCCCGGCGCTGGAGCGGCTCGGCGCGTACGTGCGGGGCGGCCTGGCCAAGCGCGACAGCTCGACCGTCGATCACCACCTCGACGACTGCACCGACTGCCGGGCCGTGTACGCCGAGCTCATGGACGTCAACGTCGGGCTGCGCGGGATTGTTCTCCCGCTGGTGGTCGGCCCGGCCGCGGCCGGGTACACGGCGACACTGTCCTCGGGCACGCTCGGGGGCGTGTTCGGGGGATGGTGGCGGCGGTTGCCCAAGCGCCAGAAGCAGGGTGTCCTGGCCGGGGCTGCGACGGCCGTTGTCCTCGCGGCCTCGGCGCTGGCAGTGGTCGGCGACAAGGAGCCGCCCGTCCGCTCGGAGAACGAGGCGTCGCAGGCCGCGCCGCCTCCGGCCGCCGAGGACGAGCCCGAGGACGGTCCGCAGGCCCCTGAGCAGCCGCCCGCCCCTGAGCAGCCGCCCGCTCCCGAGCCCGCGCCGCCTGCTCCCGAGCCCGCCCCGCCGGGCGAGGATCCCCCGCCCGAACCGCCCGCGGACCCGCCCGCCGAGTCGGTACCGGCAGAGCCGCCGGAGGACACGGTTCCGGAGGAGCCTGTCGAGTCGCCTCCCGAAGAGCCTGTCGAGCCACCTCCCGAAGAGCCTGTCGAGCCGCCTCCCGAAGAGCCTGTCGAGCCACCCGCGCATGACCCACCCGAGGCCGCGGTGGGTATCGAGGTCGGCTCCGAAGCCGAGGCCGGGCTGGCCGGTACGCCCGGCCGGTGCCTCTCGGTAGGGGTCGACGTCTCGGTCAGCGCCGCCGCCACCGGCGGCGGCGTGGTGGCGGCCGAGACGGCTGAGGTCTCGGTTGGGTCCTCGGACTGTGCCGGCTAGCCCGCGTTACGCGAGGTAACACATCCGGGTCATGAGGTAACTCCATGGATCACCGCAGGTCAGCACGGTGCGTGTGCGAGTGGTCGCGATGAAGTGGCCGGGGAGCCAACCGAATCGTTGCGAACTTGGTTAGGCTGTGCCCCGGCCGGTCGGTTGGCTTAGTGCCGATCACTGCTGTGCCCCGGGCTCGCGTAACCGGTCCGGGCGAGCTAAACCAAGGGAAGGGGCGGTGTCGCGTGGATCGTTGTGCGCTGTTCGTAGACGCCGGTTACCTCCTCGCCGACGGCGCGATGGCTGTGCACGGAACCCGCAACCGCGATTCCGTGTCATGGGACTACGCAGGGCTGGCGCGGCTTCTCGACGAGGTGGCGCGCGACCGCACGGGTCTTCCCTTGCTGCGGTGCTACTGGTACGAGGCGACGTCGGATGACCGTCGCACCCAGGAGCAGGACGGCATTGCGGACATTCCCGGGATCAAGTTCCGAGCCGCGCGTATCCGTCCGGGCAGACGGGAGGGCGTGGAAAGCTATGTGCAACGAGACCTGACCACCCTGGCGCGTACCGGGGTACTGTGCGAGGCGATCCTGGTCAGCGGGGACGAGGACATGGCGCAGGTCGTCTCCGACGTCCAGGACCTCGGGGTCCGGGTCACGGTCGTGCACATCTCCGTCGAAGGAAACTGGACCATTTCGCGCGCGTTGCGCCGCGAGTGCGACGACCTGATCGAGATCGGCGTCGGCCACCTTCGCCCGCACGTCAACCTGCTCTCCGGAGCGGGCGCCGAGCCCGAGGTCAGCCAGCCCGCCGGGCCGCCCGCGCCGCTCACGAACGGCCAGGGGCACTCGGGCGCCGAGGTGACCCGCCAGCCCGTCACCGCGCACGCCGGCTCCTCACGCGTGGAACCCGCGGCCTCGTCGGGGAACGGGTTCGAGGCGATGTTCGCCAACACCGGCGGTCAGCAGCCCATGAGCGGCAGTGCGATGGACCAGTTGCGGGCGATGCAGCAGAGTATCGCCCAGCACAGAGGGGGCGACCACCTCGCCCCGCAGGAACCCGGCGGCGCGAACCCGCAGCGGGGCGGTGGCCCCGCGTCGATCGACGAGAACGGGTTCCCCTCCGGCGGCCGGCCGGGGCATCAGCAGGGCACCAGCGGACACCCGGGGATGGCGCCCAACCCGCCCACCGGGGCGAATCCGGCTTATGGCAATCCGCCCACCGGGGCGAACCCGGCGTATGGCAACCCGCCCACCGGCGCGCACCCGAGCATGCGGGGCCCTCAGGAGGGGTACGGGCCGCCGCAGAACCGGCAGGCCCCGCCGCCCCCTCCGCCACAGCATCAGACAGGTACGCACCACAACCCGATGATGGGCGGGCCGCCACCGCAGTACGAGCAACCACCAGCACAGAACCCGCCTCCACCCCCGGCACCGGATCCCAGATACGGGCCGAATACCGGGGAAAATCCGGGGTTCGGAGGTAACACCGGACCAAACCCTACTATTGGGGCCAGTACGGAGGCTGAGTCCGGCTCAGCCCTCGGAGCCCATGAGGCTCCGGGTACCGTTTCTGGTCCCCGCCCCGACCACCGGGTCCATCACGGCCCCCACACCAACCCGACTCCCACCGTCGCCCACGTCCCCCCTGGCTCATCGGTAGCGCGTACCGTTGACGAGGCAGTGTATGTCGCGCGCAAGGAAGGGAACGACTTCGCCGAGTCGATCGCCCGGGACGCGCCGGTCCTCTGGTTGGAGGCGGTGCTCGCGCGCAGACCCCGATTGCCCTCCGACCTGGAGGCGCGGTTGTTGCAGGGGTCAGCACTGCCGATCGACTTCCTGCTGCGCGACGAGGTCCGCCAGTCGCTGCGGCAGGGGTTCTGGGACGCGCTGGAACGCGCCCGGACCTAGCCGGGACGTTTCGTGCGGCGGCGAGGACGCAGGGAGGGTGACAGTGACCCGCGTGACGACAGCCGATCTCGACCGGCTGGAATTCCGGGCTGTGCAGTCAGGTGACCATGGCGATGTCGCCCAGCAACTCCTCGAACTCGCCAACCGGGTCGACGCCGACAGCGAGATCTCCCGGGCCGAGCTCTTCGTGCGGGCCGGCGAGCAATGGGAGATGGCCCAGGAGTTCGAACGTGCCTCGGCCGCCTACCAAAGGGCGATCGACGACGGCGGCGCGACCATTATCGACGCCCGCGCCCTGCTCGCCGGAGCCCTGCTGGAGCTCGACCTGCTCGACGCCGCCTACGCCCAGCTCGACCGCATGGACGCCGAGGGGCCGCGGAACCTGCCCACCTACATCCACATCGCGGAGATCCTGCAGGCCCACGGCGACCTGGAAGGGGCGCACGACTGGGCGACGCTCGGGGCACGGCGTTTCCAGCACCAGGACGTCACGCCCTACGTCCATGAGCTGTTGACCGAGCTGCTGCGCACCCGCTTCCGGATCCGGATGGACCTGGGGCTCGCCGAGGACGCCCTCGACCGGTCCCTCGACGACTGACTCCGCCCGCGCCGGCCCGCCAGTGCCGGGTGGGACGCGGTCCGGGGAGGCCGCCGGAGGGGTGGTGGCCGGCGTTCACCGCGGCGGTGTGCTCCAGGTGCCCGAACAGGGCGGACGACGGCCGGTGCGGGCGCGCACGTCGGCATGCGTGTGGCCGCGCAGTGGTACACCATGGGTCGGCGGGTGTGCGCACGGAACACGTGCACCCGTCTCGTGGGACGGAGTGAGGAGAGCGCAGGTGGCGGAGGAGATCCTGGAGTTCATCGTCATGGTCGACGGCGGCGGTACCGAGAGCGAGGTGCTGCGCGCCATCACCGAGCGGGTCCCCGACGCGACCGGGGTGCGAGAGGACGCGTGCCAGATTCGCGGGAACCAGGCCGAGGTGTGGCGCAACGAGGACGCCGACCCGTCGTTGGCCGGGGACGATGAGGAGGGGTACCTGTACTACCCGTGGAGGGTAGAGGTGACGCCGGAGAGCGACGACGTCGACGAGGACGCGCAGGTGGCGCTCGCCGGCGAGTTGCTCGGCGCGTTCCGGGCCCCGAGCTGGCGGGCGGTGCTCGCCGCGACCTTCGAGGACCGCGTGGAATGACGCCCGTTCACTCCTCGCCCGAGCCCGCGGGCTCGGGCGAGGGGGCGTTCGGCCGGGTAGCCGGGCGCGGCGCCGGCCGGTGCGCGTTCCGCCGCGCTGCGCGGAAGCCGGGTGCGGAACCCGCCGGTTGGAAGGGAGCGGAGCGGCCGCTGCCGCCCGGCGGACTCAGCCCACGTGGACGTCGCGTTCTTCCTGGTCCGGTTGCCCGTCCGCTGCGGTGCGGTTGCGGTTGACCAGGAAAGCTCGCGCGGCGATGGCTGCGCCACCAAGCACGACTACCGCGGTCACGGCGGCCAGGAGCGCGTAGGGCGGCCATTCCTCGCTGTCCTCGCGGTTGGCCTCGGTGGCCGCGTCGATCTTGCTGCCTGAGGGGACCACCTCGAACTCATCGATCGGGTCGTCGGTGGAACCGCTGAACTCGACTTCGCACCACGGCTCGCCCTCCGGCGTTGTGAGAACGAGGTCGGCCGCGACCACGGCGTAGGCGCCGAAGGCCCGGTCCCAGTCGTCGGCGGAAAGCGCCTCGGACTCCAGCAGTGTCACCATGCCGGCGCTCTCGGCCTCCCCGCGCCGGATCGCCTTGGTGTCGACGTCGCGCACCCCGGAAACACCGACCTCGATCTCAACCGGCTCCGGATCGGGCTCGTCCATCGCGCTGACGTCGAAACCCAGTTTGTCCAGGCTGGTCCACGGCGCGCCGTCGCTCTGCTCGGTCAGTACCTCCAGGGTGAGCGTCAGGTCGCCCTTGGACGTCCCCGAGGGGTTCACCGGCCGCCCGGTGTCCGGGTGCACCGCGGGCGTGTAGGTCACACCGTCGTTCATGACGAAGACGGTGTCGGCCTCAAGGCCGGGGGAGGTACGGGCGCTGACGGGTTGCTCGGCGGAGCCCGTGGTGGGTACGCATCCGGTGCTGCCGATGGTCCATTCGGCCGTCTGCGCGTGCGCCGCCCCGGGCGCGAGGAGCATCCCGAACAGCGCCAGGCAGCCAGCCCCAGCACGTAGGCACCCGCGTAGGCCGCGCACAGCGCATCTCCTTCCGCTCCAATGCCCGTGAAGCTGGGCCGAGATTACGTCTCCGATGGTGGCACGGGAACGTTCGGCCCACATCCAGTGTGCGAAACAACACGGCCTGGAAACAGTTTGGGGTGCGTGTGGCGCGGCGCCGGCCGGATCCCGGACTCGGCTCCGCTGGCCCGGTGGCGCATGCGCCCGGTCGCGCCCGCGACGGGGGTGGCGGAGGGCGCAGGCATGGCGTTCGTCGCCGCGGTGGGTGCGTGGTGCGGCCTCCGACGGGGGCGGCGAGGACAGTGGATGGCCGGGCGTACCGCTCGTCGGTGCTGTGGGTGCGTGGTGACGCGTCCAACGAGACAGCGAAGGCAGCGGGTGGGCCAGCCCGCGGTGACCGGTGCGGGTGCCCCGCGGTGGCGCACGCAACGGGGCGGCGAAGACCGGATGGTGGGGCCAGCGGGGGTGTCTGTGGTGTCGTTCTCGGCACTGGGCCGCATCGAGACTGTCTGTGGGGACGTTCTCGGCGCCGAATCTGTCCGCACGGCCGGTTTCGGTGCCGCGCGAGCCCTCCCGCGCCTGCTATGTCCGGATCGTGAGCCCTAGTGGTGCTGATCTTGAGGATTTCGTTGCTTTATCGCGCGTAGAAGGAACGAAATCCTCAAGATCGGCACACAAAATGCCCACAATCCGGACATAGCGCCCGAGAAACGCCACCCCCCGGGCCATCCGTCGCCTTCGTTGCCTCGTTGGAGGCTGTACTATCCGCCCACCGCACCGGTTTAGTCGAGCGGGGCCATGAACGACCACAGCCCGCCCTCGGGGTCGCGCGCGCCGTACTCGCGGTATCCGTAGGGCATGTCGGTGGGCGGGTAGGCGATGTCGGCGCCTTCGGAGACCGCGTGCCGGTGGTGGGAGTCGACGTCGTCGACCATGATCGCGGTCGTGCCGGTGGCCGCGCCGAGGGACGCGGGCGAGGCGAGCCCGTGTTCGGGGGCGACCCGGTGCAGCCAGATGACACCGTCGCCGGCGTCCACCTCGCCGTGTACACACGTGCCGTCGTCGGCATAGTGCAGCCGGCCCTCGCCGAGGCCGAACACCCGGACCAGGTGGGCGTGGGCGGCGGGGATGTCCTCGTATACCAGGATTCCGATTCGTCGCTGGACTGGGCTCTCGAGCATGGTCATCTCCTCCATCGTGTCGAGGAACTCCTCGGTGGCGGGGGCGGTGTCGGCGGCGAGCCGCGCGACCATCGCGGCCAGGCGCCTGCGCAGCTGCGCGCGCACGGCCTGCCGGCGGTCGAGCAGGTTGAGGTGCGTGCGCATGGCGTTTGCCAGGTCCCAGGTGGGGTCGTCGAGCGCTCTCGCGATCTCCTCCAGCGCGAGTCCCGCCCGGCGCAGCAGGCAGATGCGGTAGAGCCGCCGCACGTCGGCGTCCTCGTAGAGCCGGTGGCCGCCTTCACTGCGCCCCGACGGTTTCAGCAGGCCGATCTGGTCGTAGTACCGCAGGCTCCGGATCGACAGCCCGGACCGGCGGGCCAGCTCGCCGACCTTGAGTTTCCTGGTGCCGTTCCCCATAGCTCGACGTTAGGAGGTGACGCGGTGTCAGCTTCAAGTGTCGACCACGAATTGGGCCCGTGGCGCGTGTGCGGGCGCTGTGCGGGTAGCCGTGCAGCTTTGCGGCCCAATTCGCGCTAGAAGGACCGGGGGCGGTGAGATGTCGGATGACGAGCAGCACACCAGTTCCGAGCCGCAGGAGAACCACTCCACCACCCTGCGCGGAAGGCTCTCGCGGCGGTTGGCTTCGTTGGGGCGGGTGCGCAGCTATGGCGGGCCCGAGCGGGAAGCGACCCTGATCGTCGTCAAGAGCGCCCTGGCCGCCACCATCGCCTGGTATTTCGCGCAGAACGTGTTCGGGGCGCAGTTTCCCGCTTTCGCGCCATTCTCCGCGGTGCTGATGTTGCAGGTGACGGTCTATCAGTCGGTCCTGCAGTCCACGCGGTTCATTCTGGCGATCGTGCTCGGTGTGTCCCTGCAGGGCGTGGTTGGGTTGGCGCTTGCCCCCGCTGTGTGGACCTTCGCCATTGTCACGCTGCTGGCGCTGATGCTCGGGCGGTGGCGGCGCCTGGGAAGCCAGGGAGGCCAGGTCGTGTCCGCGGCGTTCTTCGCCTACGCGGCGTTCCTCACCGGCACGGGGCCCGTCGACCGCCTCGGCCTGCTCTCCAGCCTCATCCTGCTGGTCCTCATGGGGTGCGCGATCGGGATCCTGGTCAACATCGTTGTCGTGCCGCCAATGCGGTACCGCAGCGCGGAGTACGCGGTGGAGAACCTCGCCAAGTCCGTGCACGGGCTCATCGCCGACATCTCCGAGTCGGTCAGCCAGGGGCCGCCGACCCGTGGCGACAGCGATGACTGGCGCTTCCGGGGGGAGCGGCTGGAGAACCTCGCCGAACGGACACGCGACACCGTCGACAGTGCCGCGGAGAGCGTCCGGTTCAATCCGCGCCGGCTGCTGCTGAACATGGAGCCTCCCTTCGGCGGCTACCGCACCGTTGTGGACCGCCTGGCGCGCGTCAGCGTGCAACTGAGCTCGATCGCGGACACGCTCAGCCGCACGAGCGACGACCCCGGCCTTCCCCATTCGGAGTTCCTGGAGTACTACGGCGCGTTCCTCGGGCACATCGGCGAAGCGGCGCGGTTGCTGGCGGAACTGGAGTCCGACCGGATCAGCGAGCACGTGGAGCGCCTGGCCGAACACGTCGAGCGGGCGCGGAACGAGCAGACCGCCATCACCAGCACCACCGTGGAGCAGGAGAGCAAGCTCGCCGACCAGACCCGTGTCTACGGTGGCCTGCTGATCGACGCCGAACGGTTGCTCGGCGAGTTCCAGTACATCCACACCACGTTGGTCAACGTGGTTGAGCACCCCAACGCGGACCCCGACTCCGTATCGAGTGAGGGATAGGCGTCATTGGCCCCGGCAGCACTGGGGCGCCGGCACGTGACCGCGGCGGGACGTTTCGTGCAGGACGGTGCGGGGATTGCGCCTGCAGTGGCGGTTGGCTTGTTCCGGGGGGCCGGAACAAGCCAATGGGCACTGAGAGATCCTGTGACCAGGCGATTCGTAGTGTCCGTGTGGTTCGCCGGCGCGCTTCCCCTGAGCGCGCACTGTGCCCGCTCGACGTGGAGGGGAGACAATGCTCGTCGCTGTGCCTGACGCGGCCCCGTGTGCGCCGTCTCCCCGCCCGGCTGGCGGGAAGGACCGTCTCCCGTGCCCCCGTACCGAATCCCCCTTCCCCCGAGCCATAGAGATGAGGGACCCACGTGAACAGTGCCGAACTGGCTCCGTTCGCTACCTTCGCCGGGTACTTCGTGGTGATGGTCGTGATCGGTTTCTGGGTCTTCAGACGTACCGTGAACCTGTCCGACTTCATCCTCGGCGGCCGCCGGCTGAACAGTTGGGTGGCCGGACTGAGCGCGAACGCGAGTGACTTCAGCGCCTGGCTGCTGCTGGGCCTTCCGGGCGCCATCTACCTCTCCGGAGTCTCAGAGGTGTGGATCCCGGTCGGCCTCGCCATCGGCTTCGCCGCGAGCTGGTATCTCATCGCCGGCCGGCTGCGCATCTTCACCGAGCGGGTCACCGACGCCCGCAGCGGCGGCGACTCGAACTCGCTCACCCTCTCCTCGTACCTGGAGAACCGCTTCGGCGACCGCGGCGGTGCGCTACGCGGCGTCTCCGCGGTGCTGATCCTGGTCTTCTACCTGTTCTACGTGGCGTCCGGGCTGGTCGCCGCGGGCGGCCTGTTCGAGCAGGTCTTCGACGTCAGGGCGAGCGTCGCCATCATCCTGGGCGTGTCGGTGATCGTGGTCTACACGTTCCTCGGCGGTTTCCTCGCGGTGAGCTTCACCGACGTCATCCAGGCCGTAATGATGTGGTGCGCGCTGCTTGTCGTGCCGGCCGTGGCGATCGTCGCCCTGTCCATGGACCCCGGCAGGGGAGTGGACGGCGGCGTGGGGGCGGTTCTCGGTGGTGTCTCGGGCCTGGACGGCTCGTGGACCTTTACCGACGCCTTGGGCCCGGTTGTGGTGATCTCCGGCTTGGCCTGGGGATTCGGGTACCTCGGCCAGCCGCACATCCTGGCGCGTTTCATGGGCATCCGGTCGCCCCGTGAGGTCCGTGCGGCGGGTGTCATCAGCGTGACCTGGGCGGTCACCGCCATGGCAATGGCCGTCGTGGTCGCGCTGACCGGCGTGGCGTACTTCGACCCGCCGTTGGGAGAGGACGCGGCCGAGTACGTGTTCCCGCAGCTTATCGAAGCCCTGGCGAACCCGTGGATCGGTGGCCTGCTCCTGGCGGCCATCCTCGCGGCGGTGATGAGCACCGCGGACTCCCAGCTTCTGGTGGCGTCGTCGGCGCTGACGGAGGACGGGTACCGGGCGTTCCTGAAGCGCGACGCGTCGCCGATGTCGCTCGTGTGGATCGGCCGCGCCGCTGTTGTGGTGATCGCGATCATCGCCGCGTGGATCGCGCTGACCGGAAACAACACGATCATGGAACTCGTCGGGTACGCCTGGGCCGGGTTCGGGTCGGCGTTCGGCCCGGTGCTCCTGGTCTCGCTGTACTGGCGCCGAATGAACCGGGCGGGCGCGCTCGGCGGGATGATCGTCGGCGGGGTCACCGCCATGACCTGGCAGTACCTGGACGGTCGGGTGCTGGAGACCGGGCTGTACGCGATGGTCCCGGGCGTGGCCCTGAGCTTCCTCGCGATCGCCGTCTGCAACCCGCTCGGCCGGGCGACCGGGCAGATGGCGCGCGACTTCGACCGCGTCGACGAGGAGTTCAAGGAGCCCGAGGAGGTCGGCTGAACACCTAACGACCGCCGCACTGTTCCGGGACCCGCACTGTTCCGGGACAGTGCGGCGGCGAGGTCCGCTCAGTGCTTCCCACCGTCTGGCGCGCGTTTGGGACATACCGATAGGAAGGTGCCATGTCGGCCAGCAACGATTTCCCCGCTGTGTGGACCCGGCTCGATGTGCCCGCAGGACTGGGGTTGGGCACGTTGGTTGCCGGGCCGGAGGGCTACCGGCTGGAGGCGAGTGAGACCGTCGCCAACCACTCCGAACGCTTCGCCTGCCGGTTCACCGTCTGCACCGACCTGGCGTGGGTGTGCAGCGAGGCCCGGGTCGAGGTGGTGACGGAGTTCGGAACCCGGGAGCTCGGGATGACCGGGAAGGGCGGGCACTGGACGATCGACGGCAATCCCGCGCCGGCGCTCACCGGGTGCGTGGACGTGGATGTCGCCGCGACGCCGCTGACCAACACCCTGCCGATCCGCCGCCTGGGGTTGGAGCCGGGCGAGCACCGCGACATCACGGTGGCCTGGGTCGACGTGCCAAGCCTGCAGGTCCGGCGGATGGTGCAGCGCTACACCAGGCTGGGCGCGTCAGACGGCCGCGAGCGGTACCAGTACCGCGACCCGCACCACGGGTCCTTCGAGCTGTCCGTCGACCGGGACGGTGTCGTCGTCGACTATGCGGGACTGGCCATGCGCGTCACCTGACCGCAGCGCCACGCGTGGGCGCGCCGCGACCGCCTGTTGGCACGCACGATGGCGCCGCAGGCCCGCCGCGGATCCACCCGGCCGGATCCGGACAACACGATTGGGCATGTTTCCTCGGCAGGCGGGTATCCAGCCACAGTTTCCTGTCGGCGCAGCGCACATCGTTACCCCCGGGCGCCGGTGCGTGACCGCGGCCCCGCGGATCGCGCCTCACAGCACGTGTGGCGGTACCCGTGCTTCTAGACTCGCATCTACTATCCCTGGCCCCTGGACATCCGCCTTCGTACGCGAGGAACCCGCACGTATGACCTCTGAGCAAGCCGAGCCGGGACGCTCGCTCGCCGGACGCTACCGGCTCACCGAGCCGATCGGCGAAGGCGGCATGGGACGCGTCTGGCGCGGGATCGACGAGCTGCTGGACCGCCCGGTCGCCATCAAGGAGCTCAGCATCTCCCCGCACCTGCCGGCCCGCGAGATCGAGGTGCTGCGGACCCGGATGCTCCGCGAGGCGCGCAGCGCCGCCCAGCTCAGCCACCCCTCGATCGTCACTGTCTTCGACGTCGTCGACAGTGACGACCGGCCGTGGATCGTCATGGAACTGGTGCGCGGCGAGTCCTTGGGCACCGTTCTCAAGCGCGACGGTGCGCAGTCGCCCGAGCGGGTCGCCCATATCGGCATGCAGGTGGCCGCGGCCCTGGCCGTGGCGCATGAGCGGGGCGTCGTGCACCGTGACATCAAGCCGGGCAACGTTCTAATCGCCGCCGGGGACCGTGCGGTGCTCACCGACTTCGGCATCGCGCTCCTCGAAGGCAACAGCAACCTCACCAGCACCGGGCAGCTCGTCGGCTCGCCCAGCTACCTCGCGCCCGAACTGGCCCAGGGTGGTGGGGCGACCCCCGCCTCAGACATGTGGGCACTGGGGATCACCCTCTTCCAGGCGGTCGAGGGCGCAACACCGTTCGAGCGGGCCACGCCCATGGCGACGCTCACCGCCATCGTCACCGAGAAGGTACGCCCCCCGGCCTCGGCGGGACCGCTCCGGCCGCTGCTGGAGAAGTTGCTGAACAAGGATCCGGCCCGCCGGCCAACGGTCTCCGAAGCCTACGAGGCGCTGGCGAAGGCGGCCGGCAACGCTGGGAAGCGCGGGGCTGCGTCGGCCATGGCGCAGTCGCCAGGCGGCCAGGACACGCCGGCGCGGCCGTCCGAACCGGGGCCCGCCGCGGCGCCCTCGAACGCGCCCGTTCCCGCGCAGGGAGGGGCAACCGGGCGCGCGGCGTTGTGGCGGCGGATCCTCCCGGTCGCGTGCGGTGTCGCTGCGGTGCTTGCGGTGATCGGAGCCGGCCTGTGGTTGGGCAGCCGCACGGACGAACCGAGCGAGGCCGCTCCCGTGGAGCAGAGTTCGACACCGGAGGCCGAGGCGTCCGAGGCAGACGAGTCGGAGCCGCCGGAGCCCGAGGAAAGCGGCCCCGAGATGACCCGGCACGAGGACGAGACGGGCTTCGCGCTCGACGTGCCGGAGGGGTGGGAGCTGGAGCGTCGTGACAACGGCGTGTTTTTCCACAGCCCTGATGGCGGGTATCTGCAGATCGACCAGACCGACACCCCCGGCGACAACGCCAAGGAGGACTGGGAGCAGCAGGAGGGGGCCATCTCCAGCGGGTTCGACGGCTACCAGCGCGAAGGGATCGTCGCGCTCGACGAGTCCTACCTCGACGCCTACGTGAGCGCCGCCGACTGGGAGTTCACCTTCGACGGGGCCGAGGGCCGGATGCACGCGGTCAACCGCGCCTTCCACACCGAGGACAAGGGCTACGCCCTGTTCCTGGTGTCCCCCGAGGGCCAGTGGGAGGAGAACCGTGCGCTGCTGGACGAGATGACGGAGTCGTTCGAGCCGGCGAGCTGAGACGCCCCGGGCGTCGTGGGGCCGAGGTCCGCGGATACCGGCTTGGTGCCCGCCGGGCGGCGGACTAGGATCGGGCCCATGTGTTACGGGAGCCCCACGACGCACTATGTGTGCCTGTCGTGCCGGGTCGCGGTGCAGGAGACTCCGCGCCCGCAACGCGAGAACCCCTGCCGGCGGTGCGGCCAACCGATGACCGACGCCGGGAGCAACCTCGCTGTGCCGCGCCGGGGCGACCGCGACGCGTGGGACGCCCTGGCCACCGTGCTCCGCTCCGGGCTCACGTTCCACTCGTGCGGATGCTCCGGGCCCGGATACCGCCCGCGCACCCGGGCCGAGGTGCGCGACCGGCTCGCGGTCGCCCGTCGGCAGGACATCCCGGTCCGCGACGCACTCGCCCGGCCCGACCCGTGGCGCGCCCCCGGACGCTGACCCGGTCGGACCTGTCCGGCACGGCCGGCCCCAACGCGTCGCGAACCCGCTCCAGCTGATGGGACATCTCCGGGTCAACTGGCCAATACCGGTCTAATAGGGCGTGCTGGAACAGTCCCACCCGCTATCTATACTGCTCCCCGTGGCTCACTCCGCCCCCGACCCCACATACATCCAGACGAACGCGGGATCCGGCATTTCACCGCGCTTCCTGGTGATCCTCGCCGTGCTCCTGCTCTTGGCGACCCCCATTGCCGCTGTCGTCTGGTACCAGGGGGGCTTCGCTGCTGCGGCCACGGAATCGGGCAGCCCGCAGGATCCGGGCACCGAAATCCGGAACGATCTCTTCACGGTCAAGCCGACCGAGGCCGCGGTACGGATGGGAGACGCCAACCTGGGCGGAGCGCAGGTCGTGGTGCGCGCGGAACTCACCTCGCACGAGAGTGAGGCCGTGGCCGCGCGGACCTTCGCCGACGATCTCATCGAGGCCCATCTCATGCCGGCGGAGGCCGAGGGGGAGATGGGCTCGATCGAGCAGGTGCGCGACCCGGGCTCGCATCCGATCCAGTGGATCCAGCCGGAGCTGACCGAGACCGTGCTTCTCGTGTGGGAACTGCCCGAGGACGTGTCGGCCGGTGACGTCGAGCGTGTTCGGCTGCGGGTGCTCGAGGCGGAGGAAAGCTCGGGCTTCATCGATGAGAGCGAGCGCTGGTGGAGTTTGAGCGAGGAGAGTGTCGGCGAAGTGGACCTGCCGGTTGAGGGAGAGTAGCCGCGCGATGACCCCGCCCCATCGAAGCCTGCCCCGGTTGCTGCTGACCGCCGCCCTGAGTGTGCTCCTACTGGCGCTTATCGGGGTGACCCGTGCCTACCACGTCGAGTTCGACCAGCGGGTAGCGCCCATCGCGTACTCGGGAGACGCCAGCGAGGTGGTGGACGCGTCCCGGTTCACCCTCGAAGTGGACGAAGTGCGGTTCGGCCACGACATCGCCGGAGGAGACTTCGAGCCCCTCACGGGAACCGAAGCCGACCCCGACTACGTCTGGATGGTGATCACGGTGACGATCGAGGCGACGAAGGAGTCAATGGCCATCCATGATCCCGTGCGGCTGGAGTGCGGCGACACCAGCTACGCGGGTAGGGTGTCCAGCCCGCTGCCGTCCGGCGGCTTGGGGGCGAGCCCCCTCCAGGCGGGGATTCCCGTGACGGGCTCGCTCGCCTTCGAACTGCCCCCCGAAAAGATCATCGATCCCACTCTTCGGGTCACGGCCGTGTCCGCGGGGGCGGCGGTGGACGATCGGTTGTCCAGCGAGGCCGTGGTGGACCTGGGGTTGCGTGACGAGGAGCTGTCCACGCGGATCGACGAGGCCGCTGAGACCGTCGAGGTAACGGGGGGCGACCAGTCCGGCGGCCTCGCGGACGAACGCCGCGCCCCCGCCGAGCCGACCGGCGAGAAGGACGGTGCCACGAATGACTGAGCCGCCGTACCGGCCGCCCCAGCCGGGCCCGTACGGGCCGCCGCATGCGAACCCGGGCCATCCACCGCCTCCGCAGGGCCCTCAAGGCCCCCAGAGGCCCGGGCCTCCGCCACCGCAAGGTCCGCCGCCGGGACCGCCCCCTCAGGGCCCGCCGCCCGGCCGACCCCCCGGCCCACCGCCGGGGCCGCCCCCTGGGCCGCCACAAGGTCCGCCGCCGGGGCCGCCCCCTGGGCCTCCGCCTGGGCCTCCGCCTGGGCCTCCGCCTGGGCCTCCGCCTGGGCCTCCGCCACCGCAAGGTCCGCCGCCCGGCCCGCCCTCTCAGGGCCCGCCGCCACAAGGCACACCCCAGGGGCCTCCTCCGCCCGGGCATGGCGCTCCGCCACCAGGACACGGGCACCCTCCCGGCCCACCTGGTCCTCCAGGGCAGCCCGGGCCGCAGCCGGGTTGGGGAGCACAGCAGCCGCCCGCCCCGCAGGGCCAGCGGCACCAGATGCAGAAGTCCAGGTGGCGTGCGCACCTCCCGTACATCCTGACCCTGGTCGTGTTGCTGCCGACGGCGCTGGGGATCCCCTGGTGGTTGGAGCGCCAGGACATGCTCGATCGCGGCGTCATTCCACCGGAAGCGACTCCGGTGTCGGGCGACACCGCCCGGCTCGCCGGCTCCGAGTGGGAATACGTGGGCTCGGTGACCGAGGACGAGGAGCCTGCTCCCGGCGTGCGTGAGGTCAGCGCGGCATTCAAGGTGACGCCCGACGACCAGCTCGCCACCGACCGGCTGTACTCGCTCTGCGCCTTCCGTGCCCTTGATGGCCAGGGGCGTACCTGGGAAACAGCCCTCGCGCCCACGGAGCTCCCCGAGGATGTCGCCACGGCCGACGGGATCAAGTGCACCGCTCCGTCGGGAACGGAGCCGATGCCGGTGGGCGAGCAGACCACGATCGTCGCGACCTTCGAGGTCCCCGAGGACGCGGTGTCGAGCCTGCGGTTCGAGGTCGCGGTCGCCACGCACGACCCCGAGATCGATCACGACATGACCAGCGAGGAAGCCCTGGCCGAGCTTGAGGAGTACACGGAGAGTCTCGAAGGCGAGGACCACGGGCACGACCCCGACTCTGAGGAGAACCCCCCCAAGCCCGAGGCCCTCTCGTTCCCGTACCGCGAGCCCGAAGGCGAGTGACCCCGGTCGCCGCATAGGCGCCGCTCGTGCGCGGTCCGCTCTTCGCGGCGCGGGCGGTTGCCGCGTCCCTCACATCCCGAAGTGGTCGGCGCGGCGCGGAGCGCGCCGCCGCCCACTGGTCCTGCCGCCCCCGCGGCGCAGCGTCAGCTCGAAGGCGGCCGCCAGCAGGCACACCCGGAAGAACTCGTGGAGCCCCTCGACCACGAACTCGATGGGGGTGAGCCAGGGCCACCACCACGAGAGGAAGTCCTCGGGCCCGACGGCGATGAACACCCCGCGCTCCAGCCAGCCGAATCCCAGTTCAAGCAGGGCGTAGTACAGGCAGAACGACAGGTAGTAGGCCGGACTGACGCTGAGAATGAACCGCAGGGCGTTCACGAACGGCACGTACTTGTCGCGGTAGGTACCGCCCACGACCGATGTCACCCGCGCCACCATGCCCGGCGTATGCTCCATCGCGGTCCGGTGCAGTCGCTCGACCCGGCGCTGCCCGCGGAACAGGGTCTCGGTGCGGTCGACGTCCGCCCCGAACACCACGGCGGCGATGGTGAGCCACAGCAGCGGCTCCACCAGACCGTCCTTCAGCAGGTTCCACACCCAGGCGACCGTGCCCGCGATGGATGAGGCGAGGGTGAGCACGGGAATGGAGGTGACATCGGAGAGCCAGATGAGCCCGTCCGTGTAGAGCGACTGGATCTCGGCCCACACGACCCGCTCCCCGAACCACGCGCGCGCGTCGCTCAGGAGCGGCGAGACCGTGACGATCGCGAAGAAGACCCAGATGGCCTCAAGGAGGGCGGTGAGCAGCCCCAGGATCTTGGACTCGGTGCGGTTGTAGAGGGCCTCCACCCCGGCGCGCACGCAGAAGGCACCCAGGGCGACGATCAGCGGCGCGCCGACCCGGTCGAAGTCGGAGACAAACGCGTACGCCTCCGGCCCGGCGTCGTTGTAGACCTGCAGGGCATAGCTCTGGAACTCCTCGCCGACCAGCCCCCACGCGCTGTAGAAGGCCAGGAACGGCAGGATCGCCATGGCGATGGCGTCCACAAGGCGGCGTTCCCGCTCGTTGACCGAGACCTGGCCGGGGGCTTGGGGCGTGCCCCGGCGAGCACGCGCGGAGCGCTCGGACAGTTCCTGGTCCAGCGTCGGCAGGCCGGGACGCAGCATGTGGAACATGATGATCGTCGTCGCGAGCGTCACCAGCAGCGAGACGCTCACACCGACCATGCCGAAGATCTCGTCCTGTTGGCCGAGCTTGGCGACGCCGCGCAGCGCCAGAGCGTGCAGGGCGGTGCCCGCCACGTACACGCACAACAAGGGGGCCCAGTAGCGCCTCGCGAGATCGAGGGCGTAGAGCGGGAGGAGGACTGCGGAAGTCGCCATTCTGGCCATCGCCGGGCAATCTTAGCTCTTCCGAGCGTGGCCGGCGACTTCTGGCCTCACCCGGCCACGGCCGTCACTGGGGTACCGGCGTGTGGGCGGCCGGGCGGTTGGGCGCGCGTGCCTCCGCGGACCGGGCGGCGCCCCGCCCGCCAGCCTCGAATCCGGTTAGCCCGCCCACGGGGCCCAGCGCGGCCGACCGATAATGAGGCCGGCCTCGGCGGCCTCCCGCGACGGGAACGGCATGAAGACGAAGGAGGTGCCGCACCAGCCGTCCGCGTCGTACTCCGGGCATTGCAGCTGCTCACCCTCGGGTACGGGGCCGTGCTCGAACACGTGGCCCCTGTAGCACTGCCACCAGCGGTGCTGCTCGTCTCCTGTCGTCATGGCAGGACGCAACCACGGGAGGCGCACGGGGCGCAAACGCCGCGGCACGGCACCCGAGCGGGGTCGGCGCTGCCCGGATCCCGGGCGCGGACACGGCCCCTCCCAGGTCAAGAAGGCCGCCGTCAGCCCTCCAGCAGCTTCCGGGCCATCACCAGGCGCTGGATCTGGTTGGTGCCCTCGTAGATCTGGGTTATCTTCGCGTCGCGCATCATGCGTTCCAGTGGGAAGTCGCTGACGTAGCCGGCACCGCCGAGGAGCTGGACCGCGTCGGTGGTGACGGCCATGGCGGTGTCCGAGGCGTAGCACTTCGCCGCGGCACCGAAGAACGGCAGGTCGTCGTCGCCGCGTTCGGACTTGGCCGCGGCGACGTAGACCATCTGGCGGGCCGCTTCGAGCTTCATGGCCATGTCGGCGAGCATGAACTGGACGCCCTGGAAGTTGGCGACGGCCGTGCCGAACTGCGTGCGCTCCTTGACGTAGGCCGTGGCGTGGTCGAGCGCACCCTGCGCGATACCGACCGCCTGGGCGCCAATGGTGACGCGGGTGTGGTCGAGGGTGCGCAGCGCGATGCGCAGGCCCTCACCCGGATCGCCGACGAGGCGGTCGCCCGGGATCCGGGCGTCGTCGAAGAACAGCTCCCGGGTCGGGGAGCCCTTGATGCCGAGCTTCTTCTCGGGTTCGCCCAAGGTGAAGCCGGGGTCGTCGGCGTGCACCACGAACGCGCTGATGTTGCGGCCGCGCGGGCCGTCGGGGTCGGTAACCGCCATGACGGTGTAGTACTCGCTCACGCCGGCGTTGGTGATCCAGGACTTCTGGCCGTTCAGGACCCAGCCGTCGCCGTCCGCCGCCGCCCGGGTGCGCATGCTGGCCGTGTCGGAACCGGCCTCGCGCTCGGACAACCCGTAGGAGAACATCGCCTCGCCGCGGGCCGTTGGTGCCAGATAGCGGTGCTTGACCTCCTCGGACGCCCCCAGGATGAGGGGCATCGTGCCGAGCTTGTTGACCGCGGGGATGAGCGAGGACGAGGCGCAGGCGCGGGCCACCTCCTCGATGATGATGCAGGTCGCCAGCGCGTCCGCGCCGACGCCCCCGTACTCCTCCGGGATGTGCGCCGCGTGGAAGTCGGTGGCACGCAGCGCGTCGTAGGCCGCCTGCGGGAACTCGGCGTTGGCGTCGACCGCGGCGGCGTTCGGGGCGATCTTGTCGTCGGCGATGGCGCGCACGGCTTCGCGGAGCTCCTCGTGCTCGTCGCTGGTGGTGAACAGGGTGAAGTCACTCATGAGGGCTCCTCGCTCTCTCCTGGTTCTGGCACTGCGTGCCAAATAATGGCATCAAGTGTCAGACTAGACGGTGTGCGTGTTTCTCGGGCATACGGGGGCGGCTATGCTCCCCGGGGAGGCGAGACGAGGAGAAGCATGGGCGCGGCGAAACGCGACGCGGGTGAGCGAGGGCGGTCGGAGTATCCAGGGCCTCGTGAGGTGGTGACCGCCGCGGTGCGGCTCTTCGGCGACGCGGGATACGAGGCGACCACGATGGACGACATCGCCGTGGCCACCGGCGTGAGCAGACGGAGCCTCTTCCGGCACTTCGGCTCCAAGGAGGACATCCTCTTCGCCGAGCACTACGTGCTGTTCGATACGGTCACCCGCTACCTGGCCGCGAGCCCGGAGAACGACCCCGTGGGCACCGTGTGCTCCGCCGCCAGGATGGTTTTCCAGGGCTACGTGGGTGCCCCCGAGATCACGATCCCCCGCTACCGGCTGGTGCGCGCGGTGCCGCGGTTGCGCGACCGCGAGATCGCCATGACCGCGCGGTACCAGAACGCCTTCAGCCACTACCTCGCACAGGGCGAGACGGACGGCCCGAAGGTCCTCGCCGGCGAGGCGCTGGCCGCTTCGGTCATCGCCGCGCACAACAACGTACTCCGGACCTGGTTGCGCGCCCCCGACCAGCCCGTACCCTGGGCCCGCTTCGACCAGGCCATGGCGTTCGTGACCGGTTCGCTGGGAGCCGTGCTCCGCGATCCCGGGAGCCGGGCGGCCGGCGCCATGCCGTGATGCCCCGCCCGGTCCGGACACGCAGAACGGTTCGGAGCCGTTGCTCCCGGCCGACGATCGGCCGGTGTCTTCGCTCTGGTCCTCGCTATCCGGAGGAGCCGCTGGTCGCGCCGCCGCCAGCGCGCTCGGGGCGCTCGTGGGCGCCGCCACGCTGCGTTGGCGCCCGAGTGGCATCACTGCGGCCGGCCTGGTACGAGGAGGAAGCGTAGGCCGCCTCCTCCTCCGGCACGCCCCCAGCGGGCGCCATCGACCAGCCCGCCGTGAGCCCGTAGATCACCACGACGTTCACGGCGATGATCGCCAGCGACCAGATCGGGAACGCGCTGAGGAATCCGAGCTGCACGACGGCGCTGATTCCGGCCAGCACGACCCCGGCGGTCCGGGCCCACATCCGGCCCGTGAAGAGCGCGATACCGCTTAGCAGTTTCAGCACGCCGAGGATTCCGAGCACCACACCCCAGGCCATGAAGGTCGCCATCATGAGATCGGCCTCGGCGCCGACGAAGAACACCGGTGTCGCCATTGCCGCGATCCCCTGTATCAGCAGGAACGCACCGGCGAGCAGCATCATGGTCGCGGCGAAGGCGCCCCATCCGTGGAGCCTGTTGTTCATCGCTCTCACCACCGTTGATCCGTACTTGCCACTTCGGGCGGTACATAGGGCCGTTGGCGGAGCACGAGCCGGAGATCCAGTCAAGGCGACCGCGCCACCAGCCTCCCATCCCAGGATGCTCGAGAAGCAGTGAAAACCTCACCGATGACTCGTAATGTCCGTACCAAGTCTGCCGCGCCGGGGGACCGCGGGCCCCGCGGTACAGCGGTGCGCGCGTGCCAGCCGTGCTCAGTAGGGGCATAGGGTGGTCCGTGCTCGCCATGTGGATGATTTCGCCGCGCTGCGGCGTTGGTGTCCCGGGCGCCCGCTACCGGTTGTGATGCGCGCCGGACCCGCCCCCTTCGAAGACGAACCGGGACGCGCGCGGAGGGTTCGGCTGATCCCGCCGGACGGGGCGGTGGTGCGTCCCGAGCGAGCATCGGTGAGCGAACACGGGGAGGAGACGGCCGTGAGTGTGGTAGCCGACAGGCAGCAGTCCCAAGAGGTTGTGGGTGAGGCGGCGCGGCGGCGGACGTTCGCGGTGATTTCGCATCCGGATGCGGGCAAGTCCACGTTGACCGAGGCGTTGGCGTTGCACGCGGCGGCGATCACGTCGGCGGGGGCGGTGCATGGTAAGGGCGAGCGTAAGGGTGTGACCTCGGACTGGATGGAGATGGAGCAGGCCCGGGGGATCTCGATCACGTCGGCGGCGTTGCGCATCGATTATGGCGACTGTGTGCTCAACCTGCTCGACACGCCGGGCCACGCCGACTTCTCCGAGGACACCTACCGGGTGCTCTCGGCGGTGGACTGCGCGATCATGCTGCTGGATTCGGCCAAGGGCCTGGAGTCGCAGACGCTGAAGCTCTTCGAGGTGTGCCGGGCGCGGCGGGTTCCGGTGATCACGTTTGTCAACAAGTGGGACCGGCCGGGCCGGGAGCCCTTGGAGCTGTTGGATGAGGTCGAGCAGCGGATCGGGTTGCGGCCGGCTCCGTTGAACTGGCCGGTGGGGATCGCGGGCGATTTCCGGGGGCTGGTGGATCGGGCCACGGGGCGCTACACCAAGCTGTATCGCACGCCGGGGGGTGCCACCCGTGCGGTGGAGGAGGACATCGATCCGGAGCAGGCCGGCGAGGTCGAGGGCCAGGAATGGGTCCAAGCCACCGAGGAGTTGGATCTGCTCGGGGAGATCGGGGCGCATTTCGAGGAGGAGTCGTTTCTGGCGGGGGAGTCTTCGCCGGTGCTGTTCGGCGCTGCCCTGCCCAACTTCGGTATCTCCTCGTTGCTGAACACGCTGGTCGACCTCGCGCCGGCGCCTGGGGACAAGCCCGACGCGCACGGGGGTGCGCGCCCGGTCTCGGCCCCGTTTTCCGGGCAGGTCTTCAAGATGCAGGCCAATATGGACAAGGCCCACCGCGACCGGATGGCGTTCCTGCGCATCGCCTCGGGGCGCTTCGATCGCGGGATGGTGCTGACCCATGGGGCCACGGGGCGCCCGTTCGCTACGAAGTACACCCAGGCGGTGTTCGGCAGCGAGCGCTCCACCGTCGAAGACGCCTACCCGGGTGATGTGATCGCGCTGGTCAACGCCAATGCGTTGAGTGTGGGCGACACCTTGTACACGGGGCCGAAGGTGGAGTTCCCGGCGATCCCGAGTTTCGCGCCGGAGCATTTCGCGGTGTGCCGGGCCAAGGATGCCAGCCGTTATAAGCAGTTCCAGCGTGGTATCGCCCAACTGGATGCCGAGGGTGTGGTGCAGGTGCTGTCCTCGGAGGTGCGGGGTGAGCAGGCGCCGGTGCTGGCGGCGGTGGGTCCGCTGCAGTTCGACGTGGTCACCGACCGGATGGCCCAAGAGTTCAACGCCCCCATCGAGCTGGCCCACCTCGACTACACGCTCGCCCGGCGCACCGACGCCACCTGCGCCCCGGCCGCGCACGCGCTGTCCGGCGCGGAGGTACTCAAGCGCCGCGCCGATGGCGAGCTGCTGGTACTGATCCACAACAAGTACCGCCTGCGGGTCATCAAACGCGACAACCCCGACCTGGTACTGGAACCGTTGCTCGCCGGCGGGACCGAACCCGACGAGTGACGCCACCGTTCCCGCGCAACCGGGGTGCCGGTGACCACCGGTGGTAGGCCAACTGGAAAAATAGCCGCGGTACGCCCGGCAACGGCGCCGGGACGCCGGGTTGTGGGATCGTGTCGCCGCGTGCCCTTGGCAATCCCGAGGGTGACGTGCTGGGTGGCGCGAAAATTCATCCCACCGCCCCATGATTCTGGTCCGCCTGGATGACCCCGGCCGCGCGACGAAGAAGGTGGTCTACCTGACCTCCCCCGCATCCGCAGCGACCGACGGCAGCACTGTCGCCGGCGCCTCCGCTCGTCGGAAGCCCCCTCGGGCAGGAGCCCTGGTCGCCATGTCGGGGGCCGTTCTCGCGCTGAGCGGCCCGGGCCAGACGGCCGGGCTCTCCATCTTCGTCGACCACATCATCGCCGACCTGGACGTCAGCCGGTCGCTCGTGTCGGCGGCGTACCTGGTTGGCACGCTCAGTGGCGCGCTCGCGCTGCCGTGGATCGGCCGTGCTGTCGACCGGTTCGGGGTACGGGGCGTCCTGGCGGCTGTCGCGCTTGCGTTCGGCGGGTTTCTCAGCCTGCTGGCGGCGGTCCAGGAAGTGGTGGGGCTCACTGTCGCGTTCGTGGGGGTACGCGCGATGGGCCAGGGCGGGATGACGCTGATCGCCACTACCGTGGTGGGGATCGCGGTGACGCGCAGGCGGGGCACCATGCTCGGCATCACCAGCGCGGCCGGCACGGCCGGGATCTCCCTGTTCCCCCTGGTGATAGAGCGCGTGATCGCGCTGGTCGACTGGCGCGGCGCGCTGCTGCTGGAGGCCTCGCTGATCTGGGTGGTGGTGCTCCCGATCGCGTTCTGGGGCATGCGGGGGGTGCGGCGCTCGTCCGACGATGAGGAGTCGGAGTCCACTGACGGCCCGGCGGAGCCGGCCTGGGCGGTGCGCGAGGTCGTCCGAACGTCGATGTTCTGGGTCATCTGCGGTGCCGTGGCGTGCAGCGGGCTGGTGGGGACCGCGGTGTTCTTCCACCAGATCGCGGTGCTGGGCGAGCAGGGGCTCACGCCCACCCAGGCGGCCGCGAACTTCCTCCCGCAGACGGTCGCCGGGCTGGGGGCCTCCCTCGTGTTCAGCTCGGCCACCGACCGGTTCGCGCCGAAGAAACTGATCTTCGTATCCATGCTGATGCACATCGGGGCGCTGGGGATGCTCCCGTTCGTGTCGCCCGGGGTGACAGCGGTGGTCTACGGCGCATCTCTGGGAGCGGCAGCCGCCGGCGCCCGCGCTGTCGAGGCGGCGGCCTTCCCGTACTACTACGGGACCGCCACGCTTGGTTCGCTGCGCGGCCTGACGCAGTCGGTCGCGGTGGCCTCCACCGCGGTGGCGCCGCTGTTGCTCTCGCTGGGCCACGACATCGCGGGGTCCTACCAGGGGCCCGTGCTCGCGCTTGCGGTGCTGCCCGCGATCATCGCGGTCCTCGCCCCGTTCGCCCGGACGCCGCGGCGCCCGGAGCCGTCCACGAGCACTACCGGGGCGCCCGCGAGCGTGCGAGCCCAGAAAGCACAGTCGGGCGCCGCCGGGGTTCTGGAGGGTCCGTAGGTGTGGTGGCCGCGAGTGGCGGAGCCGGCCGGGGCGGCACACCGGAGGTGCCCGAAGGTTTCCGGCCTCCAGGCGCCCGCGAGGGCAACGGTCGGCTCGGAAGCGAGGGGGTGACGCGGATCGCGCGCAACTTTGTGTTCATGGCGTAATTATGCGTTGATCCACTGTGTGCGAAGAAACGAAATTCTTTCTATTTCGTGGAACAAATGTTGCTGCGCGGGTGTGCCGCACATCACCTGTGCCTCGATGCGGGAGAATTGTATGGTTTTACTCCATAGAAGTTTAATGAAACAGCATAGTGTCAACGGATTAACACGTGTAGGGCTCTCGCGCCGCGGTGTCCTGCACCCCGCGCACCCTGCATCCCCCGCCTGGAAAGGTAGACTCGGGCATGAGTGAAGAAGGTAAAGAGCGCACGGCAGAGCTCCAGTACGGCGAGGGTGCGCTGAGTCTCCCCGTCCTGACTGGGAGTGAGGGCGACGAGGCCATCGAGGTGAAGTCGCTCCTGGCGAAGACCGGAAAGGTCGCCCTCGATCCCGGTTTCGTCAACACGGCCTCGTGTAGCTCGGCGATCACCTATATCGACGGCGATGCCGGCATCCTTCGCTATCGCGGCTACCCCATCCAGGAGCTCGCCACGGGTAGCTCGTTCATCGAGGTCTGTCACCTGCTCATCTACGGGGAGCTCCCGGGGCCGGGGGAACTCAAGGAACTCGCCGACAAGCTGCGGCAGAACGCCGGCATCCCCGACGAAATGCGGACGATGCTCGACGCCCTCCCGCGCGAGGGCCACCCCATGACCCTCCTCGGTAGCGCGGTCAACCTCCTCGCCGCCTACTACCCCGACAGCGTCGACCTCTCCGACCCCGACCAGGTCGAGCTCGCCACGATCCGGCTGCTGGCCAAGCTGCCGACGATCGCGGCACACATCTACCGCAACTCCATCGGCGAACAGCCTGTCGATCCCGACCCGTCCCTCGGCTACGTCGAGAACTTCCTGCACATGACGTTCGGCAAGGAGAAGGGCGAGGGCGAGCTCGGGTCCCTGTTCGTCAAGGCGATGGACCTGCTGCTGATCCTGCACGCCGACCACGAGCAGAACTGCTCCACGGCGACGGTGCGCGTCGTGGGGTCCTCGGAGGCCGACATCTACGGCAGCGTCTCCGGCGGTATCCACGCCCTCTTCGGCCCGCTGCACGGCGGCGCCAACCAGGCCGTCCTGGAGATGCTCGAAGAGATCCGCTCAAGCGGCACCGACCTCGACACCTTCCTGGAGCGGGTGAAGGCCCGCGAGACCCGGCTCATGGGCTTCGGGCACCGGGTGTACAAGAACTTCGACCCGCGCAGCAAGGAGATCAAAGGTCTGGCGAGCCAGATCCTGGACAACCAGGAGCGGCCCGACGAGCTCTTCGAGCTGGCGCTGCAGCTCGAAGCGAAGGCGCTCGCCGATCCCTACTTCACCGAGCGCAAGCTCTACCCCAACGTCGACTTCTACACCGGCGTCATCTACCGGGCTATGGGCTTCCCGACCACCATGTTCACCGTCCTCTTCGCGATCGGCCGGCTGCCGGGGTGGATCGCCCACTGGCGGGAGCAGGCGGCCGACCAGACTTCCCGTATCGCCCGTCCCCGCCAGCTCTACACCGGGCCGGGACAGCGCTCCTACCCCGGACGCGCCTGACCAACCGGTACGTCCCATGCAGCGGTGAATGGCGGTGCCTCTCGGGTACCGCCATTCACCGCACGCATGCCACCGGGGTGACTACTCCGGGTAGTATTTCCGCGTCGTGGGGATCACTGTGGGGGCAGCCGGGCACGGCCCTGGGTGATTACTCGACGAGCGGGGGAGACATGCTGGAGTTCCTGGCGCGCGACTGGTGGGTGCTCACCGTGCGCGGCGCCGCGGCGATCGTCTTCGGCCTCCTGGCCCTGCTCTGGCCGGGGATCACGCTGCTCGCGCTCGCCGTGGTGTTCGGCGTGTACGCCCTCGCCGACGGGGTCCTCGCCGCTCTCGCGTCGGTGCGCACCGGCAGCGCGCACCGGTTGCCCCTGGTGCTTGAGGCGATCTTCGGGCTGGTGTTCGGTGCGGCGGCGATCATCTGGCCCGGGATCACCGTGCTCGTCCTGGTGGTCGTCATCGGTGCCTGGGCGTTCGCCACCGGGATCTTCGAGATCTTCACGGCGGTCCGGCTGCGTGCGGAGCTCGAAGGGGAGTGGCTCCTCATTCTCGCCGGGATCCTCTCCGTGCTCTTCGGGCTGCTGGTGTGGTTCTGGCCGGTGACCGCCGCCGTCGCGGTGGCCTGGATCATCGGCGTCTACGCGTTGGTGTTCGGCGCGGTGCTGTTCGTGCTGAGCCTCCGGCTGCGCGGTGCGGGCACGACCATGGGGCGCGGCGGCGCCGCGTCCTGAGCGGGTGGCCGGCGCCCCAGCGGGGCCGGACGCGGAGAACGCCGGTCCTGGCGTTCGCGGACCCGCGGGCGCGCCCCGCGACCTACATCGCGCGGCGTAGTAGGGGTGCCTCCGTAAGGCGGACGCGCGGCGGCCAGTCCCTCCACCAGGATCGTTGCCGAGCGGTCGGCACCATGGAAGCAGGCGCGGCGCCGGTCGCGTCCCGCCGGTCCCGGCGGTCGCGGGGGAGGGGTGGTTGCGCGTGCGAACGCGGTTCCCGTTGGCGAGGTTGTCCGGCACCTCGCTGGATGTCGCGGTGGCGGCTGTCTTGTGCGCGGTAATGGCCGTCATCGAGGTGCTGACAGCCGCCATAACCGGAGCGCCGATGAAGGCCGCCAGCCTGGCGATGCTGCTCGCCGCGGCGGCCGCGCTGGCCGTCCTGAGCCGGTGGCCGCTGGTCACCGGGATCGTCGTGGGCGCCGCGACCCCCTTGTACTTCATGCTCGGTTCTGTGGATGGCGTCGCCGGGTGGGCCCCGTTCGCGGTTGGCTTCTTCCGGTTGGCCTCGGAGCGGCACCGGCGGTCCGCGATCGCCGGAATCGCCGTGGCGTTCGGGTTCTTCCTGGCCGGCGAGGCGGTCCAGTTCGAGCTGGGCCGGTCCGTCATGGTGCTGTCCTGGCTGATCGTGGTACTGGCGGCAGGGGAGATCGCCCGGAACCGGCGCGCGTACCTGCACGAGTACCAGCAGCGGGCGGTGGAGGCCGAGCGGAGCCGCGAGGAAGTGGCACGCCGCCGCGCCACCGAGGAGCGGCTGCGTATCGCCCGGGAGCTGCACGACGTCATCGCGCACAACATCTCGCTGATCAACGTGCAGGCCGGGGCCGCGGCACACCGTCGTGACCCTGAACAGGCCTACGACACCCTGGAATCGATCCGGCGGGCCAGCAAGGAGACGTTGCGCGAGCTCAGGTCGACGCTCGGGGTGCTGCGGCAGTCGGACGGGACCGCCGACCCACTCCCGGTCACCCCCGTCCCCTCCCTGGCGCGCCTGGACGAGTTGGCTGCCCAGGTGACGCAGTCGGGGCTGCCCGTCACGGTCACCGTGGACGGTGAGCCGGTCCCGCTGCCCGCCCAGGTGGAGCTGGCGGCTTACCGCGTCGTCCAGGAGGCTCTCACGAATGCCATGAGGCACTCGGGGGGCACGTCCGCGACCGTGCGTGTGCACTACGCGGGCGACAGCGTGACGGTCCAGGTCGACGACGACGGGCAGGGCCCGCCCGGAGAGGCGGCAACGGAGGGCGCGGGGCTGCGGGGCATGCGCGAACGGGCCGCCTCGGTGGGCGGCGACCTCACCGCGGAACCACGTCCGCGGGAGGGCGGGTTCCGGGTACAAGCCCGCCTCCCGGCCGGCGGTGGTGCTGCCACCACCCTTGAGTGACGTACCACCCGGCGTCTTCTTCCGGCCGGGCCGAGACCCCGTGCCGTGGCGCCTCCCGCCTGGTATGAAAGGGCTACCGGCAGTGCTAGTGGGGGTGGACGATCGTGAACCGAGGCGGCGCGACCGCGGACACTACGGTCAGGGTCGTCATCGCCGACGACCAGACCCTGGTGCGTGCGGGTTTCCGCTCGATAGTCGACGGCGAGCCGGACCTATCCGTTGTCGGCGAGGCGAGCGACGGCGCCGAGGCGGCACGGCTGGCGCGGGTGGAGCGCCCCGACGTGGTCCTGATGGACATCCGCATGCCGGTCGTCGACGGTCTGGAGGCCACGCGGAACATCGTCGCCGACGAGCGGCTCCGGGACGTCAAGGTCGTCATACTCACGATGTTCGACCTGGACGAGTACGTCTACGGAGCGCTGAAGGCGGGAGCCAGCGGCTTCTTGGTCAAGGACACCGAGCCCATGGAACTGGTGCACGGCGTGCGGGTGGCCGCGAGGGGCGACGCGCTGCTGGCGCCCACTGTCACCCGCCGGCTCATCAGCGAGTTCGCCGGCCGGCTCAAGGAACCGCCACCCGCGCCCATGCTGAACAGCCTCACCGACCGCGAGCGCGAGGTGGTGGCGGCGGTGGCCGCAGGGCTGTCCAACGAGGAGATCGCCCGCCGGCTCGTGGTGAGCCCGGCGACCGCCAAGACACACGTGAGCCGGGTTCTGACGAAGCTCGGCGCGCGCGACCGCGCGCAGCTCGTGGTGATCGCCTACGAGTCGGGACTGGTGCGGCCGGGCTGGTTGGCCTGAGTCTTACTCGGAGCGCGCCGTGCCGGGCAGGGGCGCGTCCCCATCCGCCGGCGACCGTACGACGAGCGCCGCGCCGCCGATGCGGCGCGGCCATCGGCGGTCGAATGCCTTTCTTGTTCGTGTTCCTCCGGGTTGATGCCCCGATTACGGATTTTTAGGTTAGTTCGTAGTTCTCCAGTAATCGGTTCCTCTAATGCCCATATCGTGCTGGTTTCCGGGGGATGCGGGGAAGCGCGCAATTAACAGCAGCGGGCGTTGCCCGTGTGCGATCCATCATGGCCGGAAATCAAGTGGCGGGCCGTATTCGCAGGTGGTCGTTGGTGGGCCGGGTGCCGAGCAGAATGGTGTTTGCGACCAGATCCACTCGGTTCGCAAATTACTCGGATGTAGTCGAAGAAAAAACGTACGCGCGGGCATGTCGGCAGGATCGCCGGGGTACGAAGGGTCTCGGCCGCGTACAGCGGCGGGTGGACTACGAACTGAATTCGCAGATCCATTTGAGTTGCCAGAAATGCGAGAACCGCGTCCGTGGCGTGTGAGCCCCCCTCTGCGCCCGTGCGGTTCCCGAAGAGAAACCCTCAACCCTCATCTGTTAGCGCCTACATTGATTGGTGGTATGCGTCGTGACGGAAACGGCTGATCCGAGTGTGGAGAGCAACCAGTCGCAGCTGAGCCTGGGTACCGCGGCCGCGCGCAACCTGGCGACGACGACGAAGTCGGTCCCGCAGATGCAGGGGATCACCTCGCGGTGGCTGCTGCGGGTGCTGCCGTGGGTGGAGGCCCGCGGCGGGGTCTATCGAGTGAACCGCCGGGTGACGTACACAATCGGCGACGGGCGGGTAACGTTCACCAACGTCGGCACCGACGTGCAGGTCATCCCGGAGGAGCTGCGGGAGCTTCCGGCGCTGCGGACCTTCGACGACGTTGCGGTCCTCGGTGAACTGGCCGGGCGGTTCGAGCAGCGGGAGTACCAGCCGGGCGACGTCATCGTGGAGAAGGGCGGAGCGGTCGACCGCGTTCACCTCCTCGCGCACGGCAAGGTCCACAAGATCGGGTCCGGGGAGTACGACGACGGTGTCGTGCTGGAGACGCTGATCGGCGGAGACCACTTCGGCGACCACGCGCTCATCGAGTCCGAGAGCAGTTGGAGCTACACGGTCAAGGCGGTCGCCGGCTGTACCGTCCTCGAACTCAGCCGGGAGGCCTTCGACGAGATCGCTGACCGCTCCGACTCGCTGTGGGCGCACCTGCGGCGGTTGCTCGCCGAGCCGGAACTGCCGCGGAACAGCTACGGCGAGGCCGACGTCTCCGTGACCTCCGGTCACGAGGGTGAGCCGGATATTTCGGGGACTTTTGTCGACTACGAGTTGTCTCCCCGCGAGTACGAGTTGAGTGTGGCGCAGACGGTGCTGCGGGTGCACAGCCGGGTGGCCGATCTCTACAACGAGCCCATGGACCAGGTCGAGCAGCAGTTGCGGTTGACCATTGAGGCGCTGCGCGAGCGCCAGGAACACGAGATGCTGAACAACCGGCAGTTCGGCCTGCTCCACAACGCTGACCTCAAGCAGCGGATCCCCACCCGCACCGGCCCGCCCACCCCCGACGACCTCGACGAGCTGTTGGCGACCGTGTGGCGCGACCCCTCGGTCCTACTGGCCCACCCCAAGGCCATCGCCGCCTTCGGCCAGGAGTGCAACCGACGCGGCCTCTACCCGCAGGCCGTTGACATCGGCGGCCAGAAGGTGCCGGCGTGGCGCGGAGTGCCCCTGCTTCCCTGCAACAAGATCCCCGTCAGCGACACCCGCACCAGCTCCATCATCGCCATGCGCACCGGCGAGGCCAACCAGGGGGTCATCGGCCTGCACCAGACGGGGCTGCCGGACGAGTACCAGCCGGGGCTGTCGGTGCGGTTCATGGGCATCAACGAGAAGGCGGTCATCTCCTACCTGGTCAGCACCTACTACTCAGCGGCCGTCCTGGTCCCCGACGCGCTCGGGGTCCTGGAGAACGTCGAGATCGGCCGGGAAAGCTAGCCGGACGCCGCCACGGTCGAGCCGGGAGTCCACCCAGCACCGCAGCCACCGGCGCGGTAGGCGGGAGCCGATCCGTTCACGCGGACGAGACGCTCCACGCCGGCTGCACGCGAACACGCCTGGTGGTGGCGAAGATACTCAGCGGGCCCACCGGGCTGGGCGCCTCGGGCGCTCCGATCGGAGCGCGGCCCGCATCCAGGGTGCGGACTCCCACCCGCCGGCCCCGCTCGGGGCCGGCCCCGAGTCAGTGACACGCAGATGGATTGGTGGTGTGCATCGTGACGGTCGATGCGAGCACGGACGATACCCAGGCGCCGCAGAGTCTGGGGACCAGGGCCGCGCGCAACCTGGCGACCACGACGAAGTCGGTCCCGCAGATGCAGGGGATCACCTCGCGGTGGCTGCTGCGGGTACTGCCGTGGGTGGAGGCGACCGCCGGGACCTACCGGGTGAACCGCCGGGTGACGTACACCGTCGGCGACGGCCGCGTCACGTTCCTCACCAGCGGAGACCAGGTCCAGGTCATCCCGCGGGAGCTCGGCGAACTTCCGCTGTTGCGCGGCTTCGGCGACGAGGCCGTGCTGGGCGAGCTGGCCGACCGCTTCGAGCAGGTCGAGTACCAGCCCGGCGAGCTGATCGCGACCGCGGGCCAGCCGGTCGACCGGGTGTTCCTGCTCGCGCACGGCAAGGTGAACCGGATCGGTGCGGGGGAGTACGGCGACGGTGTCGTGCTGGAGACGCTGATCGATGGGGACCACTTCGGCGCGCACGCACTGGTGGACTCCGACGCGCGGTGGGCGTACTCGGTCCGGGCGGTGACCCGGACCACCGCGCTGGCGATCTCCCGGCAGACGTTCGACACGCTGGTGGAGCGCTCGGACGCGTTGCGGGCGCACGTCCAGGCGTACCGGGCGAGCCCGCCCCGTCGGCAGAACAAGTACGGCGAGGCCGAGATCGAGGTCGCCTCCGGTCACGAGGGTGAGTCGGGCATCTCGGGGACTTTTGTCGACTACGAGTTGTCTCCCCGCGAGTACGAGTTGAGTGTGGCGCAGACGGTGCTGCGGGTGCACAGCCGGGTGGCCGATCTCTACAACGAGCCCATGGACCAGGTCGAGCAGCAGTTGCGGTTGACCATTGAGGCGCTGCGCGAGCGCCAGGAACACGAGATGCTGAACAACCGGCAGTTCGGCCTGCTCCACAACGCTGACCTCAAGCAGCGGATCCCCACCCGCACCGGCCCGCCCACCCCCGACGACCTCGACGAGCTGCTCAGCCGGCGCCGGAAGTCGCAGTACTTCCTGGCGCACCCCGAGGCGATCGCCGCGTTCAGCCGGGAATGCAACGCCCGGGGCATCTACCCGCAGAGCGCCGACATGAACGGGCACAGCGTGGTCGCCTGGCGCGGGGTGCCCATGCTGCCGTGCACCAAGATCCCGATCAGCGAGACCCGCACCAGCTCCATCATCGCCATGCGCACCGGCGAGAAGGACGAGGGCGTCGTCGGCCTGCACCAGACGGGGTTGCCGGACGAGTACCAGCCGGGGCTGTCGGTGCGGTTCATGGGCATCAACGAGAAGGCGGTTATCTCCTACCTGGTCAGCACCTACTACTCAGCGGCCGTCCTGGTCCCCGACGCGCTCGGGGTCCTGGAGAACGTCGAGATCGGCCGTTGAGGGGAGGCAGCGCGTCATGGCCGCCATAGACGACGTGACCGATGGCCGCCCCGCCCGCGAGGTGCTGGCCTGGAGCAGAACACTGGTCGACCCCGCGCTGCGCGAGGCGGTGGCGAACCTGCCCCCCTCAATGCGGGACATCGCCGGGTACCACTTCGGCTGGTGGGACGAGCACGGCCGGCCGAGTGGTGTCGACGGCGGGAAGGCGCTCCGGCCCGCGCTGGTGCTGCTGTCGGCGACGGCTGTCGGCGGCGCGCCGACCGCGGCCGTGCCCGCCGCGGTCGGTGTGGAGCTGGTGCACAACTTCTCGCTGCTGCACGACGACGTTATGGACGGTGATGTCACCCGCCGCCACCGTCCAACAGCGTGGAGTGTCTACGGGCGCAGCTCGGCGATCCTGGCCGGAGACGCGCTGCTGACTCTGGCGTGTGACGTCGTGGCCAGCAGTGGGCACCCCGCCGCGCACGAGGGCACGCGCCGGCTCAACGCCACGGTGTTGAGCCTGATCGACGGGCAGAGCGCCGACATGGCGTTCGAGCGGCGCGTCGACGTCGGTGTGCGGGAGTGCCTGAGCATGGTCGAACGCAAGACCGCGGCCCTGCTCGGGTGCGCCAGCCATCTCGGTGCCGCGTTCGGCGGGGCCCCGCCGGAGCGGGTCGAGCGGATGCGCTCCTTCGGAGCGCGACTCGGGATGGCGTTCCAGTTCGTCGACGACCTGCTGGGGATCTGGGGCGACCCCGAAACCACGGGCAAGCCGGCGCACTCGGACCTGCGCAACCGGAAGAAGTCGCTGCCCGTGGTGGCCGCCCTGGCTTCCGGCACTCCGGCCGGGCACGAGCTGGCCGCGCTCTACGGGCGCGAACCGTACGACGAGCCGCTGAGCGGTGCGGAGGTCCCCCGCGCCGCGGAACTGATCGAGAGCGCGGGCGCGCGGGAGTGGAGCCGTCGCCAGGTCGACGAGCTGCTCGCGAACGCCCGGCACGACCTGCACGCCTGTTTCCCCCAGGAACAGGCCGCGGCGGAGCTGGCCGCGCTCGCCAGCTTGGCCACCACCGAACGCGAGCCCAGCTCGGCGGGCGGCTCCGTCAGCGACGCGGAGCCGCCCGCCTGAGAGTAGCGCGAGCGTGAACGGGCCTGGCTCGTTCGCGCCCACCGCGGCCGGGCGAGAGCGGGGCGCCACGGCCGCGGTGGGACCACCCCGTGCCGGGATGCGCCGGCGGAGCGGGGCCGGGCTCGTTGACCAGGGGCAACGAACTGAGCGAGAAGCGCGATCGCGTGATGACCCTCGGGAGGGTGAACTTATGTCCGGCACCGGAGACAACGACATGACCGCCGCCTACGAGCCCGACCCGCAGCGGACGGCAATGGTGACCGTCGCTGACGAGCTGATCGACCCTGCCCGGAGCCCGATCGAGTGCCCAGCGGCCCCCCTCCTCGCGGGTGAGCTAACGCGCCGGGGAGTGCCGACCGCTTTCGGACCGCTGCACCTCGACGGGCCCGCGGAGGAGGCCACCGGCACGTCGGTGCTGACCGCGCTGCTCCCCGCGCCGGGCCGGCGCATCGGGCTCGGGGTCGCCGCTTCCGGCGGGGAGAGCGGGGGCCAGCGCGCCGCCCGCGCCGCGCTGGCCGACCTGTTGCCCATGGTGCGGCCCCGCACCGTGCTCCTCGCCGCGCCCCGATCGTTCTGCGCCGGAGTGGAACGCGCGATCGAGGCGGTGGAGCGGGCGCTGGGGCAATGGGGTGCCCCGCTCTACGTGCGCAAGCAGATCGTGCACAACACGCACGTCGTGGCCGACCTTGAGGCGCGCGGCGCGGTGTTCGTGGAGGACCTGGAGGAGGTCCCCGATGGCGCGAGGGTCATATTCTCCGCGCACGGGGTCTCCCCGGCGGTGCACGCTGAGGCCGGGCGCCGCGGGCTGCGGGTGATCGACGCGACCTGCCCGCTCGTCACCAAGGTGCACACCGAGGCCAGGCGGTTCGCCGGGCGGGGCGACACCGTTGTGCTCATCGGCCACGACGGGCACGAGGAGGTCGAGGGCACCATGGGCGAGGCGCCCGAGCACACGGTTCTCGTGGAGTCTCCCGACGATGTCGCCGACCTGGAGGTGCCCGACCCCGAACGCGTGTCCTACCTGACCCAGACCACCCTCGCGGTGGACGAGACCAATGCGGTCATCCAGGCGCTGCGCGAGCGGTTCCCGGCACTGCGCGGCCCAGGCTCGGACGACATCTGCTACGCGACGACGAACCGCCAGGACGCGCTGCGCGACATCGCGGAGGAGTCGGACCTGGTGCTGGTCGTGGGGTCGGGCAACTCGTCCAACTCGGTCCGGCTGATGGAGCTGGCCGATCGTTGCGGTACCCCCGCTTACCTCGTCGACACCATTGGCGATATACGGCCCGAATGGCTTCTTGACGCCGGGGTGGTCGGGCTGACCGCCGGTGCGTCGGCACCGCCGCGGCTGGTCGAGGACGTCATCGCCGCGCTCGGCGGGCTGGGGCCGATCACCGTGACCGAGCGGGAGGCCGCCCGGGAGACTCTCCAGTTCCAGTTGCCTCCAGCGGTGCGGTGACCCGGATTCTTATTCCGTGGTTGGGCCCGTGGGCCCAATTCTTGGGTGGATTGTGGGCCCTGTTGGGTCTGGTGGCCGCTGTTCTCATTTCGGTACCTTCGGTGAAACTCGCGATTTGTCCACACGGTTGGTGCCCCCCATGCCCCGGCGGAATCAGGCTGTTGAACGCGGCGCGTCCCTAATTGAGTACGGCGGGGTCCTGTTGTTGGTGGCCGCTATCGCGGTGACCGTGTTCGGGAGTGGCATACCCAACCAGGTGTTCGGGTTGATCTCGGACGCGCTGGCGTGTGTGGGGCAGGAGGGGGACTGCTCGGCTGAGGACTCGGACCAGGCAGCGCCTGATGAGGAGCCCGATCCCGATACGGGCGGTGACCCGGATTCCGATACGGGCGGTGACCCGGCGGATCCCGACGCACCCGTTGAAGTGGATCCCGCTCCGGAGATGTCCGGCGACTGGGATGACGGGGTGGTCACGCAGGCCACTGATCTCGGTGCCGGCATCGAGGACGGTGCCGGCGACGTCGCGTGTCTGGCTCATCTGTGCGAGAACGAGGAGTTCCAGGACACCTGGGGTGATGTGGGGGACACGGCGGTTAACGCCGACCCCGCGATCTGGGACGGGGAGAACGGCGGCCCCGAGACCCACAACGTGGTCTTCGGTTTCGGGGGCGACGACCCGGAGCTCGCCCCTGATCCGGATGCCTCGCCCGAGGAGGTCAACGACTGGTGGGAGGACCTGGATCCGGGCGAGCGCGCCGAGGTGATGCAGGAGGAACCCGAGCACATCCGCGACCTCAACGGAATCCCCGCCATCGTGCGCAACAACCTCAACCAGGATTTCCTCGAAGAGGAGACCCAGCGGAGGCTGGAGGAGGAAGGGATGACGCTTGAGGAGGCGCGCGAGATCCCCAGCGATTCCGAGGATGAGGACCTCCCCGATGAACTGGTGGAGCTGCGCGAGCTCGTCAAGCTGGAGGACACGCTCAACGACGAGGACGGCGACGAGTACTATCTGCTCGCGTTGGATCCGGAGGAGGAGCGTTCCATCGTCTCCCGCGGCAACCCCGACACCGCCGACAACGTCTCCACGCTGGTCCCCGGAACCGGGATCGGGTGGGAGGCCATGAACGGCCAGCTGGGTCGCGCCGAAGATCTGCACGAGGCAGCCAGCGCAGCTGATGAGGAGGCTGAGAACGCCTCGATCGCCTGGATCGGCTACGACACCCCGAACTGGGGGCAGGCACTTTCCAACTATCACGCGCGGGGAGGAAAGGATGAGCTGGTCGGTTTCCAGGACGGGCTGCGCGCGACCCACGAGGGGCCGCCCTCCAACAACACGGTCATCGGGCACAGCTATGGGTCGACCGCGGTCGGAGAGAGCGCGCAATCAAGGCTCTTCTCGAGCGACTCCCTCGACGCGGACAATCTGATATTCACGGGAAGTCCCGGCGCTATGTCGGATGAGGTGGAAGATCTGGAGATCGACCCAGACAATGTGCACGCCACCAGGTCCAAGGACGACGAGATAGTAGGGGACTTTCGGGCAGGGCTGCATGGGCAGGATGTGACCTCCGAGGAATACGGTGCGAACGTGTTCGAGTCCAAGCCCGAGCCCGGGTCCGAGTCCGATGACGATGACGGAATCGGGCACAGTGACTACTTCGACAATCCGGATGATTCGCAGATGGTGTACATGGGCGATGTCATCGCTGGTAAGAAGTAGACCGACCGACTGGAGCGACGTATGAGATGGTCGACAGGTTTGGCCTGCGGTGGCGCTGCCTTGCTTGTGCTGGTTGGCTGCGGTCCGGAGGTGTCGGAGGAGGGGCCGGAGAGTCCACTGGATAAGGAGCAGGCCGAGGAGCGGGTCGAGGAGCACATTACGGAGACGGCCACCACGGCGCTTCCGGAGTCGCTGGAGCTTGAGTCGTTCGGTGGTGGGGTCCCTTCCGCGTGTGGGAGTAACCCCGATCTCGTCACGGTGAGCAAGCGGTACTGGTTGCGGGGGCTGGAGTCCGAGGACAACGAGGAGTACGTCGAGGCGCTGCACGAGTACTGGAGTAACAACGGGTACACGGTGGTTGAGGACCTGCGCCCTGACGAGCTGTTCATGCATGTGCGCAATGACGAGGACGACTTCACGATGTCGGTCCGCGAGAGCGCCCAGGGCAGCTTGTCGCTTGGCGCTTCCTCGCCGTGTATCGACCCGACCGGGCGGGTCAGTAGTTCGTGAGTAGTCGGGCCGGGTTCGCCTGCGGTGGCGCTGCCTTGCTTGTGCTGGCCGGTTGCGGCCCGGAGGTCGAGGACGACGGTCCGGAGAGCCCGCTCGATGAGGAGCAGGCCGAGGAGCGGGTCGAGGAGCACATTACGGAGACGGCCACCACGGCGCTTCCGGAGTCGCTGGAGCTTGAGTCGTTCGGTGGTGGGGTCCCTTCCGCGTGTGGGAGTAACCCCGATCTTGTCACGGTGAGCAAGCGGTACTGGTTGGACGGCCTGCCGCCTGAAGAGAACGAGGAGCACGTCGAGGCGTTGCACGAGTACTGGAGTGACAATGGGTACACGGTGGTCGACGACCAGCGTCCCGACGATCTGTCGATCTATGTGCGCCACGACAAGGACGACTTCACGATGTCGCTGTGGAGTAGCGTCGAGGGGGATCTGTCGCTCGGCGCGTCCTCACCGTGTATCGATCCCAGTGGTGTGGATGAGTAGTGCATGAGCGGCCGGGCATGCTCGCCTGCGGTGGCGCTGCCCTGCTGGTGCTGGCTGGTTGCGGCCCGGAGAACCCGCTGGATGATGAGGACAAGTTCTCAATTTCGGTGACCGCGAGTAAGTAGGACAGTCCGTCGCTTGGTGTCTCGTCGCCGTGCACCGACCCGGTCGGGGCGGAGGGTAGCGCCGCGTCGCGTTCCGTGGTTGGGCCCGTGGGCCCAATTCTTGGGTGGATTGTGGGCCCTGTTGGGTCTGGTGGCCGCTGTTGTTTCGTCGGTATTTTCAGCAAAACCCCACAATTCGTCCACACGGTTGGTGCCCCCCATGCCCCGGCGGAATCAGGCTGTTGAACGCGGCGCGTCCCTAATTGAGTACGGCGGGGTCCTGTTGTTGGTGGCCGCTATCGGCGTGGTCGTGTTCGGGAGTGGCATACCCAACCAGGTGTTCGGGTTGATCTCGGACGCGCTGGCGTGTGTCGGGCAGGAGGGGGACTGCTCGGCTGAGGACTCGGACCAGGCAGCGCCTGATGAGGAGCCCGATACGGAGGGCGACCCGGATTCCGATACGGGCGGTGACCCGGCGGATCCCGGCTCACCCGTTGAAGTGAGCCCCGCTCCGGAGGCGTCCGGTGACTGGGGCGACGGGGTGGTCACGCAGGCCACTGATCTCGGTGCCGGCATCGAGGACGGTGCCGGCGACGTCGCGTGTCTGGCTCATCTGTGCGAGAACGAGGAGTTCCAGGACACCTGGGGTGATGTGGGGGACACGGCGGTTAACGCCGACCCCGCGATCTGGGACGGGGAGAACGGCGGCCCCGAGACCCACAACGTGGTCTTCGGTTTCGGGGATGACGATCCGGAGCTCGCCCCTGATCCGGATGCCTCGCCCGAGGAGGTCAACGACTGGTGGGAGGAGCTGGACCCGGGCGAGCGCGCCGAGGTGATGCAGGAGGAACCCGAGCACATCCGCGACCTCAACGGAATCCCCGCCGACGTGCGCAACAACCTCAACCGGGACTTCCTCGACGATGAGGTCGACAGGCTGCTGGAAGAGGAAGACCTCACGCGCGAGGAGGTGCTCAACCGGGAGAACGACGATCTCGGAAGTACCGAAGTGCAGGAGCTGGTCGACCTGCAGGACACTCTGGAAAACGGCAAGGTCGAAGATGGCGAGGTGGTATCCGAGGGCCACGAGTACTACCTGCTTGAGTTGGACCCGGACGAGGAGCGTTCCATCGTCTCCCGCGGCAACCCCGACACCGCGGACAACGTCTCCACGCTGGTGCCCGGCACCGGGATCGAGTGGACGGCCGTGAACGGCCAGCTCGGCCGCGCCGACAACATGTACGACGCGGCCGTTACGGCGGACCGGGACGCTGACCATGCCTCGATCGCCTGGATCGGCTACGATACCCCCGCTGCGTGGCAGGCGGACGGTGAGCTATGGGCCAGACAGGGCCAGGAGGAGCTTCGCGGCTTCCAGGACGGGTTGCGTCTCACCCACGAGGACGACAGCCCGTCAAGAAACACGGTCGTTGGGCACAGTTACGGATCTACCGTTGCCGGGACGGCGGCGTCGGACGACGCGGGGCTCGACGCCGACAATCTGATATTCGTGGGGAGTCCCGGGACGAGTGTGGATTCGGTGGACGAGCTCTCGGGATTCGACGACAGCAACGTGTTCGCAACACGAGGCAACGACGACTGGATCAGTTGGGTCCCCGGGTTCGTGCACGGCCGCGACCCCTACGACCAGCAGTACGGCGCCAGCCGGTTCGCTTCCGACGATGGGACCGAGCACCCGCAGTACTTCAACAACCCCGAATCGGAACAGATGGAGTACATGGGGGAGATCATCGCCGGCTAGAGGTTGAGATGGACGGAGTACGCATGACCTGGCTGTCACGGTTCGCCTGCGGTGGCGGTGTCCTGCTGATGCTCGTCGGCTGCGGAGAGTCGGGTGACGAGGGGCCGCAGAGCCCGCTTAATGAGGAGCAGGCTCGGGATCGCGCCGGGGAGCACATCAACGAGACGGTCACCGCCCTCCCCGACTCGCTGGAGCTGGAACGGCTCGGGGGCTCCAGCGCTCCGTGCGAGAACGACGAGTACATCACGGTGAGCAAGAGGTACTGGTTGGACGGCCTGCCGGCTGAGGAGAACGAGGAGCACGTCGAGGCGCTGCACGAGTACTGGTCGGCGAACGGGTACACGGTTGAGGCGGACCAGCGCCCCGACGACCAGTTCATTTCGGTGCGCCACGATGAGGATAAGTTCACGATGTCGGTCCGCGAGAGCAAGCAGGGCGACCTGTCGCTTGGCGCGTCCTCGCCGTGCATCGACGAGAACGGGACGGACGGCTAGCGGCGGCCACAAGGCGCTCGCCGCCCTCTAGCGGGCGCCACACCGAACCGGAGTGGCGCCGCGCCATTGTGTGGGGCTACGCGGAATGCCGGGGACGTTGTAGGCGAACGCGAGCGTGAGGTATGCGGCCGCCGCGAGGAGAACAGCGGTGGGGAGGAGCCGCCCGGCACGGGTCCACAAGCCGTGGCGCGTGCGGCAGCTCAGTCAGCTCCCTCCGCCGGCTCGGCCGCGGCCGCGACGGTTCGCCGGGCCGCGTCCACGATGGTCCTGATGCGGTCGTGATGCGCCCCCGGCCAGTACACCCGGCCGCACTCCCGGCATTGGGCGAAGGTGTCGTAGGTCGCCCGGGTCCCCGGTTCCAGGCGGTGCGCCACCTCGCTCTTGTCGACGCTTTCGAGCGTGCCATTGCACGCCGTGCACCGGCTCATCGGCTCAAGCGGCGGGGCGAACCGTTCGAGGACGTCCAGTACCTGGTCATCCGGGTCGTGCCCGTGCACGAAGGCGCCCGCCACGAGCACCCGGCGGTGCAGCAGCCGGCGGTCCTGGGTGAGCAGCACCCGCTGCTCGGCGTTGGCCCACTCGACCAGCTCGTCGTCGTCGAGGTCGTTGCCGTAGGCGGTGTCCACCCCCACCATCCGCAGCCGGCGCGCCAGCGCGCCGAGGTGCACGTCCAGGACAAAACGCGGTGGCCAGACCGGAGCCCGCTGCGGCCGGTCGATCCCGTGGACATCCACACTGTCGCCGGGCTCGGGCCGGTGCGCCGGCGCCACCCGGCGCCCGTTGCAGACGAGGTTTCCCACCTCGGTCAGCGGCACCCCGGTGGACTGCACATGATGCCCGAGTGTCGACGTGCCGTCGTGGGGCACGCGCAGGTCCGCGGCGCCCCTCTTGCGCGACGGCAGGAACGGCCGCAACTCGGCCGCGAACCGCAGGCACACCTCGGGTTGGTCCATTCCTCCAAGGATGCCATCACGCCGCCCGTGCCGGTGTGCCGCGGCGGCACGGCGACGCGGCCGCGTGAGCGCCCCCGGGCAAGGCCGCGGTCCCGGGAAGCGCGGGTTTACCGGACAGTGACCGTGGCAGTGGGTTCCAAGAGGGGCCCTGTACAGGATTTCCGGAATTCCCACCGGGCAGCGGCCACCGGGGGCCGACACGATGCCGATGGAAGGGAAGCCCGCAATGCGCGAGAACATCTTCGTCCTGGGGCTCGACCAGATCAACCTCGAAACCCTCCAGAGTCTGCCGCACCTGGCGCATTACCGCTTCCACACGCTGCTGGACGTCGACGAGCTGGTCGGGACCGAGGAGATCCCGCTTCCCGAGCTGCTCGACAAGGCGCGCGAGCAACTCCGGTCGTTCGACGGGACGGTGGACGCGATCATCGGCTACTGGGACTTCCCGGTCAGCTCGATGGTTCCGCTGCTGTGCGCGGAGTTCGGGCTGCGCAGCGCACCACTCGACGCTGTTGTGCGCTGCGAGCACAAGTACTGGAGCCGCCTGACACAGGCCGAGGTGATCGACGAGTATCCATCGTTCGGATTGGTGCGCCTGGACGAGGAGCCCTCCCCGCCCGAGGGTGTCGGCTTCCCGATGTGGCTCAAGCCCGTGAAGTCCTCCTCCTCGGAGCTCGCCTTCCTGGTCGAGAACGAGGAGCAGTTCGACAGCGCGGCGCGCCGGATCTCCGGGGGCATCGACCGGGTCGGCGCGCCGTTCAACTTCGTGCTCTCGCATGTCGACCTGCCACCGGAGGTCGCGGCGGCGGGCGGCCGGTCCTGCCTGGCCGAGGAGGCGGCCGAGGGCATGCAGATCACGGTCGAGGGATACAGCGCCGACGGCCACGCGCGCGTCTACGGGGTGGTGGACGCGCACACCTACGCCGACAGCCCGAGCTTCCTGCGCTACCAGCACCCCACCTCCCTGCCGGACACGGTCGTCGAACGGCTCTCCTCGATCTCCACACGTGTCGCGCGGCGCATGGGCCTGGACTCGACGACGTTCAACATCGAGTTCTTCTGGAACCCCACCACCGGCGCCATCTCCCTGCTGGAGATCAACCCGCGGCACTCGCAGTCGCACGCGTTGCTGTTCGAGATGGTCGACGGCCTGCCGAACCACCAGATCATGGTGGACCTCGCGCTGGGGCGCCCGCCGGACGTCCCGCACCGGGAGGGCCCCTACGACGTGGCCGCGGCATGGTTCCTGCGCCGCTTCGCCGACGGCATGGTGCGGCATGTCCCCACCTCCGAGGAGATCGCGCGGGTGGAGCGCACGATCCCCGGCGTCCGGGTCCAGGTCGAGGTGCGCGAAGGCCAGCGGCTTTCCGAGAAGCACGGCCAGGACAGTTACAGCTACGAGCTGGCCCGGGTCTACGTCGGCGCCGACGACGAGGCGGGGATGCGGGAGAAGTACGCGGCCTGTGTCGAGGAGCTGCCGTTCGAGTTCGATTAGGAGGGTGTCGATGCGCACGGTGACAACCACACCCGAGGAGGTCACGGAGCACGAACATGTGTGGATTCCGATGTCGGACGGGGTGCGGCTCGCCGCGCGGATCTGGCGGCCGGTGTCGTCCGACGACGAACCGGTCCCGGTGATCCTGGAATACATCCCGTACCGCAAGCGGGACCTGACCGCCCTTCGGGACTCGATGCACCACCCCTACCTTGCCGGGCACGGTTACGCGTGTGTGCGCGTGGACCTGCGCGGCAGCGGCGACTCCGAAGGGGTCCTCACCGGGGAGTACCTGGAACGCGAGCTGGTCGACGGCGAGGAGGTACTGGAGTGGCTCGCCGACCAGCCGTGGTCCAACGGCCGGGCCGGAATGATGGGCATCTCCTGGGGCGGGTTCAACGCGCTGCAACTGGCCGCCCGCCGGCCGCGCGGCCTTGACGCCATCGTCACGCTGTGCTCCAGTGACGACCGCTACGCCGACGACGTGCACTACATGGGCGGCTGTCTGCTGAGCGACAACCTCTCGTGGGCGTCGACCATGTTCGCCTACACCTCGTGCCCACCCGACCCGGAGATCGCCGGGTCGCGATGGCGGGAGATGTGGGAGGAGCGGCTGCGCGGCAGCGGCCTCTGGTTGGAGGAGTGGCTGACCCACCAACGGCGCGACGGCTACTGGCGGCACGCCTCGGTCTGTGAGGACTACCGCGACATCGAGTGCGCCGTGCTGGCGGTGAGCGGCTGGGCCGACGGGTACTCCAACGCGGTGTTCCGGATGCTCGCCAACCTCGACGTGCCCCGGCAGGGCCTTATCGGGCCGTGGTCGCACAAGTACCCGCACCTGGGCAAGCCGGGCCCCGCGATCGGCTTCCTGCAGGAGCTGGTGCGCTGGTGGGACCGCTGGCTCAAGGACGACAAGGACAACGGCATCATGGACGAGCCCATGCTGCGCATCTTCATGCAGGACAGCGTGCCGCCGTCCACGGCCTATACCGAGCGTCCCGGCCGCTGGGTGGGCGAGCGCACCTGGCCCACGGACCGGTTCGGCAACCAATGCTTCCCGCTGGCGCGCAACCAGATCCGCTGGCGCGGTGACGAAGAGTGCGACGAGTCGGAGGAGACGATCGAGTCCCCGCTGTCGTTGGGACAGTTCGCCGGTAAGTGGTGCTCCTACAACGCTCCCCCCGATCTGCCCTACGACCAGCGGGAGGAGGACGGTGGGTCACTGATCTACGACACGGATGAGCTGACCGAGCGCTGCGAGATCCTGGGCGCCCCCGAGGTGGGCCTGGAGTTCTCGGTGGACCAGCCGGTGGCGATGGTCGCGGTGCGGCTGTCCGACGTGGCCCCCGAGGGCCGCGCCACCCGGGTGAGCTACGGCCTGCTGAATCTCACCCACCGGCACGGCCACAACGCCCCCGCGATGCTCGAACCGGGCCGCCGGTACCACGTGACCATCCCGATGAACGGCGTGGCGCAGGCGTTCCCCGCGGGGCACCGCATCCGGCTCTCGATCTCGACCTCGTACTGGCCGCTGGCGTGGCCGCCGCCGCGCCCCACGTTCCTCACCGTGTACCCCAGCGACAGCACGCTCACCCTGCCGATCCGCCCCGTGGACGCGTCCGACGAGCCGCAGCCAAGCGAATTCGCCGAACCCGAGGGAAGCGCGCCCATAGCGACATCGCAGATCAAGCCGGGCGACGAACGGTGGACGGTGTCGCGCGACCTGATCGACTACGTGTCCGCCCTGGACGTGGTGAAGGATCTCGGCGTCGTCCGGATCGACGACATCAACCTGGACGTCACCCGGCGCACCGTGGAGCGCTACGGCTGGACGAACGACGACTTCGGCTCGGTCTACGGCGACGTCGAGTGGGAGATGGGATTCCAACGAGGCGACTGGCGGGTCTCCACGTTCACCCGCACCGTGCTGACGTCGGACGCCAACGACTTCCATCTGCACGCCCAGTTGGACGCCTACGAGGGCCGCCAGCGGGTACTGTCGCGGAACTGGAACCTCAGCATCCCGCGCGACCACGTGTGACGGGCGGTCGGCCCGACCCGCGGACCCTCAGAACCCCGGCGGTGCCCGTTCCGGTCCTAGCGATTAGGCGCTCCGAGGGACGTGTGGCTTTCTTGGGGGTGCGGCAATGGGGCGTCTCCGAGCGCAGCGAGGAGGGTGCCAGCTTGCCGCGGAGTGGACGGTGTACCAATGCTGGGCGGCAAGCTGGCGCGCTCGCTGTGCTCCATTGCCGCAACTTCGGGCGCCTGGAGGCCGGGAACCTTCGGGTCCTGCGGTGTGGTCGCTCGTTCCTCGCTTCCCCCGCCTCCGGACCCTCAGAACCCCGGCGGCGCCCGACCCGGCCCCTAAGCACTCCGCGTCTGGTGGAGGGGGCCAAGCGATCTGGCGGCGGTTAGGATGTCACCGCGAATTCCGGCAGGACGGCAGTATCCGGTCGCTGCCTCCAGGGGACCGTCTGTCGCGTCCCGACGGCCCCCTGGAGGCAGCGACCGGCACGCGCAGCACTGACCGCCTCGTGACCTTCGAGCCGTACGGGACCCCCGATGCCACGCACCACCCCCCGCCCCCTGACCGCAGCCCGCGTCCTGCTCTGGGGCATGGCTGGCCTTCTGCTATTCAGCGCGCTGAGCGCCGTGCTCCGCACTGGAGGCTCCGTCGGTGTGGGCGTCGCCACGGTGCCGGCCGTGCTCGCGATCCTCTGCGCGACCTACGCCTACCTGCTCCCGCGGACCGGGCACATCGTCCTCGGGATTGTGGTCACCCTGCTCGTCCTGATGGCGTTTTACCAGGTGAACCGAATCACTCTTGGGGATCCGCTGGGGTTCCTCGGTTTCGGCTTCTGCGTCGCGCTGACCGTGCTGCTCCTGCTGCCTTCCAGCAGGGCGGCGCTCCGTCCGTAGCGGGAGCGGCGGCGCCGTGTCCCGGACCGGCCCATGGTGGGCCGCACCGGCACGGCGTCGCGCGCAGGGCCGGCCGGCGGTCGGCGCGCCGACCGCCGGCCTCTCATTCGGCCGGTTCTGCGGAGCGCTCGTTGCCGGGCGGCTCCGGAAGGTTCTCCTCGTCGGGCCGCTCCGAGTCGGGCTTGAGCGGGTCGTGGCCCATCGACATGAGTTCGTGCCGCCAGTCGTCGTCCTCGCGCCGCGGGTCGGCCAGCCGCTCGCGGACGGTTTCCACGGTTGTGCGCATCACGTCGAGGTCGTTGTGGGTGAGGTCGGCGCGCCGTTTGTTCAGGATCTCGACAATGGCGCGGCCCTGCTCTGGAAGTTCGTTCGGGTCGAACGCGACCTCACCGGAGCTCGTGGTGAGCAACCACTTGCGCAGCTCCTCGCTTGTCATGTTCACAAGGGAGTGGAAGTCGTTCCACAACTTCTGGACCTCCGGGTCGTCCGCCAGATTCACCATGGTTCGCCTCCTTCGCGGTCACGTGGGACCGGCTACCCGGGTCCGGGGCGCGCGCAACGTGGGCCCGGCGCCGCGCGGAGGAGTCTTGACACCGCCGGGGCCCGGGCGGACTCTTGTTGGTGAGGTTCTCCGGTCGGCGCCGCGGTGGGGCGCGCATCCGGCAGCCGGGCCTGTGCCTCTCGACCAATCCCGCGAGCGGCGGCACGATAGCCCTATGTCCATACCCCGCGAATCCCCCGACCCATCGCGTCCCACTGGCAACACCGCTACCGGGAGTGTCCACGGCACGCTCCTGCAGGCTCATGAGGTCCACGGCGGGGTGCACGTGCACACCGGTGTGCCAGTGTCCCCGGCGGCCGACGTCAGCCTGGACGTCCCGCGGCCGCCGAGCGAGGTCCGCGGTCGGGCGGTTCTGGTGGGCGAGCTGGTCGCCGCCATGCGGGCCAGGGCGGGGCAGCCGCACGTCCTCACCGGCCCCGGCGGAATCGGCAAGTCCACGGTTGCGGTCGCGGTCGCTGAGAAGGCGATGGCGCTGGGGCGAGAGGTTTTCTGGGTGCGTCCGGGAAGCGTGCCCGCATCGATGCTCGAAGCCGCCGTGGAACTCGGTGCCCCGATGGGTGAGGCCGAACGGTACGCCTCCTCGCCCAGGCGCGCCGCGCGGTGGGTGTGGCGGCACCTGGAGGCCGCCGACACCCCGTGGCTGCTGGTGTTCGACAACGTGGACCGCCCGGAGGAGCTCGACCCCGACCACCGCCCCGGCGACGGTGTGGGGTGGCTGCGCGCAAGCGCGAAGGGGTTCGTGCTGGTGACGACGCGGATTGACGATCCCGACGTGTGGGCGCCGTCGGTACTCCGGCGAGTGGAGCCACTCGACTCCGCCACCTCCGCCGCCATCCTGGGTGACTACGGCGGAGGCCCCGATGCGGCCGGCGTCGACGCCCTGGCCGAACGGCTCGGCGGGGTGCCGCTGGCGCTCGCCTTGGCGGGGCGGGTCAGGTCGGCGCACCGCACCATGTTCGGCGACTTCGAGGCGGTTCGGGCGCACATCGCCCAGTCCGCTTCCCGGATCGACGAGTTGGCGCGTCCGCTGGCCCGCGAGTACGGCGCCGGCGATCCCGAGCGCGCGACCCTGGCTGGTACCTGGAGGGCCTCGATGGAGCTGATGTCCGACGTTCCACAGGCGGAACCGTTGCTGCGGTTGCTGTCCGTCCTCGGTGCCGACGGCGTGGAGGTGCCGTTGCGCAGACTGCCGGTGGAGCTGTTGCGCGGCGGCACCAGCGACCCCGGCGAGGGCTCCCTGGACGAGCCGGCCGTCGCCCGTGCCCTCAACGCCCTGGCTGTGCACGGGCTCGTCACCGTCGTGGACACGCGTGAGGAGAGGGCGCTGCACGTCCATCCCCTCATCGCCGAGACCACGCGCGACGACCTTGGTGACCGTGCCGCCGCGGTCGCGGAGGACGTGCAGCGCCTGCTCGAAGCCCAGCCGGACCGCGATCTCGCCCTGGAGTACGCCGCCTACCGTGCCCTGGGCGAGGTGCGGGCCCGCGCGCTGGGCGCCGACCACCCCGGCACTCTTGAGACCGAGGTTCGGCGGGCCAGGCTGGAGCTGCTGCGCGGCGACGCGGAACGCGCCGGATCGGACCTGTCCGCGGTGGCAGCCGCGGCAGAGCGGGCGCTGGGCGCCACCCACCGGGTGACCCTCCGGGCGCGGCACCACCAGGGGGACGCCCTGATCGTCCTCGATCAGCTCGACGAGGCCGAAGAACTCTTCCGGTCGGTGCTGGCGGTACGCGAGAGCACGCTGGGCGCCGACCACCCCGATACGCTCAACACCCGGCACCAGTTGGCCCTCGTCGCCATGAAACGCGGCGATTGGGACGCCGCCGAGGAGGGCTTCCGCGCCGTACTGCACGCCAAGGACAGCAGCGGTGCCGGCCCCGATGGCGATCCCGGCTTCGTGGTGCAGAACCTCGCCAACGTTGCGCTGAAGAAAGGCGAGCTGGACACCGCGGAGCAGGGTTTCCGTCAGGTCCTCGAACATCGGGAACGGGTGCTCGGCGCCGAGCACCCCGAAACCGCCGACGCACGTTACGACCTGGCGCTGACAGCACTGGAGCGCGGGGACGTCGACAAGGCGCGCGACAGCCTGGCGGCGGCCCTGAAAGCGTGGGAGAAGGCACTCGGCCCGGATCACCCGAACACCTCGCGTGCCCGCGAGCGCCTGACGGAGGTTGACGGCTAGCTCGGTGATGGGGTGCGTGGTGGCGCGCCCAACGTGGGCAGCGAAGGCGCCGGATGGCCGGGATGGGCGCGTGCCGGTATGGATCCCCGGTGGTGGCGCGTGTGACGGGGGCGGCGAAGACCGGTGGGTGGTGGTTGCTGCGGGGGTTCGTGGGGGCGTTCTCGGTTATAGCGTGGTTTTGACAATTTCTCGCGCGTGAAATCGTCAAAACCACGCGATCGTCGGCCAGAACTGCACGGCCGTCACTCAGAAGATTCGCAATCAGGACATAGCAGGCGCACGAGGGCTCACACGGCACCGAAACTGACCGCACGGACACACTCAGCGCCGAGAACGGCCTCACAGTCACCCTCGATACACCCCAGCACCGAGAACGACACCACGGACATCCCCGCTGGACCCCACCACCAGTCGCCGCCGCCCTCGTTGTGCGCGTCACTATCGGGCACCAGTCGCGATTCTCGGGGGTTGGCCCGTCGGCCGGTCTTCGCCGCTCTCGTTGGGTGGGTTACCGGCGGGCACCCGCACCGATTACCGCGGGCTGACCCACCTGCTGCCCTCGCTGCCCACGTCGGAAGCCCAACCACCCGCCCCACATCGCCGATCTAGGCGTTCGTCCGGGAGCTCGCCGTAGAGCTGAACAGCTCCTGGCGGCTACGCAACCCCAGCTTGGCGAGGATGCTTCGCACGTGGGTCTTGACCGTCGGCAGCTCGATGAACAGCTCGTTGGCGATCTGGGCGTTGGTGAACCGCTGCAGCATGAACCCGAGCACCTCCCGCTCGCGCTGGGTCAGGCCCGACCGCTCGACGGCGTCTTCCAGCCGCGCGGACTGGTCCTGGGTCTCGACACCGAGCAGCCACGTGCGCCGGCCAGCGGCCGTCGCCCGGAGCGTATCGAGCAGCCGGGCGGACTCCTCGCCCTTGTACACGAAGCTGTCGGCCCCGGACAGGAACGACGCTGAGGCATCCTCCGCCGAGTTGTAGGAGGTGTAGATGAGCACGCGTACCGCTGGCCGCGCGCTCTTCAGTTCGCGGCACAGCTCGACACCGCGAAGCTCCCCTTCGAGGCGCAACGGAAGGATGACGAGCTCGGGCGTGAGTTCCTGGGCCGCGGCGACCGCGCTGTCGGCGGATGCCGATTCCCCCACCACACGCATATCGGGCTGGGCGTCGATCACGGTGCGCAGGCCCAGCCGGACGAGTGGATGGTCCTCGACAAGGAGGATCTCGATGACTCGTGGACTCACACGCACCTCCATGACCCGACAAATCGCCCATACCCGACGATCTACCGTACACGTGGTATACGCAGCGGATTCATCGGATCTCATCCCTCAGGGCTGATTCTTTTCCCCACGCGGCGCCGTAACGTTCGGCGAGACCTGCAGCGACAAGAAGGGGTGTGAAGTGGGGATGCGTTCGACCTCGGCGGATGTCGTCGTCATTGGCGCCGGAACCGTGGGTGCCAGCATCGCCTACGAGAGCGCGCGGCGCGGCGCTTCGGTGATCGTGCTCGACGAGGGACCCGATATCGGCAACGGCTGCTCGTACGCGAACGCCGGGCTGCTCGCCCCCAGCCACGTCGAACCGCTCACGACCCCGGCGAACGTCATGGCCGGCATGCGGTACATGTTCCAACCGGACAGTCCGTTCCACATGCACCCGGCTCCACGGCTCGCGCCATGGTTCGCGCGTTTCGTCCGCTCCTCGGGGGCGACCCGGGCGCGCGAGCTGACGGCGCGCATGCAGGAGCTGGCGGTGCACAGCACCCGCCTGCACGCCGAGTACGCCGAGCGCGGCCTCGACACCGGGTACCGCGCGAACGGCGCGTTGGACGTGTTCCTGACCGAGCGCGCCCTGAACAATGCCACCGCGGGCCTGCACACCGACGTCGAACAAAGCGAGGTACTCACCGGCGGCGAGGCGCGTGACCGGGAACCCGCACTCGGGCCCGTCGCCGGAGCGATCTTCCGCCCGGACGAGGCGCAGGTCGGGTCCCAGCAGTTCGTGGGCGCTGCGCTGCAAGCGGCGCGGTCCCATGGGGCGGAAATCCGGTGGAGTACGCGAGCGTCCCTGGTTCCGGCGGCACGCGATCGGATCGCCGGCGTCGACACCCCCGAGGGCCGGATCGTGGCCGGCACGTACGTCGTGGCGGCCGGGCTCGGAAGCCGGCGCCTGTGCGAGAGCGTCGGTATCCGGATGCCGATGGAGGGCGCGAAGGGCTACGTCGTCGACGCGGAGGTGGACGGCGACGGGCCGCGCATCCCGTTGTCCTTCCGGGAGTCCAAGGTCGTCGCCACGCCCTACGCCGACCGGTTGCGCCTGTGCGGGACCCTCGAACTCGGCGGTGACCCGCGTTCGGTGAACGCGTCGCGGGTCGCGGCCATCCGTGCCGCGGGGCAGCGCGGCCTGCCCGGCGTGCGGTTCCGCCGGACCCTGCAAACGTGGGCGGGGCTGCGGCCCTGCACGGCCGACGGTGTCCCCTCCATCGGCCGCAGCGCGGTGCGCCGCGACCTCGTGGTCGCCGCGGGCCACGGAATGTGGGGCCTGGTCCTCGCACCGGTGACCGGCGAGCTCCTGGCTCGCGGCATCGTCGACGACGCTCCCACGATGCGCGAAGCGGCGTTCTCTCCCGACCGCTTCGGGCCCCTGAGGAATTCCTCCTCCCTTCGAGCGGGACGGCCCGTGCTCGCTGCCCGGGCAGCCGCTCAGCTGGTAAATCCCCCCACGCGCATGTCGATGCGCCAACGAGAGGAACCCAAGTGACCGAAAGTACGGACGAGCGCGCTGAGCGCACCGAGCCCAGGTCAGTATCGATCACGTTCTGGCAAGGCGCGGCGATCATCTTCGGGGCGAACATCGGAGCGGGCATCCTGAGCCTGCCGTTCGGCGCCCGCAACGGCGGCGTCCTGGCGCTCGTGGTCGCGCTCGCGATCGCCGGCTTCCTCACGACCGTGTCGATGCTGTACGTCGCCGAGGTGTCGCTGCGGACCAAGGAACCCCTCCAGCTTTCGGGGCTCGCACGCAAGTACCTCGGCAACGTCGGGTCGTGGCTCATCTTCGCCGGCGTCGTCATCAACGGTCTCGGCGCCCTCATCGCCTACGCCAGCGGAAGCGGCAGCATCCTCGCCGACCTGCTGGGCATCTCCCCGCTCCTCGGTAGCACGCTCTTCTTCGTTCCCGGGGTCGTGGTGATCTGGCTCGGCCTCAAGGCCACGGGCCGCTCCGAGCAGGCGATCACGATCGCCATGCTGGCGATCATCCTGCTGCTCTCGGCATGGACCTTCATCGGCCCGGGCATCGAGCTCGCCAACGTCAGCTACATGAACCCGTACTTCGTCGTGCCGATCATCAACCTGGCGGTCTTCGCGTTCATCGCCCAGTACACGGTGCCGGAGCTGGCGCGCGGCCTCGCCAGCCACTCCCCGCGTGCGCTTCCGCGCGCCGTGGTGGCCGGTATGTGCGCGACCGGGTTCCTGCTGGCGCTCGTCCCGCTCGCCGCCCTCGGCATGATGGGACGCGATGGCGTGAGCGAGGTCATCACCATCGCCTGGGGCGAGGGGCTTGGGACACTGGCGTACTACCTCGCGAACATCTTCGCCCTGCTCGCGATGCTCACGTCGTTCTGGGCCATCGGGCTGACCCTGATGACCAACATCTTCGACCGCTTCCGGTGGCCCGCAACGGGATCACCCGGACACCGGCTCGCCGCGCTGGCGCTCATCGCGGTGCCGCCGTTCCTGATCGCCACGATCGGCCTCGCCGGCTTCGTCTCCGCGCTCGGTTACGCGGGCGGGTTCGCCGGGGCGATCATGTCGATCGTGCCCGTGCTTATGCTGCGGCGCGCCCGCGCCGCGGGCGACCAGGAGCCCGCGTGGCGGGCCGGCTGGGTCGCGCACCCCGCGCTGCAGGCGACCTTGGTGACGGTGTTCGGTCTCGCCTTCGTGTACTCCCTGCTCAGCGCGACCGGTCTCGTGCCGGATGGCTGGAGCTGAGATGCGGGTCCTGACCGCTGACCGTGCCGCAACGGAGTTCTCCGCGCACTTCGAGGCAGTGGCGGCGGTCGGGCTCGGGGAGAGCTTCGCGGTTCGGACGGTCGACTGTTACGACGGCCAGATCTCCGACGAGCGCGTGCTTCGCCCGGATATCGACATGGCGCGGTTCAACCGCGCCAGCGGCCCGGTCTCCGTCACCGGAACGCGCCCAGGAGAGTGGGCGCGGATCGTGATCGAGCGCATCGAGGTCGCGAGCCCCGGCGTGATGGCCCTCACGCCGGGGCTCGGCGTTCTCGGTGACATGGTCGAACGCCCGTCGACCCGGTTACTCGAAGTGTCCGGCGGCCGGGCGTGGCTCACCCCCGATGTGGGGATCTGCCTGCACCCCATGGTCGGGATTCTTGGTGTCGCGACGGCGCACGAGACGGTGCCCGGCTCCACACCCGGCGAGCATGGCGGGAACCTGGACACGCGCGTTCTCACGGCCGGCACGGCCCTGGCTGTCCGGGTCAACCAGCCCGGGCTCGGAGTCTGCGTCGGCGACCTGCACGCCGCGATGGGTGACGGCGAGCTCGGTGGTACCGGTGTCGAGATCGCGGGGGAGGTACGGCTACGCGTCGAACGGCTCAACGAGCACACCGGCCGCTGGCCCCTGGTGCTCGGAGCCGACGGGGTGCAGGTCCTCGCGAGCCGCACCACCCTGGACGCCGCCGTACGAGACGCTTTCCGCGAGGCGGTGACGCTCATGGCGCGGTGGCACAACCTGGAGTGGCCCGATGCCTACCGGCTGACCAGCGTCGTGTCGGACCTGCGGGTGAGCCAGGTGGTCAACCCCCGCGCGACCGCGCGGATCGCGATTCCCGCTCAATGGTGCCCGGCCTCGCTCCTGATGCCCGCCCCGGAGTGAGACCGCGGGTTCGCTCCGGGCCGCGCGCCGCCGGGCGGCCCCGATGATCCACGTTCGCGAGCGGCCCCGGGAGGGGCCGCTCGCCGGTTCGAAACAACCAATCCGCGGATCACCGGACCTCGTGTGAACGGCGAATTCGGTGACGCTTACCATCGTGAACGACGTGAAGCTGCTCACGCGGCGCCGCGACCGCCGTTGACCGCAAGGAGGACGCCATCGCCAACGCAGACTACGGTGCGGTCGGCACACCCGCGTATGACCGCTTCTGGATCGCCCCGCACCTCGCGCCGATCGCTGTAGGCCGGCCATGACGGGCGGGCAGCCCGCCTCCGACGTGGGCACGGACGAGCTCCTGGTGTCGGTGGACGGTCCGGTGCTGACGGTCACGTTCAACCGGCCCAGCCGGCACAACGCCATGACCTGGGCGATGTATGACGGTCTGGTCGAGGCGTGCGAGCAGGCCGACCGCGACGACGATGTCCGCGCGATGGTACTCACCGGGGCGGGCGAGAAGGCGTTCGTCGCCGGAACCGACATCGGGCAGTTCGCCGAGTTCGAAGGCGGCGCTGACGGTGTCGCCTACGAGGAGCACGTTGATGCGGTCATCAACCGGTTGATCCAGGTGGACAAGCCGACAGTCGCGGCGGTCAGCGGCTACTGCGTGGGCGCCGGGCTGGGCCTGGCCGCAGCCTGCGACCTGCGGGTCGCCACCCAGTCGGCCCAGTTCGGGGTGCCCATCGCCCGCACGCTCGGCAACTGCCTGGCGCCGCCGATCCAGGCGCTCCTGGTGCACCATCTCGGCCCGACGCGCACCATGGACCTACTGCTGACGGCGCGCCTGCTCAGCGCCGAGGAGGCCGACGGAGCGGGGTTCCTCACCCGTCTCGTTGCGGATGGAGAGCTCGACTCGGCGACCCGCGAGCTGACGGAACGTCTCGCCGGTCACGCACCCCTCACGATGTGGGCCGCCAAGGAGACCACACGGCGGTTTCTGGCGGAGGGTGTTCCCGACGGCACCGACATCGTGGACCGCGTCTACGGCAGTGAGGACTTCCGGTCGGGGGTGGCGGCCTTCACCTCCGGGCGCAGGTCGCAGTGGCGCGGGCGCTGAGCGGCGCGGGGCCGCACCACGAGGACCTGGTCGGCGGCGGGGGAGACGCGCCAGCGGGTCGCCCCGCTGACCAGGTGGGCCCGCGGCCCCGGTAACCGGGACCGGGCCGCGGCGGCGTACGCGGCGCGGCTCACGTACGAGAGTGAGCGGGGGGCCGCGGTCGGCCTCCGTCAGTCCCGCCCCGAGTATCCGTTCTCGGTCTCGCACCCCTCGGGTGCCCGGTCAGTCTCGTTGATGCGCCCGTGCGCGGCGACGACGCGCTGCCACTCGGTCTCACCGGTGTCGGCGGACTCGCTTTCGGGGCCGGCCAGGACGAGCTGGACCAGCTGGTCCTCGTACCAGTTCCCGGAACTGGGATCGCCGAACCGGAGCGCTCCCGTCGGCCCGTAGGTGTCTGAGGTGTCCTGGATCCGGGCGAGGAGGGACCCGCGGAGCCGGGTGAACTCGTCGTCCTCGCTCCCGTCGTTCTCCTTGGGCCGTTCGAGGGTGTCGCGGAGAAGTGCCCGGTCGAGGACCCGGAGGCCGTCATAGGCCACGGCCGCGTGCGCCATCGACGGGGCGGTGTCGGGGTTGGCGGCGCGGCCGTCCTCGGTGCCGCCGATGAGGTCGGCGAGCTCGTTGTACACCGAGTGCTCGGTGTCCGAGCACTGGCTCCACGGACCGCTGGCCGCCAGTGGCGTGTAGTAGACGGGGAAGCCCTCCGCGTTGGCGAGCCGCTGTTCGTTGTCGGCCACGTACTTGGCGATGTCGTCCCCGCCGAGGATGGTCACGTCCCCCTCGGCGCACCGCCCCTCTTCCTGGATCTGGGTGTAGAAGTCCTCGAACTCGACCGACCGCCCGGCGAAGTAGATGAGGTCCGGCGGGTCGGCGCAGACGTCCGCCAGGCGCTCCCAGTGGCTCGTCCCCTCGCGGCGGTAGGGCAGGACGCCCTTGTGCTGTCGGCTCCCCTCCGGAAGGGTGATCTCCGGGTACGGGCCACCGGCGGACCACGCCTGGCCGCCGCGCTCGCGGAACTCCCGCATGAACTGGATGGCCAGGTGCGGGCCGTAGCTCTCGCCCTCCTCGTTGTCCGCGATCGCGACCGCCGTGGCGGCGGGGTCGAGGTCCCACGCCGTGCCGTCGCTACTCGACCACCGCACTCCTGCGTGGGCCCACTGGGCGGCGCGCTCGGCGATCCGGCTGTTGGACGGCGCGACCGGGAAGAAGTACGGGCTCGGCCGGCCCGTGGGCAGGTGGGCGACCTCGTCGAAGGTGGCGGTGGTGCCCACCATCGGGATCTGTGCGGCGCTCAGTGTGGTGATAGCCCTGGTGTTGGGCCGCACGCTGTGCCCGAGACCGACCGCGGCGAGGATCCGGTCGCTGGTGGCGTGGTCGTCGCCGGCACGCCGTACGATCTGGTCGGCGACGGTCTGAGCGTGCTCCCAGTTCTGGCCGGTGTTGGCGAGGAGCAGCTTGATAGCGGGGACGTCGTCGCGCCGGTTGTGCAGCTTCTGGCGCTGGGCGAGACCGTACAGCTCACCCTGCACCCCGGCCAGGTCGCTGTTGTCCTGCGTCGTCACGCTCATCGAGGCGATATAGACGATGGTGACGTGGTCCTCGCCGGCCACCTCGTCGTTCTGGTCGCGGATCACGTCCTGAGCGTTCTCCAGACGATCGTCGAAGTGGAACCCGCCGTCGGTGATGCCGACGCAGTCCTGGCCCACCCGCTGGATGCCGCTGGGCGGCCGGACACCCTCCTTTACGCAGGGGTTGTTGGCCTGGATGTAGGCGGGCACCACGAAATTGCCCGCGACCAGGGCGAGTACGGCGGCCGTGCCGACTCCGGCCGACCAGAACCCGGTGAGCGCGAGCGGGGTCCACACCGAATCGGGGCGCTTCTCGCGGTAGGCGTTCTTCCAGACTTCCGGGGCACAGGCCCGGATGGTGAAGGTGAGGAGCCGTTCCCGCCCCAGCGTTCCGTGGGCGTGGCGCGCGTTCCGCCACGCCACGACGCGCCGGTGGTCGGAGGGCGGCTTGCCGCGCGCCTCAGGCAGTACGGGGTGCCGCTCCGGACGGATCCCGCTGGCCAGTATCGGCGTCGCGGAGGTACGGACCACCACGATGAGGAGCGGGTCGGGGTACCGGCGCCGCAGCCGCTCGTCCTCGATCAGGCGAACCAGGTAGCGGCCCGCGTTGCCCACCCGTTCCTGGTCGACGATGAGCACTGGGCGGCGGTGCCGCTTGCGCCGCGGCAGCCACCGGTGCGCCGGGTGGCCGTTGCCGTAGACGCGGTCCAGGTCGTCAAGGAAGGCGTTGACGCCGAGGCGGTGGATGCCGGGCGGGTTCCAGCCGTGCTCGGCGTCCGGATCCGCGGTCGCGTCGCGATGCTTGTACAGCACGTTCAGCACCCGGATACCGCGTTGCCGGTGGTTCCGCAGCCCTTCCGGAGAAGACTGGTCGGATTCCTGGGAGGGGCTGTGCTGGTGGCCCTGCGGCGCCCGTGGGGTGGATTGCCCCGGTTCCAGGGGGTAGCGGTGTCGGTTGAGCCAACGGAACCGGTGCCATGGCAGGAACAGGAACAGCGCCAGGACGGTGTACACGAGGAGCAGCACCGCAGCGGCGCCGACCGTGACAAGTTTGTCCAACTGCTCGAAGAGCAGGCTGAGGGAGGCGATGGGTGCGGCCGTGACAATGGCGCTGACCACGAAGGACACCGGCGTCAGTACCTTCTCGTCCAGCTTGCCGAAGGTCACCAGCGCGGAGACTCGGGCGACCAGGGCGGACACCCGCCGCAACACCCGGGAGTAGATGGCTGACCACCGCGGGTCGTCGTCCGAGGAACGGTTCTTCAGCCCGGCCTTCACCTCGCGCAGGGCCTCGATGACGGCTCCCTCGCTCTCGCGGTCCTTCGGCGGCAGCGAGACGTCCTTGTGCTCCTCGGGCTCGTCGTGGAGGCGCTCCTTGCGCGTGTAGACGGCGCGCAGTCCGACCCTGTTGAGGAGTAGCAGCGACCGCAGCCGGCGGAAGCGCGGCGCGGGTGGGGCCTGCCGTCCGCGCCCGAGCGCGTCGGCCCTGGGGGCGGTGTCGAAACCCTCGGTGAGGCGTTGCAGTTCCTTGTACAGCTCGCGCGTACTGACCGCGTTGCCGCCTTCTCCGGAGCCGCCGTGCCGGGGCAGTCCGCTGGTGTCCGCGCTGTGCTGCTCTCCGTCGTCCCCCTCCTCGCCCTGCTCGTTCCCGGGGTTCTCCTTCGCCGCATGCGCCGAGTCGTGCGGCAGTACCCACACGGGATGGCTGCCGCAACGCTGTTGCAGCAGGCGGATGACGTGTTCGCGGTCTGCCGGGTCGGTGAGCTCCAGGTCGAGGACCGGCGGTGGTTCCGCGATGCCACCTCGGGGGGACTTGTCGGGGATGACCGGCGGCAGCCGGCGTGCCGCCAGTCGTTCCAGACGACGCTGGGTGCGGAGGTCACCCGTCTCGGGCCGGGCGCGCAGCGCCTCGAATACCCGGAGGAGGTCGTCCGGGGCGACGTCCCGGGGCTCGTCGGAGTGGCTCTCGGACACGAGATTGCGTCCCCTCACGCTTGGGGCGGTGTTCTGTCCCCGGCTCCCCCCGGAACGCCAAGGCTCCGCCATTATCGCCCCAGGGGCAACATCACATTCCGTAGGCGAGATCGGGACGGGGGTGCCGCCCGCGGCGGGTCACGTGTCCCGAGCCGGGAAACCTGTTCCGGCCTTCCCGGGCGGCGAGACTGCCAGTGCGGGCAGGTCCCGCCCGTAGGCGGGGAGCCAACGTCCGTCGAATCGGGCCGGCGGCGTGCCGCGGGTCGGCACTGCGATGGCGCTGCCGTTGCCGCCGGCGCGGCGGCCGCGGGTGTGCGGCCGGATCGCTGTCCTTTGTGGCGGGTGGGGCCGGTGGGCCCCGGGAGTAGGGGTTTCGGTTCTGGACACCGGGGGTCTGGTGTGGCGGAGGACACATTCCGGGATTGCTCGGTTCCGGTTGACCTAAAGTTTGGTTGAGGTCTCAGGCTGGGTCGGGAAAGCCTCCAGCAGAACCATCCAGAGGAGATTCGCAATGTCAGTTCGCGAGAGCGTGCCGGAACCCGGCGCCGGCACGAAGAGTGTTTCCGGCGGAACCGCCGAAGGCGCGATGGGCGGCGGTCGCCCGGGCCTGAGCTGGTGGCAGGCCGGCGGGATCGCGATCGTGGCGGCGACGCTGGCCAACCTCGCCGTCCTGGGCATAGGCCACGTGCTGGGCGGTTCCTTCGTCTTCGACGAGGCCAACGGGGTACACGAGATCACCGCCTGGACGGTGGTGCAGTTCTCGGTGGCCCCCCTGGCCATCGGGTTCGGGGCGGCGGTGCTGCTGGCCCTTGCCTGGATCGGCTTCCTGCGGCTGGCGCAGGTCGTTGGCGGGGCGCTGGCCCTGGCCACGATCGCCGGCGCGTTCATGAGTGACGGCGACCTGGTGACGCAGCTCGCGCTGTCGGTCATGCACATCGTGGCGGGCGCCGCGGTCGTCTGGGCCCTGGAGGCGGTCCGCCGCCGCCAGATGGCCACGCGGAACGCGCCGGTGGGGACCAACTGAGCCTCGCCGCGGTCCGTACAGCAGGTGCGAGACCGCGCCCTGGTTGCGCCGGCCGGCCTGGCCGCCGGGTACGCCGGAAGACCGGCGTACCCGGCCCGGTCAGTTCGCGTCCTCGGACAGCTCGACGTCGTCGGGGTGCAGGAACAGCACCCGGCCGCGTTCCTGGCAGAAGGCGGGTCCGAAGTCGAGGGCGACCGCCAGGAAGCACGTGCCGTCGACGTCGACGTAGATACCCGCGACGGTGCCGGTCGCATCGCGCGGGACCGCGGCACGTGCGGCGGCGGGGTCCGCGTCCGGACGCACCCGCACCCGGCTTCCCCGTACCGCCATTCCTCCGGGCACGGCCACCTCGCCGGCGCCGCGGGAGGTACCGCTGTCCGCAGCGGGGGCCCATCGGGCAGCGCCGGGCGCTCCGGCTAGCTCCGCACCCGGGGCCGGCTCGGCACGCCGAGCCGGGATCCATGCGGTGGCGCCGTCAAGCCAGCGCAGCGTGCCGCGAAGCCGGTCCAGTGTCTCCGGTGGTATGCCGTCGGCGCCGTTGACCGTGCGCGCCGCGGACGGGCGGGCCGAGGGGCGGTTCCGCGTTCCACCCCGCCTGGCATGCGGTGTTGTGCGCGGGCTGGCGATCTCGTCGACTCCGGTGGCGCCGCGCGGACCGCCGGGGCCCTCCGGTGCCGCCTCGGGGTGGTCGGCCAGGATGATCGGCGAGGAGAGCATGAGGTCGCGCTCACCCGGCCGCCCGAGGAGCACCGGCCAGGTGTGCTTGTTCCGGCAGGACGCGACCGCTGGCGCGGCCCATTCCGGCGGCTCCAGGTGGGACACGAACACCCCGTGGTCCACCCGGAGCACGGTGTGCACCGAGACCATCGAGGAACGCAGAACCCTCTCCCGCGTGGCCCGTTCCTGGCCCGTGCGCCACGGCGTGCGGTTCGCCACGTGTACGCCGACCCTGACCACGCGCCGCGGCATGGACAGGGGCGTCGACGTCACCGTGACCAGGCCGGTGAGATGCCGACCGGCGGAGCCGTCCCGCTCCGCGCCCCGCGCGCCGTCCGGGAGGGCCAGCGGTATCTCCCGGCCTCCGGGGGGACCGTCGAGCGGGACGGCAGCGCCGACCTCCTGCAACGTGCTGTTGCCCCGTCTCTCCGCACGCGCGCCGGCGTCGTCCCCGGCCGGCCGGCACACCCAGCCCGGTACGTACCGCACCAGCAGGTGGAGCACCGTTCCGGTGCCGACCTCGACGACGCACTCGGTCCGGGACGCGTTCGGATCCTCCGATGGCGCCCCCGGCGGGGCGAGCGTGCCGAACTGCCAGCCGGCCTGGTTCCGCGCCGCCGGGGGCCGGTGCGGACTGTGCGGCTGAGCGCCGAACAGCACCGCGTCGGCTACGGCACTCACCCGCTCAATGCTCACGGCCCGCCCTCCTCGTGCGTCGCCGGCCGTCGTCCCGCGGCGGCGGCCTTGTACGGGGCCGCCACCACGGCCAACGCTGACCCCGCCTGTCAGTCGCCGGCCGGCGTGCGCCCGGCCAGCCGGCCCGGCACCGTGCAGGCCATCGCGTGCTCCTCCGGGCGGGGCCGCCCGTTGGCGAGCACGATGTGGTCGGGCTCGGCGTACTCCGCTTCCGGATCGGCGACTCCCTCGATCCGGACCTCCTCGATCTCGGGTGCGGCCTCGGCGACCAGTTGTTCGATGGACTTCCGGACGGTCTCCGCCGACGACGGGCAGTTGTCGCAGTTGCCGCGGAGCCGCAGTACGGCCGTGCCGCGTTCGGCGTCGACGCTCACGAGTTCGACGTCGCCCGTGTGTGCGCCCAGGTACGGCCGGATCCGTTCCAGGGCCTGGTGGATGCGTGCGCTCGTGTCGAGCGGATGCAGGTCATGCAGCACGAGCAGGCTGGCGACCAGGTCGTCGGCGAGCAGGTGGTCCAGCGTCGAGATTCCGCCGGCGTGGTCGTCCCCCGCCTCGGCGCTGGCCGTCGCCGGCCCCGCGTACTCCACGATGCGCCCCAGGGCGACGCCGTACAGCTCCACAATGAGCCCGAGCGCTTCCTCGGCCAGCTCGTGTGCGGCCGGATCCGACTTGGCGAGCTCCCGCAGAAGGTGCTCCACCCGCTCGGTGGTCTCGCCCGGGTTGCTGTCAGTGGTCATGTCGTACCCCTCCGAGGATTCCGGCCGCGCCCAAGCGCCGCCGCGGAACATGGCCGGCGTGCGCAGCGCCGGCCGTACCTTCCGCCAGGCCGAACCCCAACCCGTAACCGACGCTAGGCCGCGGACGTGCGGCTCAGCACGACGACGCGCCATCGGAGGGGATTTCCGCCGGAATTGCGGAGGGAACGGGCGATCCCTCTCCCGGGGCCGGTAAACGGGCGCACCAGAGGGCACCTGTCTCGTGTCCGAACCGCGGGATGGGCTGATTCGCGAAGGCCGTGCGTACCCGCCAACCGCCATGCGGGCACCGGCTGGTGGTTGGCGGGGCCGGTTGGCCGCCTACGACCGGAGGCGGCGGGTCTCCGCGCGGTGCGGGACCGAGACGCCAGCGCCCCGCCCGGGGGCGCGTCAGCGCTTCCTGAGCAGGCGCCGTCTGGGCGACGCCCCGAGGATCAGGCCGTACAGCACATGGTCGGCGAAAAGAGCGGCGCGTGCGCGGGGACGCGACTCGTGGGCGTGGGCGAGGCCGAGCGCGGGCGCCAGCGCGAACTCGAAGAACGCCCACGACAGCACCCCGTAGACCGGCCCCGAGAGCCGGTGGTCGCGCAGCCGGATCGGTGTCAGGCCGTACGCCGCGCCCGCGCACGCCCCGTACGCCCAGTGCGCGAGCTGGATCGTGGCGACGCGTCGTTCCTCGGGGATGCGGTTCAGCAGCTGGGGAACCTCCTTCTGGAGGATCGCTTCGGGCGGGGTCTGCGCGATCAGTCCCAACCCGCGCGCCAGCTCCCGCGTGCCGGTCATCGCCATGGCGCCCACCACGCCGCCGGCCGCTCCCTCGATGATCGACGCGGGCGGCAGGCGGCGCGCGTCGACCTCGGTGTGTGCCATGTAGTCCTCCTCGCAATCACCGGAGCGGTCGCGCCGGCCGGCGGTTCACGCTCCTAAAGGGACGTACTGACCGGGCACGGATGCTTTCTCACATGCGGCCGGGACTTGCCCGCACTGGACACGATTCGCGAACGTGTGTTCGAATAAGTGTTGTGCGGTGGGAAGATCTGCGAGACGACACGGACGACGGCGCGCTGTTCGAGCGTGCCGCCGTCGCAATGCCCGACGAGCGGGGGACCGGCCGCGCGGGGCTGGCGGCACCCGGAGCCGGGCCCATCCACGCCGGCGACGACAGCGAGGCGGTGGCCGTCGAGATCCACGCCCGCTCCATCATCAACCGGGTGCCCGGGGCTTCCGCGGTGCCGTTCCGCTGGACCGTCAACCCGTACCGGGGGTGCAGTCACGCGTGTGTCTACTGCCTGGCCGGAGACACCCCGGTCCTCATGGCCGACGGTCGGACCAGGTCGCTTTCAAAGATCCGGGTCGGCGACCGGATCTACGGGACACGGCGCGTGGGGAAGTACCGGCGCTACACGCCGACGACGGTGCTGGCGCACTGGGCGACGGTGGAGCGGGCCTATCGCGTGACCCTGGCTGACGGCACCACACTCATCGCCAGCGGCGACCACCGGTTCCTGACGGACCGTGGCTGGAAGTACGTGACCGGCGCCATGGCCGGGCACCAGCGCCGTCCGTATCTCACCACCAGCAACACGTTGATCGGGACCGGTCAGTACGCGGCCGGTCCCGAACAGACCGACGCCTACCGGCGCGGGTACCTCTGCGGGATCATTCGCGGGGACGCGCGTCTCGGTGCGGACCACTACCCGCGATCAGGGAGCCGGACCGATAGCGTGTACCGGTTCCGCCTGGCGTTGGCTGATGACGAGGCGCTGGATCGTGCCGCGACCTACCTCGCTCATTTCGGGGTGCGCACCGAGCGGTGCGATTTCTCCGCAGAGACGGCGGAACGGCGCCCGATCACGGCGATTCGGACGTCGCGGCGAGCCTCGTTCGAGCGCCTCTCCGAGCTCGTGGAATGGCCGGTCGCTCCGTCAGACGACTGGCGCACGGGGTTTCTCGCCGGGATCTTCGACGCGGAGGGAAGCTGTTCCCAAGGGGTACTTCGCATCTTCAGTACGGACAGCGAGGTCGCCACGGCGATCAGCCTGGGCTTGAAGCGTTTCGACTTCCACTACACCCTGGAGGTTCCGAAACCGAACATGAGTGTGGTGCGGCTGACCGGTGGGCTCAGCGAACGGTTGAGTTTCTTCCATCTGACCGATCCCGCGATCAGCCGGAAACGACGCGTCGACGATGTCGCCCTCAAGCCGGATGCCCAGCTCGGCGTTGTCTCGGTTTCGGACCTCGGTGAGGAACGAACCCTTTACGACATCACCACCGGAACGGGGGACTTTCTCGCGAACGGAGTCGTTAGCCACAACTGCTTCGCCCGCCGCTCGCACGAGTACCTCGACCTTGACTCCGGGCGCGACTTCGACACCAAGATCATGGTGAAGGTCAACGCCGGCGAGCTGCTGCGCCGCGAACTCGCGCACCCGCGCTGGAACGGCCAGCCGATCGCCATGGGCACCAACACCGACCCCTACCAGCGGGCCGAGGGCCGTTACCAGCTCATGCCCGGGATCATCGCCGCGCTGCGCGATTTCGCCAACCCGTTCTCGGTTCTGACCAAGGGGCGGCTGATCCTGCGCGACATCGACCTCATCGTCGAGGCGGCGCAGGTCACCGACGTCAGCCTCGCCGTATCGGTGGGGTTCACCGATGATGCTCTCTGGCGCTCGGTCGAGCCGGGCACCCCGCGCCCGCGCAGCAGACTCGACGTCGTCCGCCGGTTCGCCGACCGCGGGGTGGGCTGCTCGGTACTCATGGCGCCGATCCTCCCGTGGCTGACGGACAGCCCCGAGCAGGTCGAGGAGACGGTCGCCGCGATCGCCGCCGCGGGCGCCACCAGCGTCACCCCGCTGGTCCTGCACCTGCGCCCCGGAGCGCGCGAGTGGTACCTGGCGTGGCTGGAGCGGGAGCACCCCGACCTCGTTCCGCGCTACCTGAAGCTGTACCGGAACGGGGCCTACGCGCCCAAGAGCTACCAGAACGTGGTCACGGCGCGGGTGCGCGAGGCCGCGCGCAGGCATGGGCTGCCGCGGTCCGGCGGCTCCGGTGAGCACCGCAACGGCGGTGCGCGGCGCGGCTCCGAGGCGGCGCCTGAGCCCGCTGTCGAGCAGACCACGCTGCTGTAGTGGGCGCCGGTCCGGCCGGACGGTGCCGCGCCGCGCGGATGTGGTGGCTGGCCGGGGCTACCGGACACGGCGGTCGCGCGGCACGGTCCGCCGTGCGCCACTCAAGGGGTGCGCGGCTTGGCTCTCCGGGCGCGGGGCCCGCTGGTCACGACTGGTGCTTGTCGCGGACCCAGGTGTGTGCGGTGATGGTCGCCGCCAGGAGCAGCGCCTCGGCCTGGTCACGCGAACCGCGGAAGCGCAGGCAGGCGAGGTCGTGCTCCGGAGCGGTGGCCGCGGAGTCGGCCGGCTGCTCCCCGCCCCCGAGGTAGCGCCGGACGGCGGTCAGCCCTGTGGCGTCGGGGTCCGCCCGCTCGACAACGCGCAGGTACCCGAAGTAGCCGGAGTACGTGGGAGGAACCCACTCGGCCCGCGCGATCCGGGCCACGGGGAACTCCCGGCGTTGCTGCTTGCGCTTTCGGGAGCGTGCCTCGTATCCCGACCAGGTGAGCACGGCGCTGGTGCCGTCGAAACTGGCCGTGCCCTCCACGGTCTGGATGTGCAGCGGCAGCGGCGGAACCAGGTGGGTCGCGAGACCGGCGGGGGCGCTGACCCCGGTCTCGCGGGTGGCGGATGCGGCGGCGCCGAGCTGCTCGGCGTAGTACTCGGCGACGAGCTCGGTGTCGGCGTCGCCGGTCAGCAGGAACGGGTCGCTCGCCTCTGTGAGCATGGAGCCGACCGCGGCGTAGGGGTCGGCTTTGTGGTCCAGCCGCGCCCGGAGCCGCCAGTGCCGGGAGCGGCCCCACCCGCCCCGGCGTTCGGTCCGGAACTCCACCGAGGCGATGGCGGCCAGGGGGAGGACGCACTGGCCGAGCGCGTCGAGAACGGAGTCGGTCCGCCGTCCGGTGTGGTACCGGATCAGCACCGACTCGCCATCGAACCGCCATGTGGCGCGATCACCGTGCAACTGGTCCATCGCGCCCACTTTAACCGGATACCGGAGGCGCCGCTCCGGCCGCGCTCCGCCCGCCGCGCCGGGCCTTCGGCGGCACGCTTGCCGCTTTGTTTACGTTCGGCGCGCGTTACTGGCCGCGGGATCGTGGTAGTGAACCGCGTGGGGAGCAGTCAGCCTTCGCGAGGCTATTACGGGGGGTTCCACGATGCTGATGCGCACTGATCCGGTTCGTGACTTCGACCGGCTTACCCAGCGCCTTCTCGGTGAGGCGGCGCGGCCGCTGACGATGCCGATGGACGCCTACCGGGACGAGGACACCTACGTGGTGCACTTCGACCTGCCGGGCGTCCGCGCCGACTCGATCGACCTGCAGGTAGAGCGGAACGTCCTCACTGTCCGGGCCGTGCGGGACGACGCGACCAAGGGCCGCGAGGTCGTCATGGCCGAGCGCCCGTCCGGAAGCTTCTCCCGCCAGCTGTTCCTGGGCGAGTCCCTCGACGGCGAGAACATCTCCGCCGACTACGCTGACGGTGTTCTCACCCTGCGGGTTCCCGTGGCCGAGCAGGCCAAGCCGCGCAAGATCAGTGTCACCGAGGGGACCGGTTCGGCCGGCAAGATCACGAGCTGAGTTGCCCGCGGGGCGCGGGGTGGGCGTTGACAGCACCGCGGTCTCCGCGGAGCCCGCCTCGCGCTCCCCGGCGCGGTCTGGGGCCGGGCGCGCGTATGAGGCGTGTGCCCGGCCGGTTCACCGTGCGTGTGATCCTTTCCGGTGGCCGCCGCGCGGCGGGATTCCTTCTCGTCACGATCGGAGCGGGAATCGGGTGCCAGTGCTGCGGGACGGCGCGACGTGATGTAGAGATGATGCCGGCACGGACTCCCGGCCCTGCCGGATGCCCGTCCGCCCCTACCCCGCTCCCGGCCCCCAGGTGTTCCCAATGGCCAGTCAGCCGCCGACTCCCCCGTCCGGCCCCGATGGTTCCCCCGCCCAGCCGCCCGAGGGCGACCCTCCCGGCGGGCCTTCCCCGGCTCCGAGTCAGCAGGATCCGCCATCCGAGGAACGGGCCCAGCCTTCGTCCCCGCGCTCCGGCGATGGCACGCCGTTGGACGGCCCCCATGGCGAGGGCCCAGCCGGGCCGCCGCCATCCTCGGAATCGCCGCGGCGCAACGGAGCGCTGGTCGCCGGAATCGCTGGCGGGGCCGCACTGCTGCTCGTGGTCGCCGGTGCGGTCGCCTGGAGCATCACCCGGCCCGGTCCCGCTTACGCCGCCATGGACGAGTGCGCGGACTACCTTCCCGAGGAGCTGCTCGCGGAGTACCCCGAGCTGGGTGACCAAGCGACGGACCTCGGCACGGACAGCGATGGCGACAAGGTCGTCGCCGAGGCCCTGCGCTGCGGTGCTACCTCGGAGTCCGGCGAGTCTCCGGGCGCGGTCCTGGTCCTGGACGTGGAACGGTTCGACCCGGAGACGCGCGATGGCGGTTACGCCGACGTGCGGGACACGATCTGGGACCGGAACCGGCAGGTGGACGAGCAGCTTGGCGAGGACGGCCGAGGTGAGGCCGTTGACCTCGACGATGGCCAGGTGGGCGATGTCCGGATGCGGGAGAACGAGCTCGGCGATGGCGGGCGGTCGGCCCTGGTTACCGGGACGAGGCGGGCCGGTGATGACGAGGAGCCGGCGGTCCCTGGCGGTGCGTTCGCGTCGGTGGCCTTCAGCGACCGCAACCTGCTGGTGTCGGTTCGCCTCATCGGAGGGTCGGAGCAGGAGCCCGAGGAGACCCTGGATGCCGCCACCGGGATCGCCGAGGCGGTCGACGAGCGAGTCACCGAGAGCGAGGCGACGGTTTAAGCCCGCCGCGGTATCGGCGACGCGCCGCAGGATGTGGTCGGGCGCGGGCGGACCGGTTTTGCTAGGATGGGAACTGGTGTTCGATTCCGGGTAGGGGAAGGCCCGGGTTTCGGGCGCTGCCGCGCTCCGCCCTCTCTCCAGGGGGCGGAGCGCCCTGGAGAGAGGGCGCGGTCTCCGGTGCGACCGGGCAGCGGCGCGCCTCTGGCATCCCTCTCTGGTACGAGTCCCGGTGGTTCTGTTACGTCCGGTAATCGCGAGCGTCTGGGATCAGTTGATCTTGGGCCCAGTGTGGGCCCGTGCGCCCTGTGCTGAGTCGTCCCATGATCCGTAGAATGCTCGGATATGTCTCGCCGTTGTCCCCCCGTTCACCCACTCTCCGCTCCGCGGTCCCGCTTCCTGCTACGGCTCTACCCGCGGCGTGCCGACAGCGGAGCCGAGTTCATCGAGTACGCGGCGCTCATCATGCTGATATCGGGGATTGCGGCCGCCGTGCTCGTGGCGTCCGTTCCGGGCAGCGTGGGTGACTTTCTCCGTCAGGCCATGTGTGAGGTGCAGAACGCCACAGGTGCGGAGAAGGACTGCGGCGAGGGGTCGAACCAGGCGGACGGCAGCGGCGAGGACGAGCAGTACGACTTCAGCCCCGAGTTCTGCGTTCGGAACAGTCGCGCCGAGACCGTCGGGGGCGAGGTCGAGCTCGGGGTGTTCTCGATCGGGTCGGAGTACAAGTACGCGAAGCAGACACTCTCCGACGGAACGGTTTTCCTGGTAATGCAGCCCTCGGTGGCATTTGGCAAGGATCTCAAGGGCGGCGGCGGTGTCGACACCGGAAAGGACTCCCTGAAGAAGGAGGCCGGGGCGGGCCTCAAGGGCTTCGTCGCGCCGGGCAACATGTACTTTCTCCAGGGCGAGAAGCCCGGTGAGACCGGCGAGGACCAGTTCCAGCGGCTCAAAGAAGATATCGAGCAGACCCGCCGCGAGGAGCAGCAGGACATGTGGGGCGCCGGCCAGGGGTACCAGATGGGTCGGGCTATTGGTGAGGCCACCGGCCACTACGAACCGCCCGACCTCCCGGAGCCCGATATCAAGAGTGGGACCTTCGGGGTCACTTTCAACGCCGACGGCCCGATATCCGACTGGGTGGAGGAGAACAAGAACTATAGCGCCCCGGTGCAGACGGGCGAAAAGGTCGGACTGACCACCGGCGACGACTGGAACCTGGAGCTCGGGTCCAGCGTCGAGGTCGCCAAGTGGTACGACGAGCCGGGCAATGTCAAGACCGCCCAGACCTACACCTACACAGGGAGCGGGGACGGGGCGCTGAAGGCACTGGGCGGCAAATGGGCCCCGGGGGCCAACCTGAGCGGCGCCACCCGGATTATGCGTAACGAGGACGGTTCGTTGAAGAACCTCCGGTACTCCGTCACCATCGAGGGGCAAAGCAAGGCCGGGTTCGAGGCTAGTCCGCAGGGCAACAAGAACGGGAACACGACGAAGGGGTCGGGGAAGGCCGAGGAGACCCAGTCCGTATCCAGCACCCAGGAGATCCAGCTCGACTTCGACACCCCCGAGGAGCAGGAGATCGGTGAGAAAATGCTGGGTAACCTCGGTCTGATGCCGCCCCCCATCGCGATGGACTCGATGATGAACCCGCTCCCCGAGGACGGCGGGACCATCACCCAGGATCCCGGTGAGGACGCGGCGCCGTGGGATCGGCTCTTCTACGAGAGGGGCCGGCTCTGGCAGTACTTCTCGCATGGCTCCAAGAACGAGCAGGAGTACGGTGGCTCGCTCAAGGCGGGGGGAATATCGTTCGGCGCGTCCTTCGGGTGGAGTGAGGAGATCCAGCGTGCCTTCGAGGCCCAGATCCTGGAGGGACCGGAGAACGGTGAACGGAGTTTCGCCCAGCACGACTCCTGCATCGCCCCGGAGTACCGTGGGGACAACTGACGCGGACGCGGTGCGAGCACGACGGTAGGGAGCACGAGTGGATCCTGACCAGCGGACAACGGTGATCAGGGGCGTTCTCTCGGTCCTCGCGGCGCTCGCGTTCTACGTCGCGTGGTCGACCGCCCGGTTCTTCGCCTACATGGAGTTGAGTACCCCCGAACAGCTCGAAAGCCCGTGGGGCGGTCCCGCCCTCTGGATCGCGCTGCCCCAACTGCTGTCGTCGTTCTGCATGGTGCTGATCGGGGCGTGGGTCTACGGCCGGCACCGGCTCCGCTCACGTGCTGGGGCGCTGGTCGTCCTCACGCTGCCGGTTCTGATCTTCCTTCTGGACGAGGTGACGGGTGTGCTCGGCGACGCCCCGTACAAGGTGCTGTTCCTCCGGTTCGCCGCGGCGGCGATCGGCATCGGCAGTGCCCTGTGGCTGGCACTGCCCCGGCGGGAGCGCGTCGGCGGCCCATAGAACGCCGCGGTCGCCTCCGTGGCGCTGCCGGACCGGACTTTCCCTTCGGCCACGGCCGACATTGGGGTCGTCGTCGCCGACGCCTTCGGGAGCCCCGAGGGTCGACGGTAGGGCTATCCCTACGACGGTTGGGATGTCAGCGGGTCTGACCTCCGGGACTCCACTTGCCAATATCGTTTCCATGAGCTTCCTGACGCGCCTCAGCACCGACACCCGCTACCTTCTCTTCTCGTTCCCGCTGGCCCTGATCGGCTTCGCGCTACTGGTGGTCGGCTTCTCCCTCGGCATCGGCACCGCGGTCATCGGCATCGGACTGCCCGTGCTCGCGGCGACCCTGGCCGTCGCCCGTCGGCTGGGCGATATCGAGCGCCACGCCTTGCCCGAGATCCTTGACCAGCGGGCCGCGCAGCCCGCTGCTCCGGTCCCGCCCGCGGGTCCGGGCATCGGGCCGCGCCTCCGCGTCGCGCTGGGAAGCGGCCGTTCCTGGCTGGATCTGCTGCACGGCGTGGTGACCTTCCCCGTCACGGTGGTCTGCTCGTCCCTCACGTTCGCCTGGTGGGTCGGTGCGGTCGGCGCGCTCGCCTGGCCGCTGTACGGCTGGGTCCTGCGCGGGGCGATCCCGGACTACGTCAGCCTCCCCCAGCTAATCGACGTGGGCGGGGGCTACGTCACGGACAGCGCCTTCTATGTCGCCTGCGGAGTCCTGCTCGCCGTCACCCTGCCGCCGCTGGTGCGCGGGCTCGCCCTCACCCGGGCCCGTCTCGCCCAGATCATCCTCACCGCCGCCCCCATGCCCGCCCCCTTCGACGGCCCTGGTCCGATGATGGCCCCGCCTCCGGCCCCGGTGGCGGGTGCCGCCCCGGGCATGGTCCGTTAGCGGGCCGCCGCGATACACCGGCCGACGTTTCCGCCCGGCCACGGCGACACGGATCGCCGGGGCCGCTTAGCGCGTCCGGACCCGGCATCGCCGAGCCGGCCGCTTGGCCCGCCCCGGCGCGGGTCATCGAGGGTGGCGTTCCCGTTGCCCTTCCGGAACCCGTCTGCGCCAGTTGTCAACTTCCATTGACGCGCTCGTGTGTGTCAATCTATATTGACAGCGGAGATGGCGAGCACGGAGGGAGGAGACTCATGACGGACGCGACGGAGCTCGCCGCGAAGGCCGGCGACGGCGACCCCAGGGTCGGGTTGCGCGCTGTGGCCGCACTGCGCCAGCTCCTTGAGCGGCTGGAGGCGGTGCAGGTACGCAGCGCCCGCGCCCAGGGGTGGGCGTGGCAGGAGATCGCGGCGGAGCTGGGTGTGAGCAAGCAGGCGGTGCACAAGAAGCACGGGAGGCGATGATGTTCGAGCGGTTTACGAACGAGGCCCGCGCGGCGGTCGTCGGGGCGCAGCGCGAGGCGAAACGCGAGGGGTCCGGCGAGATCACCCCGACCCACATACTGTCCGCCCTCCTTGAAGACCCGGTGACCACGACGGCCGCCGTGCTCACCGAGCACGGGGTATCGGCCGACACGATCGCCGGGGATCTGCGCGAGATGCGGCGTCGGGCAGGGCTCAGCGGCGCGGACGCGGCCGCGCTCGACGCGCTGGGAATCGACGTCGAGGAGGTCGTCGGCCGGGTCGAGCGGGCACACGGCGAGTACGCGCTGGCCGGCGGGAGGCCGCAGCGCCGCGGGCTGTTCTCGGGGCACCGGCCGTTCACGTCGGAGGCGAAGCGGGTGCTCGAGCAGAGCCTGCGGGAGGCGATCGAGCTGGGTGACCGGGGAATCGGCACCGAGCACCTGCTGCTGGCGCTGGTCCGGCGGCCCGGTCCGGCCCGCGACCTGCTGTCGGCGCGCGGGGTCGACCACCGGACCGTAAGCGGAGAGGTGGGGCGGCGCGGGGATACGCGTTAACGAGCGGAGGACCAGGTGCTGCCCGGCTCCCGCCGCGCCGCGGGCCTTCTCCTACCGGGCCCGCGGCGCGGCGGAGGCTCAGATCGCCAGCAACGACTGGACCTGTTCCGTGGACAGGTCCTCGCGGGCGGCGCTGTGCACCACAGCGCCGGCGTCCAGCACGGTCACGGTGTCGGCGAGGCGCAGTGCGACGTCGAGGTACTGCTCCACCAGCAGCACGGCGATGCCGCGGGCGTGCAGCGTCGCGATGGCCTCCTCGATCTCGGCGACGATGGAGGGCTGGATACCCTCGGTGGGCTCGTCCAGGATCAGCAGGCGAGGGTTCGTCACCAGGGCTCGGGCGATCGCCAGTTGCTGGGCCTGGCCGCCCGAGAGCACACCGGCATGCCGCCCCATCAGCGGTACCAACCGCGGGAACAGCTCCAGCGCCCCGTCGACCAGGGTGCGCGGGCCGCGGCCGGCGGCTTCCCAGGCGACGTCGAGGTTCTCCGCGACGGTCAGCGGGGCGAAACTCTCGTGGCCCTGCGGGACGTAGCCGATGCCGGCGCGCACGCGGGCGTGCGCGGGCCGGCGTGTGATGTCGGTACCGTCGAAAGTGACCTGGCCGGACGTCGCGGTGATCAGCCCCGTGATGGTGTTGAGCAGGGTGCTCTTGCCAACGCCGTTGCGCCCCATGACGCAGGTGACGCTGTTGTCCGCGACGTCCAGGTCGACGCCGAACAGCACCCGGGCGCGACCGTAGCCCGCGCTGAGCCCGTGCACGCTCAGCATGTCAGCCCTCCTCGTTCGCGGTACGCACCAGCATGTCCCCGCCGTCGTGTTCGGGCGCGGTCACCTGGTTGCGGCCCAGGTAGACCTCCTGGACCCGCGGGTCCGCCTGTACCTCGCCTACCGTCCCCTCGGTGAGGATCCGCCCTTCGTGCAGCACGGTGACGTCGCGGGCGTAGCGGCGCAGGAACTCCATGTCGTGTTCGATGACGACGACGGTGTGGTCGGCGGAGATCTCGGTGAGCAGCTCGCCGGTGCGTTCCCGTTCGGCGCGGCTCATTCCGGCCACGGGCTCGTCCAGCAGCAACAGCCGCGGGCCCTGGGCGAGCAGCATGGCGATCTCCAGCCACTGGCGCTGCCCATGGGACAGGGTTCCGGCCAGCGAGCCGGCGAGCGGTGCCAGGCCGGTGCGTTCCAGCACGCCGCCGACGGTCGCGGTGATGCCGCGCCGGCGGCGCAGCAGCCCCAGGGGACTGAGCCGGAAGTGCGCGGCCAGGTCGATGTTGTCGGTGACGGTCAGCTCCTCGAAGACGACGGACGTCTGGAAGGTGCGGCCGATCCCCGTCCGGACGATGCGGTGCTCGCTGCGTCCGTGGATGGGCTGGCCGGCGAAGGTGACCGTGCCGGACGTGGGGCGGGTGCGGCCGGTGACCACGTCGACGAGCGTGGTCTTCCCGGCGCCGTTGGGGCCGATCAGAAAGCGCAGCTCGCCCTCGTTGACGGTGAGGTCGATGCCGTCGATCGCGGTGAAGTCGCCGAAGGCGACGCGGATTCCGTTCAGGCTGAGCAGTGGGTGGGTCATCGGGGACTCCCGGACGCGTCGGTTTCCTGGGGTGCGCCGGCTGCGCTGCCGGCCGCCCCGCCCGTGGCGCGGGCGCGCCAGGAGCGCTGGACGGTGGCGGCGATGGACTGGGCGATACCGGCCAGCCCGCGGGGCGCGAACGCGATGACCACGACGAAGAGCACGCCCTGCAGGTAGAGCCAGCCGTTGGCGAAGTTCTCGGAGAAGGTGGTCTGGGCGGCGTTCATCACCACCGCGCCCACCGCGGCGCCGGCGAGGCTGTACCGCCCTCCGATCGCCACGGCCAGCACGAACATGATCGACGGGACCACGCCGAGCATCTCCGGCGAGATGATGCCCATGACCGGGACGAACAGGGCTCCGGCGATGCCGGCCGCCATCGCCGAGAGGGTGTAGGCGAACGTCTTGATCCAGGTGGGGTTGTAGCCGAGGAACCGGACCCGGTCCTCGCCGTCGCGGACCGCTACCAGCAGGGCGCCGTACCGGCTGCCCGCCACGTGCCGGAACAGCAGGTAGATGAGGGCGGTGGTGATGACCACGATCACGAACACCACCCACTGCGCCTCGGGGGAGTAGAGGTCGGTGCCCGCGAAGGTGGGGAAGTCGGTCAGCCCGTTGGTCCCGCCGGTAAGGTGCTGCTGCCCGATGATCAGGATCACGAAGGCGGCGGCGAGTGCCTGGTTCAGGATGGCGAAGTACGCCCCGCGAACGCGCTGCCGGAACACCGCCCACCCCAGGAGCGCGGCCACCGCGCCGGGCACCGCTACCACGGCGGCGAGCGCGAACGCGGGGTGCGCGAACGGGCGCCACAGCAGCGGCAGGGTTTCCAGCCCGCTCCATTCCATGAAGTCGGGCAGGCCGCCGGGGGCCATCGGGTCCTCGGCGATCCGCGCCAGCGTGAGGTGCATGGCGAGGGCGTAGCCGCCCAACCCGAAGTACACCCCGTGGCCGAGAGTGAGCATGCCGCCGCGTCCCCACGCGAGCGCGATCCCGATGGCCACGATCGCGTAGCACAGGTAC